>CAIWCT010000111.1 GCA_903911225.1 uncultured delta proteobacterium
AAGGGCTTTGCGCATCTTTTCGGCGTGGGCGCCGTGGCTTATCTCGGGCCTGCCCTGCCCCTTGGGTTCAAGATGACCCATCATAAAAGTACCCGAACGCTGGGGCTCAAGCGGCTGATACATTTCAGCCACTGCCGCAGGGGTTGAAAAAAACATGCGCGCAAGGGGCGGCAGGTCAAGGCTGAGCTGCATTTTGTAGAAGGCGATAACCGGCCTTTTTACTGAGCCCTTTGCGGAAAGGTGCCCCGCAAGATCAAGAAGCCTGCTTGCAATATAACAGGAGCGGGAGATGATATCCTCGCGCTCGGTCCTTAAATTGAGCCCCGCGCCAAACACCTGCTGCGCGAGCGACGAGGCAAGTCGCTCAAGCTCTGATGCGGCTTTTTTGTGGTGCGCCTCCCGGGCGAATTCGGCCTGCGAGTCCGCAAGCATCTGGTTATAGAGGAACTGAAATTCCGATACCACCAGATGCTGCGATATATCGAGCGGCACCAGCGGAAGCCGGTTCTGGAGGCACCAGACGGCAAGCTCGCATAAAAAATCGCCCGATTGAAATTCAAGCTCCTGAACTATATGCTCTTTGTACATATGCGCAATGCGCACGGGCGCCTGCAGGCCGTAGGGCAGGCTGCAGGCATACTGGAGCGCTGCGCCAACTTCAGCCGGTGATGCGTCTATGGCGATCACGGCAGGCATGCCGGAAGGGGCAAGCTTTTTTATATAAGCCGCTGCCTGCATGCCTCTGGTGCTTACAGGCGCCAGCACAAATGGGAAATCGCTTTTAGGCCTCTGTGCCGGCTGCCGCCACTCGCCGCTCATCCACTGCCGCACGACCCCGGCAAGTTCGGGCGAGGTCTGCTCCAGCAGATAGAGAGGTCCGGCTCCAGTACGGCTGGCCGCAGGCAACTTTAAACGCTTGAGCAGCTGCGCCTCAAGCTCCTTGAGCCTGACGCCCCGCGCAAGCGCCCGCTGAAGATCGAATATGGTGAGGTTGATTGATGGCTGCATAGTGAGCTTTGGTGCGCAAAATTCCAACGTAGCGACAATTTATGAATTGTCGCTACAAGAAAAAATGTTATTTTTTCTTCGACTGGTCGATAATTTTTTCGATAAGCAGATCCTGCTTCTCGAAATATTTGCTTTCGCTGCTTACAGCAAGGCGGCCTTCAAGCACGCGCCGCGCGGCGGTTTCTACATCGGCCTTGCCGACCGACTTTGCGCCTTTGAGGCGCGCAAGGGCCTGCGATTGCTCAAATATTGAAAGTGTTGCCCGCACGCTGGGGAGTCGCTCAAGCTCGTCGGGCATGCTGCGGGCTACATTGCTGATCGCCACGGACTGGCGGATGATATCATCGGATGCCTTTACGCCTTCGATGCGCTTGCCGTAGCGGGCGATAATCTCCTGTTCGTCCTCGGCGCAGGGGTAGCCTATGCGCACCTGCTCGAACCGGTCGGACAGGGTTTCGCTCACGCGCTCAGCTCCCGCGTACTCCTCGGGGTTTTCCGTTGCCACAACGAGCGTATCAACCGTTGAGGTAAGATCAAACCCCGCGATGGTGGTAATGCCTTCTTCAAGCACCTGCACCAGCGTGTTCTGCGTGCGCTGCGGTACGCGGTTCAGCTCATCGATAAATAAAATTTTACGGTTGGCCTTCTGGATTTTGCCGGGCGTAAATGCGCGGGCATCCTGAATGCCGAGCTTC
>CAIWCT010000112.1 GCA_903911225.1 uncultured delta proteobacterium
AAAATGCCCCCTCACCTCTAATCCTCTCCCCCTCGCGGGGGCGAGGAAGAAATACGCTGCACTTAATTCACATGTATTACCCTGTATCCCTCCCACCAGGGGAGGGAAAAAGAAAAAACAAAACCCTAAAAAGGCGCAGTGGCCTGCACGTACCAAATATTTTATTATCCTTAATCGCCGGGTTGGCCGTTTTGTGTTGGATAGTAGATGTTCAGTTTTCTTGAGCCTTGTTACCTGAATAGTTACAATTCAAAATTCCCAAACATACTTTTCGGCTTTGCCCGGTCAATAAAAAATTTTTTTTTGCCTCACCTGCATTTTATTTTGGCGCCGTTTGCGATCCGGTGTCTTCACCCGAAACCCACCAGTCGCTTTTGTCTTTGAACCACCACAGCGTCCAGTCAGTCTCAATGACTTCCTGGGCCAGCCTTTTCCCGGCATCGGTTTTGAGCCGTTTGAGGGCAAAACCGATCCATTCGTCGGCATACTTGTTGCCGAGATCCTTGTACTCTTTGAGCATCAGTATCAGCTCGATCTGATCGGCGTCATAGGCAAGCATGGCCTCTCTGGTCTCCCGGCCGTTGAACTCGCCGGTTACCTGCAGAATCTCCTCACCGAAGGGAATCGTTTCGCAGAGATCCTGCAGGGCCTTGTCCTCATCGACCTGAACATACTTTTTATTCATGTAATTCATGTCGCCCGTGCGCGCCTCATGCAAATCATGCAGAAAGCACATCTTGAGAAGCTTTGCTTCATCGACCCCGCCGTCAAGCTTGGCAAGGGCATAGCCGATATAGGTCACGCGGCAGATATGCTCGGCCACCGACTCGCTGCCCGAACCCAGAAACTGATTGCCCGAGCGCGGCGTGCGTTTCAGCATGCCTACTTCAAACAAAAAATTTGCGATATTTTTCATGGCGCCTCCGTCAACTCATGAGATAGGCTTCAATAAACCGGTCGATATCGCCGTCAAGCACGGCGTTGACATTTCCAATTTCCAAATCCGTGCGATGGTCCTTCACGAGCTGATAGGGCTGCAGCACATAGGAGCGAATCTGGCTTCCCCAGCCTATCTGCTTTTTATCGGCATGGAGCTTATCCATCTCTTTCTCCCGCTCTTTCAGCTCTGCCTCATACAGCCGGGCTTTCAGCATTTTCATGGCCATGGCGCGGTTCATGTGCTGGGAGCGCTCGTTCTGGCACTGCACGACGATATTGGTCGGGATATGTGTTATGCGTATGGCTGATGAGGTCTTGTTGATATGCTGCCCCCCGGCGCCGCTTGCCCGATAGGTGTCGACCCGCAAATCCTTTTCATCGATGGTTATTTCGATATTTTCATCAACTTCCGGGTACACAAACACCGAGGCGAATGAGGTGTGGCGCCGCGCATTGGCGTCATAGGGAGAGATGCGCACCAGGCGGTGTATGCCGACCTCGGCCTTGAGATAGCCGTGGGCATAATCGCCGGTCACCAGTATGGTGGCGCTTTTGATGCCGGCCTCTTCTCCCTCAAGCTCGTCGATGAGCGCGGTTTTAAAACCGCGGCGCTCGGCCCATCGCAAATACATCCGCATGAGCATGCTTGCCCAGTCCTGCGCTTCGGTGCCGCCGGCGCCGGCATGAATGCTCAGGAAAGCATTGCTCTCATCGCTTTCGCCGCTGAGCATTTTTTTGAATTCCAAATCCTCCACCGCGCGCTCAAGCTCATCGGCCGTGATATGCATCTCAGCCTCAAGGTCGGCATCCTCTTCGGTCTCGCCCGCAAGCTCCAGCAGCACCGCGCAGTCTTCCGCTTTTTTCTGCAGGCCGGTCCAGGCGGCAAGGCTGGTCTCGATTATCTTGCGCTCGCGGTTTACTTTCTGCGCTTCCCGGGTATCCTTCCAAAAATCAGGGTCGGCGCCTATTGTTTCAAGCTCTTCCAGCCGGGATTGTTTGCCGGGGATGTCAAAGATAACCTCGAATGGTTTCCATGCGTTTTTCAAGCCCTTTTATTTTTTCTTTCCACTGGTTGAGCATACTGCTATCTCCTTAGACTATAATTTTCGCCTGCGTCGGCAGGCGCACAGTAAACAAACAATGCTGAAGGCCCAACAGAACCACGAAAAGAGATCGCCGTAGCGGGTATACACGGTCACATCGTCACGGCAGTATATGGTAGCAGGAAGCACGGCTTCCGTAAAGAGCTCTGTTTGCTGCTGTATGGCCCCCGTGGGGGCGATAACCGCGCTGATGCCGGTATTGGCGCACCGGGCGATGTAGCGCCTGTTTTCAACCGCCCGCAGCGCTGTTATGGCAAGGTGCTGATAGGGTGCGCTGGTCGTGCCGAACCATGCATCATTGGTTATATTGATAATGAACCGTGCGCCGGAGAGGGCAAACTGACGCACCAGATCCGGGAATATGATTTCATAGCAGATGACAGTGCCGAAGCGGCAGCCGGGAAGGCTAGTCATGCTCAGCGTTTCACCGGGGCTGAAGTCGCCGATGCCCTCGACCATTTTCTGTATGAAGGGGAAAAGCTGCGCCAGGGGCACATATTCGCCATAAGGCACGAGATGAAGCTTGTCATATCTGCCGACAATGTCCTGCCCGGGGCCGATTAAAAACGCGCTGTTATGATAGCGCATCGTGTCGCCTTCGGACTCTTCCCATGAAGGGCTGCCAAAAAGCAGGTGGCCGCCGTTGAGATCCTGTACGATCCCTGCCACATATGCCCGATAGGTTTCCTCCGACTGAAAAAAGAAGGGCGTTGCCGACTCGGGCCAGACAACCAGGGCAGGCGCATCCCCTCTGGTCTGGAGCGTAAGGCGCTTGAATTTTGCCAACGTTTGTTCAAGATAGGCGGGATCCCATTTGAGGTCCTGAGAAATATTTGGCTGCACCAGCGCCACGCGCACCGCCTGGCCGGGAGCCCCATCATTGATGTGGTTTATTTTTTTTACGCCGTAGCCCACAGCAGCAATCAGCAGCAGAGCCGATAGCGCTATCTCGACATAGGGCAGGCTGCCTTTTTTCTTAAAATTGCGCATGATGGCATACACGG
Organism: uncultured delta proteobacterium; assembly: GCA_903911225.1. GTDB lineage: Bacteria > Desulfobacterota > WTBG01 > CAIYCZ01 > CAIRTM01 > CAIWCT01. The sequence continues at coordinate 3,047 of CAIWCT010000112.1, forward strand.
CGCAGTTGACGCAGACGATGAGGAAGCTCACGCCGTAGACACCGGTGATGTCGGCGATCTGGATCAGGGGCAACTGGCGGTACTGCGAGTATCCGATACTATCCCAGGGAAATCCGGTCAGGAACCATGACTTGAGGTGCTCGACTGCTACCCAAAAAAAGGGGAAGGTGAGCGAAAAGCTCCAGCCGCGGCGCTGCTGCACAAAGCAGGCTGCCCATACCGGCAGGCCGGTGAAAAGCCCGAGAAATGAGGCAAAGACGAGCAGTATGGGCACCGACACGGCAAAAGGCAGCTTGCCGTACAGGGTCATGGAAACGGTGACCCAGTACACAAGGCCTGCGTGAAAGACCGTCCCGGCAAGCCACCCCAGCTTAAATCCCGCTGCTTCCTGTTTGCCGTCCGCAACAGCAAGCAGCGGCACAAGGCTCACCCAGGCAAGCACCCACAGGTTCAGCCGGGGAAATATCAAGACAAGCAGTACGCCCGCAAGAGTTGCAAAAAATGCATCATTTCGCTTCATTGGTTTTATAAAAAACTTGTCTTTATGGAATGATTTAGATACAGTTGCTAACAATTTAAATTCTGAACCACTTAACACAAAGGAGTGTCCCGTGACAGAAAAGCTCTGGTTTAAGTGCTATGACCCGGAAGTTCCGTTAGGCATTGACGACTATGACGGAAGCATTATCCCCTCACTGCTTGAAAAAAGAATTGCTGATTTCGGCGGGCAGACTGCCGTTGACTTTTTCGGCTATACCATGACCTATGCCGCCCTCTGGGAGGCAGTGCAGCAGTGCACCCGTGTTCTGCACAAAATCGGCCTTGCCAGGGGCGACCGGGTCGCTCTGTTTCTGCCCAATTGCCCCCATTTCATCATCGCATACTATGCCGCGCTGCGGCTGGGTGCGGTGATCGTTCCCACCAACCCGCTGTACACCGAAAAAGAGCTTGAGTTTCAAATTAAGGACTCGGGGGCCGAGACCCTGGTGACACTTGACCTGCTGTATCCGAAGGTATACAAAGTGCAGCCCTCGGTTGGCCTGAAGCGCATTATCGTCGGTAAAATTCAGGATTATCTGCCGCCTTTAAAGAAGTTTATTTACCCCATAATCGCCCAAAAGGGAACAGAGAATGTACCGCTTGAGGAAAAAAACGAGGTCATGTTTTACCAGAGGCTCATGAAAACCAAGGCCCCCGAGTGCAAGCTGCCGCAGCTCTCGGGCGATGATCTTGCCATATTGCAGTACACCGGCGGCACCACAGGCTCTGCCAAAGGGGCTATGCTCACCCATAAAAATATCGTTATCAACAATACCCAGATCCGCCACTGGTACACGGGGCTGCGGCCGGGCAAAGAAATTTTCATATCCGTGCTGCCGTTTTTTCATACCTACGGCATGGCAACGGCGCTGAATCTGCCCCTGTCGGCAGGCGCCACCATTGTGCTGTTTCCAAAATTCGTAGCCAAAGATATTCTCAAGGCCATCGATTCCCATAAGGCTACGGTGCTGCCCGGCATCCCGACAATCTACAGCGTTCTGGGCAGTTTCCGCGATCTGGGCAAATACGATATCTCCACGATCCGCTTCTGCATCTCGGGCGCAGCGCCCCTGCCTCACAAGGTGCTCAAAGACTTCGAGCGGATCACCGGGGGCATCATCATTGAGGGCTACGGACTGTCGGAAGCATCGCCGGTTACGCACTGCAACCCCCGCGGCGGCGTGCGCAAGGACGGCAGCATCGGCCTTCCCGTATCAGGCACGGACTGCAAGGTCGTGGACATGGAGACCGGCCAGGACCTGCCTGAGGGCTCAACCGGAGAGCTGTGCATCCGGGGCCCGCAGGTGATGAAGGGCTACTGGAACCGCCCCGAAGAAACTGCTGCGACCCTGCGCGACGGCTGGCTGTACACCGGCGATATCGCCCGCATGGACGAAGAAGGGTATTTCTATATAGTCGAGCGCAAAAAAGATATGATCATTTCCGAGGGGTTCAACATCTACCCCCGCGAGATAGAGGAGTTTCTGCTCACCCATCCCAAAGTAGCTGATGCCTCCGTTATCGGCATGCCCGATAAAATCAGGGGCGAGCGGGTCTATGCCTTCGTGGTGCTGAAGGAAGGCATTGCTGCAACACCCGACGAGATAGCACGTTTCTGCAAGGAGCATCTCGTTCGCTACAAGGCGCCGCGCAAGGTGATATTCCGGGATTCTATTCCGCGCAACCTTGCCGGCAAAAACCTGCGGCGAATACTGCGCGAGGAGGCCGCCGCCCTTTCTGCTGCCGATGACGAGCACGACGCTGACAGGGAAGCTCCGCAGGCCGCAGAATAAAAAGTAACCTTTTCACTGATAAAACTATGCGCATACTTGTCGTTGAAGATGAAAAAAAAATAGCCGGGTTCGTAAAGCGCGGCCTGAAAGAGGAGGGCTATGCTGTTGACGTGGCCGCAGACGGTGACGAGGGCTATGAGCTGGCCTCGGTAAACGACTACGACCTTATCATCCTTGACCTCATGCTCCCGAAATGCGACGGCGTGACCCTGTGTAAAAAACTGCGCGCCGACAAGCTCGAAGCCCCCGTCATCATGCTCACGGCCAAGACCTCGGTGCAGGACAAGGTGACGGGCCTGGACGCCGGGGCAAATGATTATCTCACCAAGCCGTTTGCCTTTGAGGAGCTGCTGGCCCGCATGCGCGTTCTGCTGCGCAAGTCCGTGCAGCCCGCTACGCGGCTGCAGGTCGCAGACCTTGTCCTTGATCTGCTCTCGCATAAAGTAACCCGCGCCGCCAGGGACATCGTGCTTTCCTCCCGGGAGTTTGCCCTGCTTGACTATCTCATGCGCAATGCCGACACCGTGGTTACCCGCACCATGATCTCCGAGCATGTATGGGACATTGATTTTGATACCAACACCAATGTGATCGATGTCTACATCAACTATCTGCGCAACAAAATCGACGCCGACTTCGATAAAAAGCTCATACAGACCATCCGCGGCCGG
>CAIWCT010000113.1 GCA_903911225.1 uncultured delta proteobacterium
GCTTTACCGTAACCTGCACGTCCCGGTCATAGGTGTCGGCCACGCGGATAAGCATCTCCTCCATTTTGCCCGTTTCCTCGCCCACGCGGATCATATGCACGGCAAGAGAGGGAAAAATTCCCAGGCTGCGCATGGGAAGCGATACGCCTTTGCCTTCCTTCACGGCCTTCTGAATGCTGTTTATAGAATTTGCAATAATCAGGTTGCCGATGATTTCCCGCACAATTCCCAGCGCCTGCAGCAGCGGCACGCCGCTGGTGATGAGCGTTCCGAGCGTGCGGCTGAGGCGCGCCACTTCTATCTTCAGAATCAGCGCATTGATCAGGGGCAGCTTAAGCATGAGTTTGTCACAGACCAGCTTGCCCTTTTCCGAGGAGGTGTACTTTTTAAACCAGACATACAGGCCGATGCCGGCGCCGATAATCAGCCACCAGTAATGCTGCGCGATCATGCTGATCGTTAGAAGCACCTGGGTCGGAAGTGGCAACTCCTGATGCATCATTTCAAAGATACCGACAAACCGCGGCACAACAAAGATGAGCAGCACCGCCATGACGATGCCCATGACGAAAATCAGCACCAATGGATAAATCATGGCGCCGACGACGGTGCGCTTCAGCTCCTGGGACCGCTCGAGAAAATCCACCAGCCGCTCAAGCACCACGTCCAGAATACCGCCAGCTTCGCCGGCCTTGATCATGTTGACATAGAGGCGGTTGAAGACTTTCGGGTTTTTGGCAAGCGCCTCGGAAAACGATTTGCCGCCGCGCACATCACGAAGCACTTCCCCGGTGATGTCTTTGAGCACTTCATTTTCCGTAATTTCTATGACCACGGAAAGCCCGCGGTCAAGCGGCAGGCCCGCCCGGATCAAGGTCGCAAGCTCCTGCGTGAATGACAGCAACTCCGTGCCTGAGACCCGTTTGAACTTTGATGAAAGCCCGGTTTTAAAATCTATGTTGATGGACATTTTGCGGGAGCGGGGCTTGGCACCCCCTATGGCCTGCTCAATGCGAATGGGCATACAGCCCATACCCCGCAGGCGGCTCACCACCGTAGCTTCATCGACAGCATCAAAACTGCCTTCCATCACCTTACCGGTGCGGTCGGTTGCTTTATAGATATATTCAGGCATAAATTATATTATTGGTTTCATTAGTTCGATTGGTTCTATTGGTTCTATTGGTTAAAAGCCAATTGAACTAATGAAACCAATTAAACCGCCCTATTCAACCTGCGTCACGCGTATCACTTCGGATACCGTGGTCTCCTGGGCGATCACTTTGTCCCAGCCTGCCTCGCGCAGCGTCTGCATACCAAGCTCACGGGCCCGGTCCTTGAGAGCTTTACTGTCGGCCTGAGCAAGGATGAGCTTGCGCACATCTTCATGCATGAGCAGCAGTTCGTAGATGCCGGACCTGCCCCGGTAGCCCGTATTGGCACAAAGCTCACAGCCTTTGCCGCGGGCGAGCATAACACTGCCGGCGCCTGCCGGATCCCGGCCCATTTCTCGCAGTATTTCCTCTGTTGCGGGATATTCTTCCTTGCAGTGCGGGCAAATGACGCGCACAAGGCGCTGAGCCATGATGCCCAGCAGACTTGAGGATACGAGATAATTCTCCATGCCCATTTCCAGCAGGCGCGTCACAGCGCCGGCTGCATCGTTTGTGTGCAGGGTAGAGAAGACCAGGTGGCCGGTAAGGGCCGAGTGAACGGCTATTTCGGCGGTTTCTGCATCGCGAATTTCGCCGATCATAATGATATCGGGATCCTGCCGAAGAATTGAGCGCAGGCAGCTGGCAAAAGTAAGTCCGATGGAGGGCTTGACGTGAATCTGGTTGACGCCGCTCAGCTGGTACTCGACCGGATCCTCGACCGTAATAATCTTGTTTTCGTTATTGTTGATCTTGCTCAGAGCGCTGTAGAGCGTGGTGGTCTTGCCCGAACCCGTTGGGCCCGTAACCAGAATGATGCCGTAGGGCTTGCGAATCAGGTCTTCGAAATGCTGAAGCTCATGGGTCGGGAAACCCAGCAGGTCAAGGTCGAACACGATGCTTTCGCTGTCAAGAATACGCATGACAACGCTTTCGCCGTAGAGAGTCGGCAGCGTTGAAACGCGGAAATCGATTTCCTTGCCCATAACCCGCAGCTTGATCCGCCCGTCCTGCGGCAGCCGGCGCTCGGCGATATTGAGCTTTGACATGATTTTTATACGAGAGATGACCGCAGCCTGAAGGTTCTTCGGGGGCGACTCCACATCATGAAGTACGCCGTCGATGCGGTAGCGCACATGAAAGCTTTTCTCGAACGGCTCGAAGTGGATGTCGCTGGCCTTGAGCTCTATGGCCCGCGAAATCAGCATATTCACAAGCCGTATGACCGGCGCCTCGGATGCCAGATCCTTCAGGTGATCCACGTCGCCGTCATCCTCCAGGGAGAACTCCCCTGCATCGTTCCCGCCGGTGCTTTCAATCAGGCGGTCCATGGCCGATGCGCCGGTGCTGAAAATTTTCTCTATGGAGTCCGAGATCTCGGCGTCTTTTGCAAGACACACATCAATGTCTCGGCCGGTGACCATTTTAACGGCATCAAGTGCTGGCCAGTCAAAAGGATTATTTATAGCGACCTTCATGCTTGAATCGTTCATTTCAATGGGCACGCATTTGGACTCACGCATGAAATTTTCCGACAGGCCCTCTATAAATATATCCTTGGGCTGAAAATTCTTCAGCGAAACATACGGATACTTAAAATGAGCGCTGAAAATCTTCAGCATCTCCTCCTCGGCAATAAAGCCCATGTCGATCAGGCGCTGGCAGGCCTTATAGGGGGGCAGGCCTTCTTCTTGCGTGACCGTTTTGAGGATGTCTTCCGTTACTTTTCCCGAGGCGATAAGAACCTCGGGCAGGGTGGTGGCAAGTGCGTGCTGCATAAGATTAGAATTTTTTAATGATTGATTTTCCTTGCAATTTTCACTCATCATAGCAGGTTACCCTCCATGCGTCAATTATCCTTTTCGATCTTTTATCGGGTATGCAAATTCCGGGCACAGCTTCATTATCCTGTAGGTCCAGGAGCTCTTCCTTGCCGTGTTTTGGGAAAAAGGCAGTACCGGGGCTGTGTCGATACGCGGGAATAAACAGAAGAATTTGGGTGGTCTGAACCGGTCGGCAGGATACCTTATCAGGTGTTTTTTTCAGCCTGCCCGCGCATGGGGACAAAGCGCACAGGTGCTATAGTCTGAAAACTCATCCGACCCTGTTTTTTCGTTCCAAGCAGCAGTTCCTGCACCTGGAGCACTCCCCCTACAGGCGCAATGATCCTTCCACCCTCGCACAGCTGATCAATGAGCGGCTGGGGGATCTGAACGGGCGCACAGGTGAGCATGATGGCGTCAAAAGGTGCCTGCTCAGGCCAGCCAAAAAAACCATCTCCGCACCTGACGCTCACCGTATCGTAGCCCAACGTGCGCAGCAGCTTTTCAGCCTGCCATGCAAGACGCTCATGCAGCTCTATGGTATACACCCGGCCTGCCACTTCTGCCAGCACTGCGGCCTGATAGCCCGAGCCGGTGCCTATTTCAAGAACGCGGTCGGTTGGTTTCAGCTTCAAATGCTGCGTCATAAGGGCAACAATATAGGGCTGTGAAATAGTTTGGTTCTCGCCGATCGGAAGCGGGTGGTCAGCATAGGCTTCGTCCTGATGACGCCCGTCAACAAACAGGTGCCGGGGCACTTTTACCATGGCCGCCAGCACGGCAGAATCGCCAATATCCCGGCCCTGCAGATCCTGCTCAACCATGTGTTGTCGGGCTGCGGCATATCTGTCGGGTGCTGCAGGCTCACCAGCGCCTGCGTTGGCCTGCGTCATGGCAAAAAAACAAATGCCCATATAAATAAATGCCCTCCAGCTATGTAGGCTCACCATAGTGCATGCTCCTGCCTACACACACATAGAACACAGCCTGCAAAGATAAGCATAGCATACGGAAGGCGGAGCAGCACTACCCTTATTAGCATTAAAAAATACCGCCGTGTCAGGCACACTTCAGGCCGATAAAAAAGCGCCCCGGCCGTTCATAGCAGGGGCGCCTGTCAAATGATCTTTTTTGCGATAGCAATCAGCCAATCAGCCTGTCTTTCGCCTTCGCATACAGATTTTTAATGTTCTCCCTGATTTTTACCACACGTGTACCTTCGCCGGAGCCGACTATCATGCTGTTGTCGAAAGCTTCTACAACATAATAAATCATTGCCGGAAATTTATGGTCAACCTGATGTGAGGTATACCCGAGCACATTTACAAACCGTGATATCTTCTCTTCATATGTTTCAGGCACCGTGGTAAAGTCCGCGGGCGGCGGGGCATAGTGGCAGATTGTTCTCAATTCGTAGCTTATGAAACTGTTGCTCGACAGGTAGAGTATTACTGCCAGGGGATTTTCCATAAGGTTGCGGAACGTGTGCGTCTCCCGGTTCACAGCATCATCTCGGCGCTTAATTTGATCGGCTGGCCCCATGACAGTTTCATCGCGGCCAACCTGAATCTTATAGTTCCACTGGCTCTGATCAGCCCACTTAGCCTTCACCCACGTGCGGCGTTCGTCAGTCTTATCTTTGAGTTCCATGAGCTTGTTGGTAATCTCATCAATATACTCTTCTTTGGGGCAGGGAAAAACAAATTTGTATGCACCGTTGAGCCTAAACTGGCTGTCGCCCCGTTTTATGCCGCCATTGGATATAATGGCCGGGCAGTAGACGCCGCCAAAAAAAGGCATGTTTTTTGCCATGATAAAGTCATAGATTTCAACCAGTAAACCGCTCTGAAAATCGCGGAACGACTGATTTAGCTCCTTAACTTTGAACTGTTTCCAGATGCCGTCAATTCTGGCCGAGAGGATGTCATCGCTCAATTTGCTCACGTTTACCGTTTTTTGGCGGGGGGTCAAGCCGTCTGCCTCCCAGTATCTCTTGATATTACCGGTAATCCCCGGTTCGGAGAAGTCCTCGTCGGCTCCAAGCGCCTTTCTAGCGTTGTTCAGGGTAAAAAATGACAGCAGGGAAAAACCACCCAGCTTCATAAAAGAGCGGCGTGCAAGGCCATGCGATTTTTCTTTTTTTTCAAGTTCTTTTTCCATGAATGACTCCTTCTAGTATTGTTGTGATAGCAAAATTTTTCAATCTGCTGTTAAACTGGATTCACCTGTCAAGGATGCACCTGTGCGGCATTGTCCTGCAGCGTGGAAATTGCTATAGCTTTTGCCGCTGGAAGACCATGAGGCTTCAGTCCGTTGGCGCTGTGGCATGGCTGGCAGACCAGATCAAGCGGTATACCCTTCGTCTTGCCCTTGGCGTCGAGAATCACATTTTTTGTGTTTATATCAATGAATTCGTTTTTCTTTCCGGTAATTCTCAGCTTGAACTGATGCGACCGAATATCGCCCGCATAGGCATAATTGCCTTCAGCGCCGATGATCGGATAGCCGAATGCCGCTTTACCGGCATAGGGCATATGGCAGTCGATGCACATAACGCCTGCGTCAGCCATCTTTGAAATTCCCACGGTTTTGCCTGCATGGCACTGCCGGCAGTTATCATCCGTGTAGACTTTTCTGCCCTCACCTGCTGCCGTATTATCATATATTGTTGACGCATGAGGGTTATGGCAGGTGGCGCATCCCGGGTATGTGGCATTATCCGTGGCATTATCCGGCTTGCTGTGCGGGCTTGCGTTCCACTCCTCCCATTCCTGACCCAATTTTATAAAATTGCCATCGGTTTCGATGGCATTGTCAGCTGTAACGACACCGTTCTCCGCTGTTCCCGACACATGGCATTTGCTGCAGGCCTGCCGCGCGACATCCAGGGAAGGTCTTTTTGCAAGGTCCGTTGACGCGTTGGCATGGGCAGAAGAAGGACCGTGGCATGCTTCGCAGCCGATATTGGGCTCTACCCATTGCCCGTTAATACCCGGCAGCGCCGTAAAATCATACTTGCCCGTAGAGCCGAATTTGAATTTTTCAGGCGCCTCGGAAATTTCGGTAAAGGGCATATCCGGAGCGGCGCCGTTAATCGGTGTCAGCGCATGCTGATGGCCTGTCTGTGGGAAAGACTGAATGATCTCGGCATGGGTTGAGCTGTGACAAGATTTGCAAGCATCCGACCCGGCATAGCCTGTGGCCGTTGCAGCATCTTTGCCCGTATAACCTGTCGTATGACAGACGCCGCAGTCAAAAGGCTTGGGGGCCGGATTGTCAGCCTCATAGGGTACCCATGCCGCAGCCTGATTGATGAGGGTATTTTCGAAATTATACTGCGTATTGACGCCGTACACCCCATCGGATGCCACATACCCTTTCTGATCCATAAAATTCGCCATCCAGGCATAGCCTCCGATAACTTCGATCACCTGTTTTTTCTTGCAAGCCGTACTAAAAAAAAGAACGGCTGTCAGCGCCAGACAAATCAGTGGCCATGATTGCACCTGTTTATTTTTCATAAGAGGCCTCCCTTTTTGATTAATACGAATAACCCGCAATAAATACCTACCAGTCGGTATCCAATATAAATATTATAACACTGCGTCCTTTCAGATACGTAATAATATTTATATAACAGAAAATAAGGCTTTCTTCAAATCATGCCAGCAGGATAGACTCGTGTGCCCCTTGCTCATGAACAAAGGGAAACAAATGCCTGGTGAGACAACCTCTTACCCAACCCTGCCAACCGGCAGGCCAAGATCCCAGGCCTTGAGCACACGGCGCATAATCTTTCCGTCTTTGTCCCGGGGCAGACTGTCACGGAACTCTATGCCTGCAAGGGCAAGATCAGGAGCAAGCGTTTGCAGCAGATAGGTTGTAATCTTTTTTTGCAGCAGCGGCGAAGGGCTATAGGCTACTTTAAGGGCAACAAAAGCCTTCACCTTCTTCATGCCATGCTCGTCGACGCTGCGGATAACAGCCGCCTCTGCAACAGCGGGATGCCCGGCAAGTGCCCTTTCTATTTCGGCAAAGCCGGTTTTGCCCGCTGAGGTAATAATGACATCATCGGTGCGGCCCTGATGAAAAAAATACCCGTCGTAATCGACAAAAGCTGTATCGTTTATGAGAAACCATGGCGGCCGTCGCACAAATGTCGCGTACGCCTCCTGATCGCGCCATACCCCCCGGGCCATGGTAGGCCAGCCCTGCTTAATTGCGAAATCCCCCATGGTGAAGGGGGCAGGCTCATGCCCTTCAGGGTCAAGCACCGTTGCCGCAAGCCCCGGTATTGGCCTGCCCAGATACCCGGGCTTAATAGCCATACAGGGGAAATTAGCAATCGTTATCATGCCTGTTTCGGCTGTCCACCAGGTATCATGCGCCGGCATATCAAGGATGCGCATGAGCCCGTAAATAAGATCGGGGTAAAGCGGCTCCAGCACGCTCACAAGATGGCGCAGGCTTTTCAGGTCGAAACGCTGCGCCGTATCGGGCCCGGCTTCGACAAGCATGCGGTAGACCGTCGGCGTGGCGTAGACCACGGAAACGCCGTTTTCCTGCACATTGCGGTAGAACTCCTCAGCGTGTGAGAGCCTGCCGGTTATAAAACTCGTCACGCCGCACAGCCACGGAGCAAAAGCATTATACACTACATTCATGAACCAGCCGGGCTGGGCCTGCGTCCACAAGACATCACCCGGCTTCAAATCAAGCGCCCATCGGCCTGACATGAGATAGCCCCGCATGGCGTCATGCACATGCACAAGCCCGATGGGCCTGCTGTCCGGTCCGGAGGTATAGATGAGAAAAAGCGGAGCTTCCGCCTCAAGCCACTCAATGGCCAGGTCATCTGTTGCCTGGGCCATTGCAGTTGTCCATGAAACCTCACCCTCTTCAGGCGTCACCGACGTACTTCCCACAATAATGATATGCTCGAGATCCGGCAGCTCCTCGGCAGGTATATGGCGGCGATGGGCCGGAGTGGTCACAAGCAGCGCGCCCTGTGCGTCAAGCATGCGGTCGCGCAGAGCATCCTTGCGAAAATGGGAATACATGGGCACAATAATCGCGCCGATCTTGGCGCACCCGACAAGCGCTATATAGAGTTCGGGTATATTGGGCAGAAAAAGAAAGACGCGGTCGCCCGCCCCGACACCCAGCCCCCGCAGCACATTGCCGAAACGGTTTGAAAGCCTGTGCATGTCGGCAAACGAAAGCACCTCCCTGCGGTCGCGCAGAGAATATATCAGGCACGGATGCCGGGCAGTGGCGGGGTTTTCGGCAAAGCGGCCGATTGCTTCATGGGCAATATTTAGTTTGCCCGTCTCATGCCAGGTGAACTCCCGGTTGACCTGCTCCCAGGAAAACGACGCGCAGGTCTCCCCATAGCGGGCAAGAACGGGATTTGGAGAGCGGGGGTTTATCTGGTTTTCAAACATCGCGAAAACACCTCCAATACTGCCCCTGCACTTCTGCCACTCTTTCAATGATATCGGGCACGGGAGAGGCGGGGCGCATGCCGCATTCAATGCGCTGCACAAGGGATTCAGGCGCGCCTTCAAGCATTGTTTCAAGCACAGCCCGGGTCGATTTACGCAGGGCCCCAAGGTCATAACCGCCTTCAAGCATGAAGACGCTTTTACCGCCGCACAGTTCATCGGCAAGCCCGAGAACAATCTGGGCCAGAACGGCAAAACCGTTTTCACTGACACGCATACCGCCGATAGGATCATCAATGTGGGCATCAAAGCCTGCTGACACCAGAATAAGCTGCGGCTGAAATTCGCACGCCACAGGCTCAAGCAGCCTCCGGTAGGCAACCACCAGGTCGCTGTCGTCACGCTGCGCAGGCAAGGGCACATTAACGGAGTAGCCCATGCCCTCACCCAGACCCACATCAAGCATATCGCCCGTGCCGGGGAAAAACGGATAGCGGTGCGAGGAAAAAAGCAGCACCTGCGGGGTCTGCTCAAAAATATGCTGCGTGCCATTGGGATGATGCACGTCCCAGTCTACGATCAGCACACGCTCGAAACCTAAAATACGGCGGGCATATTGTGCGGCAATGGCGGCATTGTTGAAAAGGCAGAACCCCATCTGGCGGTTGCGCTCGGCATGATGGCCCGGGGGCCGGATTAAGGCAAAAGCGGTATCAAGCTCGCCGGCGGCAACACTGCGCACCGCCTCGATCACACTGCCTGCGGCAAGGAAAGCCGCCCGGCACGACTGCTCCGAGGTCACAGTGTCGGGGTCGAGATAGCACAAAGGCTCGCCTGCGGTGTCGAGAATCTTTTCGACATACTCGGCCTCATGCACCATTTCCACTTCTTCAAGGCTTGCAAACCGGGGGGCTATCTCCACAAGCCGGTCTTTAAGCCCATCTGCGTCGAGCATACCGTAGATTGTTTCAAGCCGCCGGGGCACCTCTATATGATGCACACCGGTTCTATGCTCAAGAAATCGTGGATCGCGAACAATCCCAACGCGGCGCATAATGCAGTACTCCTGTAAATTCGGGCTTCCCTGCGCGCAACAAGCAGTATCAACACCATACAAGCAGTCTATCCTTTTTTTATTCCTTTATCAAATTTTGTTTTTTCTCTACTGACAAGGATTCTTGTAAAAATACTACTTTAAGAAGTATTACTTTTTTAATTTCAAGGAGATATTCATATGCGGGTTAAAGTTAAAGGGCGGGGCACTATTCCACGGCATGTCCGGGAAAAGCTGGGTATCGCTCCCAACTGTGAAATAGACTTTAAGGAAGAGAACAACCGCGTCTATCTTTTGAAAAAGACGGGCGGTGGCGCAAAATATGAAAACAAGTTTCATCGGTTCAGAGGTGCTGCGACGGTTAAGATGACCACAGATGAAATCATGGCCCTTACCAGGGGCTGACCATGAAGGGCGTTCTTGTCGACTCAAGCATTATTTTGGATGTTTTTGAAAACGACCCGGTCTGGGCCGACTGGTCTGAGGCAGCCCTTGTTACCCATGCAACCCAACTTCCGCTGTTTATAAACCCGGTTATCTACACAGAAGTTTCCATCGGCTTTCAGCGCATTGAGGAGCTTGAAGAAGCTTTTGCCGGATGCGGGCTGCACATGCTGCCCATACCCAAATAGGCGCTTTTTCTTGCAGGCAAAGCATTTTTTAAATACAAAAAACGCAAGGGCAGCAAGGCATCGCCTCTGCCTGATTTTTTTATCGGCGCCCATGCGGCGGTTGAAAATCTACTGCTGCTGACGCGGGATGTGAAGCGGATAAAAACCTGTTTCCCGACAGTTAAAACAGTATCGCCGTAGCCCACAGCAGTGGGTGCAGCCACCACTAAAATTTATCTCTTGCATGCATCCAAAAAAAACAGTGTGCACCAAAAATAGACCCTTTGTTCCCTTTTGCTTTTCATTTTAGAACATCTGGGGGAACGATTTGTTAGCAGCATCACCCAAGCCGGGCAGCCTCCGCGGCAACATGGCCAGCTAGCGCCGTGACGAATGTTTTGAGACCAGTCATCGCCGACAGCTCCGAAAACTTACCAGTCTTGGCAGCACTACGAGGCGACGTGATAAGGGCGGCGATCGTATAGAGTTGCTCTTGCACGAGCTTCTGACACAGCAAATCATATCGTTTGAGATAGGATGCGCCCTTAAATTCCTCAAAGACAGGGAAGTGCGGTGACGAATCCCTTACGGGAGATTTAGACTCCGGGGCCTCTTCAACCATTATCAGCCAACCGACAAATGGGCGCGGCTGCTTGCCGAACGCCTCTTCACGGTAAGCTGTCCAAAGGTCATGTGCAGTGCCGATAGCTTCTTCGGTACGGTTGTTGAAGTTATTACCAAAGGAAGGGCCAACCTGGCTTTTCAACTCGATGGCAGCTATTAGCTCACCCTTGTGAATCACCAGCAGATCCCAGAGCTTGGTTGGGCGGAAGTATCCGGGAAGAGTCAGGACTGCCCGTTTTTGGTGAATTTGGGCATGCGCCAATCCATTGGCACGCACAATATCGAGTATCAACGCCATGAAGCCGTCCATGTTTTTGCCGCTCGTCACGCCTGCACGCTCGCCTTGATCGGCTTTTCCAGACTCAATTTGCTTCTGTTTTGCCGCTTTTCGGTTTCTCCAAAAAGTTTTTACAGCTTTATGGGCCTTTTGTTCATAATCAACAAGATCAAGTGCCATTTATTCTCCATTGCCTCCAAGGGCGGATCTTTCTTCTTGGCTCAGGCCATACAACTTGAAAGCTGCGCGGTTGCATGCCTGCAAATCCCGCTCGATAGCAGCTTCAGCCAGTTCCGCCCGCAACGCCTTGGGCACATCCGCCCAGCGAGGGATACGAATGCGGCGGAGGTACTGCGCCTGAAACCGGAGGAATCCCCCGTGCATTTTGGTTGAGTAGGTCGCCACGAAAAGGCGCGTTACGGCTGAGAGCAGCACGGCCTGCAATGCTCTCAAGTCCCATGCTTCGGACGTGACGTAGTAAAGATTGTGGTGCGGATATAGCTCCCCACCTTCGAAAACGATATGGGCCTCACCCTTGATATCGGGAATTAAAAGTTTCGGCCTCTTCGCGAGCGCTGGGGTAATCCGATCAATTGTGCGATACCAGTTGGCTGGTGTCTTCTGCGCACAGTGCCGGGCAGCAATGATTTCCTGTCGCGCCTTCAGATAGCGGCGAAGACGCGGGTAGTCTCGCAAATCGACAAGGCCACCACCCTCGGCAAACGGATTGATGACGCCCTGCCCCCGCCATTGCACCTCTCCAGACATGATATCTCGGGGTGTCACCAGCGGCAGCTTGCGATCCGGCTCGACATCGAGGGCTTTAAAGTCGCCGATGTATGCCTTGTCAGCGCCGGTCGCCACACCGATACCAACCCTGCAGTCAACCTCTTCCAAGCTGGGAAATTGATGCTCAAGCCGTCGAATTAGGGCCATTTGATCCGACGATTCAAGCAGCCATGGCTCTGAACCATTGGTGACTTGAGCCAGCTCGCGCACCAGCCCGGCCTCTTTCGGCAAAGACGCCACGCGTAGAGCGTCAGCCAGTGCCGCCAGCGTGGCCCGGTCGATGGCAGGACGATGGGCAATGCGTGTTGCACCGGATATTTCCCGGCTGATGATGGTGATGGCCGGATAGGCGATGACATCGGAATGGAACGCTGGAGTATCCACCATATCGACATAGATTTTCAGGTGGAACTGCCCGGCTACAAAGCTGCGAAGCGGCCCGCCATATCGGTTCTTCATCCAACGATCCGCGCAGATGAAGCCCAAGCTGCCACCCTTCGCAAGTACCGACAGTGACCGCTCAATAAACGGAATATAGATGTCGGCCC
Source organism: uncultured delta proteobacterium (assembly GCA_903911225.1). Taxonomy (GTDB): domain Bacteria; phylum Desulfobacterota; class WTBG01; order CAIYCZ01; family CAIRTM01; genus CAIWCT01. The sequence goes on from CAIWCT010000113.1 coordinate 12,325, forward strand.
GGTCGTACATCGTCTGGTAGCGGCGCCGGTACTCTGCCAACAGAGGTGTAGCGATCAGCTCTTGGCGTACATAGGGAGGATTGCCGACAACGAAGTCGAATTGGCCATCCATTGGAGCCAACAGAAAGTCGCCTTGGGAAAGCCAGCGATCCGCAAGGGCGGTTGCCGTACTTGAGGCCAACCCTTCCCGCTCGAGCAAGGCAACCACTGCCGAATGGGTTGAATGGAATGTTTCGCGGTGCAACTCCACAGCCCGGAGCGCATCGCCCATATCCTCGAGTGCAGACCGTGTGCTTTTCGCAGCCCGCCATGCTGTCAGCAGCCTGCCCACTATGGGCAGCAGGAAATCCCCGCCGCCGAATGACGGCTCCAAGAGCCGGTTCTCATATAAAGGTTTGTCCTCAGTGTATCCGACCAAGTCGAGAATAAAGTCGACAACTTCAACTCGGGTAAAGATTGCGCCGCGAGATTCTGTTCCTGCTGCTGCGGATAATTCCTCGATTGCGGCAGCCACGCTGGGCGAATAAGCACCTCTCAACTCACCATAAAAACCAAAATTAAGCTGCTTAAATGCCACGTTCATGATCCTTTTTGATCTGTGCCCAATGTTCAAAAAGCCGATAACAGTGCAATAAGTGGAAATTGGTACGGCATATCATTGCCTATAGATGGACAGAATTCCCGCTTATTCTTTTCCTCTGTTTGATTTTTACATATTGCGATATTATGTGATAGGATATGGAAAGTCAAACAGTCTATGATCAAAAATAAACATGCTGCGAGTTCCCAAATAGGTATCTTTTCTATAGTACGGGCGGTTAGCAGCCCGTCATTTAAAAACTATTGAGCGCTCCCGGCCATAAACAAACCATAAATAAATATACATCATGTTCACACACCTTCATCGTAGCGGCATGCACTGGACAATAAAGTCGGGCTTTGAAAAAGTCCTGCCTGCTGATCTTCCTGCAACTGTTGAGGCTTGCAGGGGCGATAGTCGCGCAACGCTCATACGCGACAATAATGTGCGCATGTCTTTTCTATACCGCACCGATGATGCCGGGCTTTTTATAAAACGCTACAAGTGCCGAAGCATGTGGGACACGGTAAAATATTTCTTCTTCCCCTCAAAGGCCATTGCGGAATGGCACAATCTGCGACACTTTGAGGAAAAGGGCATACCGACTTCTGCCCCGCTTGCTGTTGCTGAAAAGCGCACGCTGCGCCTGCTGCGGGAAAGCTGCCTGGTGACGGCATCGCTTGCGCCTGCCGAGGCGCTGAATGATTATTTGCTGAAAGCAAAGCTTACGCCCGGGCAGCGGCAGCAGCTTGCCTGCTCCCTGGCGCGGCTTGTAAAAAAACTGCATGATGCCAATGTTTTTTTCCGCGACCTGCATGCGGGCAATATTCTCATAGACTGGAGCCGGAGCGGCGAGCCCGCATTGTTTCTTATCGACCTGCACAAAGCCTGGTTCGTTCCCCGGCTGCAGGACTGGATGCGAGTGCGTGACCTGGGGCAGCTGTGCAATTCGCTTGCCGGCTCCCGCACCGATGGCATCAGGTTTCTAAAAACCTACCTTGCGGGGCACCCTGATGCCGCGTACCGCTCACTGCAGCATAAGATAAACACTAAACAGATTAAACTTGAAGCTGTCCGCATCAAAAGCCGCAGCAAGCGCTGCATCAGGCACAGCACGATTTTTGAAAAGAAAAGAACCTGGTCCCAAGCCTATTTCGGCAGAAAGGATTTCGGCAAAAAAGCAACCGATGCCGCAATCGGCCTGCACTGCGCCGAGCTGGCCTTAGGCACAGCGCGTATTCTTAAACGCGCATCAAAGTCAGCCGTGACCCTGCACGCACATGATGGGCACGGGCAGGTCTGCGTTAAGGGCTACCATCACGTGGGCCTGTGGTACAGCCTGAAAAATATTTTTAAAAAATCGCGGGCGCTCAAAAGCTGGATTGCGGCGCATGGCCTGCTGGTGCGGGGGATCGAGACGCCCCTGCCGCTTGCCGTGCTGGAGCGCACCTGCGGGCCCCTGCGGCGGGAATCTTTTCTCATCACGCAGCTGCTGCCCGAAGCCCGCGAACTCAACGACTATATTCGTGCAACCGATCTGGGAGAACGGAAAGCCGATTTTATTTTTGCCCTTGCAGCCATGCTCAGGAACATGCACGGCTCGGGCATCTATCATGCCGATCTGAAATCAAACAATATCCTCGTGCAGGAATCGGGCGGGGGCTGGCGCTTCTCAGTGATCGACCTTGAC
>CAIWCT010000114.1 GCA_903911225.1 uncultured delta proteobacterium
ATATTTGCGAAGTTTTGGTTTGCTATGTGTTGGAGGTTAGCCAAACCAAAAGCATTAATTATTAAACATTATTTATTATTATCATTAATTCATACAATAGATGACATCTATTCAAGTACGGTATCAGCCATGACAGCCCAGGTTGGCAAAAAGTAAAAACCCTGCCATACATGCGCAGGCTGGAGTCTCTATCCAGTAAGCCTTCACATTTGATTTTGAAGGCCCCCTCACCCCCAACCTTCACCCACAAGAAGCGAGGGAGCCTGTTTTTTTTCCTCTCTTGACGCGGCGCATTCAACTTCAAAGTGCACCACTTGAAGAAATAGGTGACTGCTGTCACCCATTTATTATTTATTCAGACAAAATCCTGCGCTATCATTTGCCTTGACACACAATGGACTGCAATTTATAGTTCAAATATTAAACATTTGGCTTCTCGCAGATTATCATCTGCATTCCATGAACGCCTTGCACGAGATACACCAGCAGCCAAGGAGAATGTCATGGCAGAAACAAAAATAGTGCTTGTGATTGATGACGACCCCGACATCATCGAAACCGTCAATACGGTTCTGACCCGTGAGGGGTATGTGGTTATCTCGGCCACCAGTGGCAGTCAGGGCTTCGAGGTTGCGCACAGGACCAATCCGGACCTGGTGCTGTGCGATATGATAATGGAAGAAATGGACTCGGGGGCACAGACCGCTCAAAAGATCAAGCGGTACAACAGCGACATACCCATATACCTTATAAGCAGCATGGCGGATGAAATTGCCGCGACAACGCAAATACGCGAATTCGGCTTTATTGGCTTTATTCAAAAGCCCATCGAGCCCGCACGCCTTGTCAGCATTGTGCAGAGCATACTCCACTGAAAAGAGCTACGGCTTAATTAAGTACACTTCCCTATTTTTCACACCCGCAGCCTGCGCGTTAAAATTCGATAGTTTGCTGCCTGCCCCTCTACAAACTGTAATTAATTCAAAGCTGGTTTCAATCTTTGAGAAGTATGCGCAGGGCTTCGCGCGACATTACAGCGCTATCATGGCCGGCGCCGCTTACAACCTGCAGCTCCCAATTAAACGGCGCAGCAGCCGCTGCTGCAGCACCGCGCGACGAGCTAAAAAAGCGCCTGCCGCGCTCGAGCCGGTTTGCCCCCTGCGCCATGGCTTCGGGGGTAGTGCGAAGGCCGGGGTGGTGCGGGTCGGTGTCGTTCTCGCCCAGCAGGATCACGAGCTTTTGAGAAAACGATATTCGGAGAGCTTCCCCGGTCACACCTGTTCCGGCCAGGCCGTAGGGGAAAGGAGCGCTGAAATCCGGCATGGCATACCAGCCCGCATTGGCGGCTATGGCTTTGTGCAGGCGGCAGGCAGGCTTGAACAGCACGAGCCGGTGCACGAACTGGGCTCCGGCCGAGTGGCCGTAGATAGAATAGCGGGAGGTTGTTATGCCCGTAGCGGCTTTTGCTCTGTCAAATATGGGCTCTATGGAGGTAAGGGTCCAGCAGGGCTCATCGAGCATGGCGCCCGATTCGTTTGCCATACCGCCCCTGTTGTAGCATGCCGCATCGAAATCTTCAGGCGCGCAAAATTCCGGCGCCAGAAGCAGAAATTTTTTTTCAGCCGCGTAGCCTGCCCATCCGTCGCGATACTCACGCGCGCTGCTGCCCGCCCCCGGCATGACAAACACCACAGGCAAGTCTTCACGCGCACCGGGGTTGTAATACCACACCGTCACCGGCTGATTGTGCGGGCAGGCTGGATCGCTGAAAGTAAAGCTTCCTGCTCCGGCTTGCAGGGCTGCCACGTCAGCGTGAGCCGATGGGGCAGCATGCTGTGCGCAGGCAGGCTGCAGCAGGAGCACGAAAAACAGTAAAATTATTGGCATGCCCGACTTCATAGCTCGCTTGTTTCACTGAAGAATAATCGTGGACAGCTACTGGTTTTTAGGATTGTGAAAAGATAGCGCGCACATTCCAGTCAAGCCGGAGTGTCCGGAAAGAAAGCTGACATTCTATTCATTCTCCAGTTCGATTGGCTGCCTGCGTTACTGTTCCACGATTTTTTTCAGAGCCGCGCGGGGTATTTCCGTCCAGCTTTTTCCATCATATTTCAGAATTGTTGCTCCTGCTCCGATAGCAAACACCGCCCTGGGGCCTCCCCAAAGGCCGGTAAGATTGCTGGATTTGGGGCTTGCCATAACCTGCCAGGCACTGCCGTCAAACCGTGTTATCATGCCGCCGAAGCCCACGGCAAATACATTTGCGCCCGAAGTTCCCCAGATCTCAAGGAGATTGGATTCTGTTCCGCTTGCCATTTGCGACCATGCCTGGCCATCATAATGCAGAATGGTGCCACCATTGCCTGCCGCAAAAACATCCCGGCTGGAGCTTCCCCAGACACCGGTCAGATTGGCCTGGGTGGGGCCCGCCATACTTGACCATGTCTGGCCGTCATAGCGCAGAATAGCCCCGCCATTGCCCACGGCATAGACATTCCCGGCAGAGCTGCCCCAGAGGTCGGTGAGATTAGCGCTCGTTCCGCTTTCCATGGGCGACCAGGACTTGCCGTCATAATGCAGAAGGGCTCCGCCGTTGCCGGCCGCAAAAACATCATTGGCAGAACTTCCCCACACCGCAAAGAGATTTGCCTCGCTGCTGCTTGCCATGGGTGACCATGACTTGCCGTCATAGTGCAGAATGGTGCCGCCATACCCGACGGCAAAAACATCGGAGCCGGAGCTCCCCCAAATGCTGTTCAGGTCGGCTTCCGTGCCGGTTTTCATGAACTTCAGAGAGGCGCCGTTATAGCGGACTATTTTGCCGCCAATGCTCGAGATAAAAACATTGTCGGGGGCGAAGCCCCAGATACGCGTATAATTATTCCAGGTGCTTGCCGAATGTGCGGCCCCGTACCAGCACAGCAGCAAGGCAGCTGCGCAGACTGTAATGAAGAATTTATTTTTTCTCATCAGCCGGCCTCCTTATAATTAAACTCTTTTGTTGCTTTTATATTTTTATCCTGAATGTGGCAACAATAAACTGCACGAAAAAGACCAGGGACAACAGCCGCTAGAGCATTTTTCAAAAAGCTGTAGCCATATTATCATTTCGGCCGCAGGGAGGAATCTTAATACCTTAATTGTTTTTGCAGCCTAAGATCTCTCCCTGCGGTCGAGATGACAGAATAGAAAAATCGACTGTAGTAAAAAGAAAAATGCCCTAATTAATTTACAATTCCCATGGTCGCGCACCCGCACCCTGAAAACTGAAAAAGAATTCCTGTCAGCCTGGAATGACGAAATTTTGGTTTTGCAAATCGATTTAAATCGGGATAATACAGTGGCCATAGACTGCTGGAAATCCCGGCATCAAACAAAAAGGAGAAGCTCATGGCAGAAGAACTGCGAAACATCCACAGCCTGTTTCTTGAAAAAATACAAAAGCGCTACGGCCTGCGGCCGGTCCGCATGAAGAACCCCATGCCCGAGCGGCCCGCCCGGGGCCTGGGGCTCATAAAAATGGACGGCAACCTTTTCGAATCCGACAAATTCATGCGCGTCATGGTGCTGACGAGCGGAATCGCGTTCACGTCGCGCTGCACCCGCTCGATTTTCCTCGGACCGCGGCCCGAGCTGTATCTGCCCATCTTTTCCTCGGAAACAATTCTCATGGGAGAAAAGCGGGCATTTCTTGTGGATATACACCCAACGGTCCGCCCGGCGCGCTGGGGTGAGCTCGCCCTTGAGCCCCGGATGCTGGCAATTCGGAGCCGGTATGCCGAGCTTGTCGCCGAGCCCGTTCCGCTTGAGGGAAAAATCAACGATATCATGTCTCCGGCGTACATCTATGTGCATGTGCCACCCGACCGCGATGCAATGGCGCTTTCCTTTTTTAATGAGTATCTGGACCTGTATCTGGAAATGGTGGACAGGGCAGTGCCTGTTGCAGGGGCCGACCGTCAGAAGTCAGGAGAGGATTTCGAACGGTACCATGACACGGTCATCAATCATGATCCCGCGGTCAAGCTGTACGGTAAGCTCTTCGGCGAGCAGGGCGCCATTGAGCGGGTTAATGATATTTTCTTTGCGCGGTAGCCGGAGACTTAAAAAAAAACAACCGGTAGTCAGGGTGGGTGCAACCCACCGATTCATTGGGTTGCATTCATGGTGGTTTGCCCCCACCCTGCAAACTTTTACAGGAGACAACAGCTATGGTCTGGAACTATGGGCCGGAACGGGGTGAAGCAATCCGCGTACTGCAGGAGCAGATCCGGGAGGCTAAAATCCGCCTCGCAGCTATCGAGGCGACAGCCGACTCGCAGGAGGTATCGTTTCATAAGCGGGATCAGGCCGACCTTGACTACGGGGCGTTAAATGACGAGGTGAAAATAATGGAGCAGGCCTTTGAGATGCTCAGTGACAAAGATGACGGGAACGATGTGACGGCAATGCAAAAGGCCCTCGAGATGCTGCGCCGCGACATTGAGAAATGACTAAAGTTATATAAACCCTCCCTGCAGGCACCACTGGAGTCAACAATATGCGCGTGATAGCAGGCTTGCTGGTTGCGTTTCTTATTTTGTTCCTTGGGGTTTCATCTATCGTCTTTCTTCATGACCATTTAAGCGATCTGGCTATTTGGAATTCTCCGCTATGGAAGGCCTGGAAAGTACCGCTGATTATTTGCGCCGTCGTGCTTGGCATAGCCCTGCTGCTGTATCTTAATTATCTCAATACGCTAAAAAACCAGAAAGCTGAAAGGGAGCTTGCGCAGGCCCGGGGCTGGGGATACTGCATCAAAGGAGAAGACCCGGAAGGCCTGATACCCAAAATTCTGGCAAACGTTGAAACGGCTTGCCCGGGTTATACTTTTTCCGTAACAGGCTCCGTTATGACCGTACCTGTTGAAACGGGGAAGTGTCATCTCTTTCCCTGCCTGTACAAAATTCACAGCTCTAAAAAGAACCACAGCACCGGCTCTGCCTGCCTGATCGAATCGGAAAGGCTTCGTGGCATGCGCACTGCCGTGGCAATTGATCCAAGAACCGTGATCGACAGCGCCTTGACCTTCAACAAGGTTGACATGGGCGACACTGAGTTTTCCCGGGCTTACATCGTTTCATCGAATGATCCTGCCGAAGCACAGATGGCTGTCACTGAGTCGATGAAGGCAATGCTTGTAGATTATAAAAATTCGCCGGAATTTATCGGTGATTTTGAAATTTCGCTGGGGCCGGGGGGTGCTCTCATTTTGAACTGGTCACAGGCTTTGCCTGATGACTGGCTGGCCCTTGCCGATATGGCCCGGCGCTTTGCATCTGCCATGAGGTAAAACATCAAGGGAAGTTGAATGCGCCATGAGGGAAAGACTTTCGCAGTATTTTCTCTGCTGCGAATTTTCCCGATTCCAGCACGGCAGATTGCCCTCCCCCGGGAAATGTCCATGCGCCAGCCAGATACAGGTTGCGAATAGGCGTAGCCTGGGGCAGCCTGTTAAAAAGCACCTGTTCGGCTGTGTTCGACCATCCGAGCATGGCGCCCCGCGGATTATGGGTAAAGAACTCCAATGTCCTCGGAGACCCGACCTCGAGCACGTCGATGTGGGAGCTCAGCCCCGGCAGCAACTGCTCTGCCCGCTGTATCAGCTTATCAGCCATCTGTTTTTTCAGGGCAACATACTGTTCACAGCCCGCACATGCCGGCGACATGTTTGATGTCGCCGCCGTAGCAGCATCTGCGGGCATGCCGGCTGTTTGCCAGTTGTTGTCGAAATCGTAGGGCATTATCGTGCTGAGCACGATGACGTTTTTACCTGCCGGCGCCGCACCCGGGTCCACGGCAGAATAATTCATGATAAAATACGGCGCCCTGTCTATGTCACCCGAGAGAAAATAGCTGAAATTTTCTGCCTGGTCATAGCTGCCATTGACGATAATTTCATGCGTGCCCGACGGAAAGGCATCCCGGTAATCATGATCCACACCCAGATAGACCTGAAACCAGGACGTGCCGGCCTGCATGGCATCAAGCTTTTTTAAAAAATCCTTCTGCAGGTGCTCTCTGCCGACAAGGGTATTGAAGGTAGCAGGCGCATTAACATTTGAAACCACAAAGCGGCACGGGAACTCCTGGCCGCTCGCGGTCTGGACGGCAACGGCCCTGCCGAGCCTTATTACGATTTTTTCGGCTTTCGTGCTGAGCATGATGCTGCCGCCATGCTCCTCCACAACTTCGGCCAGCGCAGCCGATACCGACTGCGAGCCGCCGGCAAAATAGTAAAATCCGCCACGGTGAAAACTGTTCCAAAAAAGGCTAAAGAACTGTGCCGACAGTGCGTCAGGAGAAAGGCCGCCATAGCTGGCAAGCTGCGTGAAGGCGGCTATGAGCTGCTCATCGGAGGTATACTCCTGCAGCAGGTCCGACAGCGTCACATTTTGATATCTGCGCAGCATCTCTATATCAGCGGCATTATAGTGGGGCAGCGCTTCCAGCAAAGACCGCTCATACAAATGCACGAAAAACTGCATGCCGTTATATAAAGAGTTCATGGTTAGAAATAATTCGAAAATGCCCTCGGCTTCATGCGGGAACTTTATCAGCAGCTGCTGCATATAGGCATCGGGGTCCGCCGGCACGTCTATGGCAAAATCAGGGAAAACCGCCCGGTACATGGGATCGAGCTTTATCGGCGCTACTTTATCGGTTATGCCAAGAGCTTCAAATGTCTGCTCGTGGAGCCCATCGGGGTTCAGGCCGTCCATGCCGTGCAGGGAAATCTCAAAAAAATACGGGCCCCGGGTAAAGCTGCCCATGTAACCGCCGACTTTGCTGTTCTGCTCAATGACCAGCACCTTCATTCCTGCCCGGGACAGGCGTGCCGCTGCAGCCAGACCGCCGCCGCCTGCGCCGATAACGACCACATCGTAGGCAGGTGCTTGCGCGCACCAGGCAGGCTGGAGGCTGAGGCTCACGCTCAGGGCAAGAATTAATACGGCTAGTAATTTTTTCATGCTCTCTCCAAACTTCATGCTGCGCCATGCCGGTCACTACAGGACGGCTGCCCCGCACGGGGCATGTGCAGCTTACACGGTGCTGCCGAAATATTTTTCCTTGTTGGTAATAATATAATCCGCAGTCCGGTGCGCAATGGCCATAATGGCCAGCATATTGTGCGAGCTTACTGTCGAGGGCGATATCGAGGCGTCAACGACAAAAAGATTTTTTACAGTATGGCTTTCAAGATAGCTGTCGACAACACTTGTTGCTGGATCAGCACCCATGCGGCAGGTCCCCTGCATGTGAAACGACACCACCAGTTGTGAGCACGGCTCGATCCCCCGCTGCTCGAGAATGGACAGCTCCGAAAGGTCCGTAATGACAGTGGGCACCTCATGGGCAAACATGACTTCCCTTGCCCCGGCGGCAAACAGCACCTTTGCCGCTTCCCGCATGCCCGATATCATGGCCCCCCTGGTGGCATCGGCCATCTGATAGGAAATCACAGGCCGGCCATACCGGTTGAGCGTGACCTGGCCGCAGGGCTGATCATATACGAGCACCACGACATTGGCCATGTTGTTGTACCGGGCCATGCGCTCTTTAAGCCCGGGCCCGAAGCCGGGCATCATGGTGCTCACCAGGCCGGGCGTCGTAAAGCCTCCTTCCAAACGAAAGCCCGAAAGGCCGATATCCTCATCGACCTTTTCGAATTCGTCGCAAAAATAGGCCTGCGGAATGCCTCGATAGCCTTTCAGCTCTTCATCAAACAATGCCGAAACCATGGTGTGCGGCTGAATAAGCAGATTTTTACCTGCAAGGCCGCTTTCATTGCCGATAGCGGAATTGAGAAGAATCTGGGCGCTGTTTATGGTGTTTGCCGCAAGCACGATAACTTTTGCCCGCACTTCAACAGCAGCCATTTTCCGTTTTGTCACCGGATTTAAAATAGAGCCGGTTACCCGCCATGCTTTTCCATCTTTCTGCTCGACACGGTCGGCCCGGGCATACACATACAGCTGTGCGCCAGCGGCAAGAGCCTCGGGAAGATAGTTCAGCATGGTTGTCTGCTTGCTGTCATAGGGGCACCCGAAAGGACAAAATCCGCACTCGACACAGTGCTCCCGGTTGGTATGGAAGGTGTCGCCCCTATAGCCCAGGGACGTCGATCCGTCTTTCAACACACGATTATTTCTGTTCAGCTGCGTATCTTTGATTTTGTCTGTTTTGAGAATGGCTTCGGCTTTATCGAAATACGCACTCATGCGCGCCGGCGACATATCTTCGATGCCGTAGTTCTTTTCCCACATATGAAACACGGCATCCGGCGTCCGGACGCAATCGGCCATATTGATGACCGGCCCCCCGCCAAGGCAGTTTGCCTGGTAAAAAAGAATCGAGAGGTCATCGCTGTAGCGCTGGCGATACATGGCAGCCAGCATATCCCGCTCCTTCTTGTTGAAGTCCGGGCGAGTGAACGGGCCCCCCTCTTCAAGAACTACAACGGAATATCCAGCCATGGCCATTTCCATGGCAATGACACTGCCTGCCGAGCCTGAGCCGATAATGCAGACATCGGCCTGCTCAAAGACAGGGCCTGTTATAGCCTCCGGAGACAGTATCATGGCGAGCCTTTCACAAATCAGGTCCAGGGGCCGTCATAGCCGATGTGCGAAAATATTTTTTCGCTGGAAAAGAAGCCGAGGCAGCAGATCTTTTTGAAAACGGAAAAAATCCCCCTCTGCAGCGTTGTGTCGCTCTGCTCCCAGGTTGTCAGATACGCATCTTTTTGAGCGGGTGCCATGCGGGTAAAGCGCCTGAATTTCAGCTGCAGGTACGGCCCGAACTCAAGCAGTATGAGTGCGCGCTTTATATCCTGCTGGATCTCGTAAGGCTCAGCCGCTATGACCGCATCAAAATACTGCACCACGTCAATGCTAAGCGCGCCTTCCGGAAAAGCTCCGCCGGGGGGCAGAATTCTGTGGGCAAATGCGCTGATAATTGCATGGGTCATAGGGGTAAGAAAGCGTAATCGCGCGGGAAGGTCCGGATAGGATGCAAAGGCGACCGAGCTGCCGCCATGAGCTGCTACGGCGGCAAAAGCCAGCGTTTTGATAAACGTCCTGCGGGTAGCGGCAAGGGCATGAAGTCCCGCAAAGCCCCCTTCTTTCATAAAGCCTCCATGCCGGAACAAGTATCAGAATGCTTAAGCTTTTGTCAAGCTGCCTTGAAGAAAAAATCCGCCCCGCTTTTTCACGCAAAAACAGGGGGCGGCCAGGGTTATTGAATTTGTTGAATTATGTAACCAGTTTGCATACATACTTTTCCGCTGCCAATAACATTATTCAACTATGCTGCTTACAGGAAATCCCGTCTGTTGCTTTTCCTGCCAGGCTTCATCTGTGGGTTGCATCTGTATGGCGGCAATTTTTTGAACAAGAGCCGGGTTTTTGCTCTGAATATCAGGCAGCAGTTTCTGGAAAAAAGCGCCAAGGAGCTGCTGGGCTTTTTTAGGCTCCATTGAAGCAACGATTTCATTCGGCATATACGAAAAAAATTCGTCAAGCTCGTTAGCGGTCAGAAGTTCAAACATATTGGCTCCGCCGGGGACCTTTAAATAATTGATAAAGTTCCCGGTCCACCAGTTGCGATATGGCTGATAGACCTCATCGCCCCGGAAACTGTTTTGCAGAGCGTTATGGATGCATTCTACAGCCTTTGCGCCGGTAAGTGCGGCATGGGTATTGCTGGTCTGTCCAAACCATGCGCCATCCCCGATTATAAATACATTATCCCTGCAGGGGTTTTTAAGCGGCTCCATAAGATTAAGAACGCAGGCAGAGCGCCGGATAACCTGAACCTTCTTGAAATACTTTGAAAGCGCCGACTTATTTTGCACCTGTTCAAATCGTTTCTGGTGCTCAAGATTGCGGGCAAAGCCGCTGATAACCACGCTCCACTCACCCTCTTCAACACGCGGGCACACACAAAACACCGAGGGGTCATCACTTCCTTCCAAAAGATGGATATGGGCGGTCTCTTCCGGCTCAAATCCTGTGATATGCCAGCAGTCCGCGGTCAGCGTGCCGTAAAATTTCCGCTCGCGGTTAAAGCCCGCAAAGCGCGCACACAGAGAATTGTGCCCGTCGGCAGCAACAAGAAACCGTGCGCGGAAGCTTTCCTTGTCTGTATGCACAGTTACTCCATCAGGGGATGTTTCAATGCCGGTAACATTATGGTTCGGAAAAAATGAAGTGCCCGCTTGAATTGCGCGTTCCAGATTTTCTTCAAGATAGCGGCCCTTGTCAAAGACAAGATGCAGCGGAAGGCCGTTTTCCCTGACAAGCTTCATGCGGTTGCCGCTGCGGGAGACATTTATGAGGCTTGAAACTTCGCGTGTTTTTCCGGTGTAGGAGAGAGAAAACCCGGTCTGCTTAAAGTCGATAGCCCCCCGTTCTTTATTAATGGTGACGCTGTCGCCAAAGTAAAACTCATCATGCAGAAGCCCTTCCGAGCAGGCGCGGGTAAGCGGTGCAAGCCTGGTGCGGCGTTCAATCAGGGCTGCTTTCAGCCCGAGGGAAGATGCTTTCAGACAGGCGCCAAGCCCTCCCGGGCCTGCGCCAACAATTATGATGTCATATGTTTTCATGTGCCCTCTCATATATTGTTTCTGCCGTATTCAGGATTGAATTTTGCCACCCCGTAGTTTTGAATTTTGGTCATGTAAATTTCTTTAGACTTGTGCTACTAACACTATACGTACGGTATAAAAACACACATGCTGTTTCCGGTATGGCCTTGCGGGAACCTGTTTTCTTGATTCTGTGGCTGATGTACTGCTGACGGAAGCAGATCATAGCAGAGATCTACCACGATAGGGTAAAAGTTTATGAGCAATAAAACCCGCATTATTATTTTTTTAGTCTCGATCGCCATGTATGTCGGGGCTTTCATGTCCATGGACATGACCTTCCATAAGGGGCAGCCGACCGTGTGGATCCTTCCCGTTCTGGCAGCCGGATGGCTTTTCGGCCTGTGGCCTGCCGTCATTGTCGGCCTTGCCAGCTTACCGGTAAATGCTCTTATGCTGACCATGGTGGGGGCTGACTGGCACGTGCAGCTTCTGGGCGGAGGCGCCATAGCCGGGGCGCCGGCCACCGTCATCATTGGGGCTGTCGTCGGGCGGCTGCGGGATGTAAGCATGCGGCTCAATAAAACCATCACCGAAAAGATTCTGGTCGAAGAGGAGCTGCGGGACGAAATAGAGCGGCGAAAAAAAATTGAAGGGGCTCTGCTGGAAAACGAAGAAAAGTACCGGACGCTTTCAATAACCGACCCCCTGACAGGCCTGTATAACCGGAGGCATTTTTTTGAGCGAGCCAATGCCGAGCTGGACCGGGCCGCCCGGTATGAGACTCCGGTATCACTTTTTATTTATGACGTTGATCTTTTTAAGAAGCTAAATGATACCTACGGCCACCTTGCCGGAGATCTAGCGCTCAAGGTGATAGCAGCTGCCTCTGAAAAAGTCGTGCGAAAAATTGATATCCTTGCACGCTACGGCGGAGAAGAATTCGTCTGCATGCTGCCGGAAACGGACCTGCCTGAAGCGCTGATGGCGGCAGAGCGAGTCAGGCATGAAATCGAAGCCTCACCCCTGGAATATCAGGGAAAAAGCATCAAAATCACCGCCAGCTTCGGTGTCGGAGCACTGTCACAACTGGGGCCTCAGGAAGCTCCAGCCCAGGATATACTCCAGCTCATCATCAGACATGCCGACGATGCTCTGTATCAGGCAAAAGCATCCGGAAGGAACCGGGTGTGCATCAGCCAGCCATCGTGATCTGGCGCGCAAAAGGGGACCACAGCCCCCTTTTGCTTGCTCGTTCCAGCACAAAAACGCCCTTACCCCGCCGGGCAGTAATTCAGGTATAATAAAACACAAACGGGCTGCCGGTTTGAATCCGATCCTGGCTGTGTACCATGATTGAACCCAAACCGACGGCCCGTTTGTTTACCTTACCCCTCTTTCCCTCTCAGCCTACGACGCCCCTCAGCGCGCATACGAGCCTTTAAAAATTTACCTTACCCGATCCACAATCCTTCGACGCGCACCTGCCAGCCTTCCGCGGTCCGGTTCAGGTAATTGACCAAACCGCTGTGGCGCCATTGGAGCATGCACATCCGGGGCTGAAAATAATACCGCATGCCGATCTTTAGTTCGCAGCGGGTCTCTTTGACCAGCCCCTCATATCCTTCGGCAATATAATAGCCGAGGTCTTTAAAACCCTTTTCGCGGGGATTAAGCGGTCCGGTCACACACCAGGTCATAACACCCGTGCGCTTATCAACATCGACGGCAATGCCGCAGTGGGTAATCGGGCAGCCGCATGACATGCCCAGCGGCCGGCCGATAAGCACGTCTCCTACCTGTATATCCATTTCGCGCGTAATCAGGGGATTGTGGGGAATAATGATTTCCCTCGGACCCGGATCCTCAGGGAAGTGCTCAAGATAAAAGTCGAAATCCCTGCCGAGAGAATCGACCCAGCTGGTTGGTGCTTCATGCTCGAATATGCCGGTATTTTTTCCAGCACAGGTTCCGCAGGTTGCCGCCGCGCCGCAGCCGGCACCCGCTGCCACCAGGTCGGATGAAAGATGAATGCAGCGTTTTATGAGATCGGGTTCTTTTTCTAAACCGGCAGACATTTCATCGCAGGTGCGAAAGCCGCACAGCCCGCAATCAAGCATGGGTAAAGTGATTGCCTGTAGTGCCATTGTGTGTCTCCTTTGTTGTATGGTGATATGATTGTATTGACCGCAATCCTGAAACTGTTTTGGGGAAAATTTCTAAAAACCGGTCTGCTTCCGTTTCCGTGTTAAACCGCCCCAGCGTTATGCGCAAAGCCCCCCGGGCACAAAACGGGTCAAAGCCCATGGCGCTCAGCACATAGGACGGCTCGCTTGCCTTGTGAGAGCTGCAGGCGCTGCCCGTTGAAACGGCAAAGCCGAGCTCATCAAGGGCCAGCAGCATTTTTATTGCTTCGCCTTCCACTCCCTGAAAACCGAAATAGATATGACCCGGCAGGCGCCGGTATCGGTGCCCGATCAGATAGGCATTGGGCGCCAGGCCTTGCACACCATCTATGAGCCTTTCACGAATACGCACCTCGCGGGCCGCATCATCGGCCATTTCCCTGCGGCAGATATCGCATGCTGCGCCCAGGCCCACAATGCCGGCGACATTTTCCGTCGCGGAACGGCGATTGCCTTCCTGGCCGCCGCCAAGTATCAGCGGGCTGAAGGGCGTTCCTTCACGGATAATAAGCGCTCCGACCCCTTTGGGCCCGTACATTTTATGGGCTGACAAAGACAGCAGGGTAACATCATGGCGCTCTACATTTATTGCTGTCTTACCAGCGGCCTGAACAGCATCGGTGTGAAAAAGAATATTATGCTCACGGGCGATGCGCCCCAGCTCCGCCACAGGCTGCAGCACGCCGGTCACATTGTTTGCAGCCATAATTGAAATAAGCCTTGTTTCGGGCCTGATAGCTTGCACAAGATCATCAGGGGAAACAATGCCATTGCCGTCGACCGGCAGATAGCTGACCGTAGCCCCGCAGGCAGCCACATATCTGCACACTTCAAGCACGGCGGGATGCTCAATCGCGCTTGTGATCAGGTGAAACGGCCTGTCCTGCAGTGCTCTAAAAACTCCGGCAATGGCCATGTTATCTGCTTCAGTGCCGCTGCCGGTAAAAACAATTTCAGACAGGTTGCAGCCCAGAAGATCTGCGACCTGCTGCCGTGACTGTTCAACAGCATGCCGCGCTTGCAGCCCTTCGGTGTGCATGCTTGAAGGATTGCCGAACGCGCCATATAAAAACGGCTGCATCGCCGCTGCAACCCGCGGGTCGACAGGCGTGGTTGCCGCATTATCAAAATATATTCGACCGGGGCCGGGCACTTCTTACTCCCCCCGGTAGAAGAGCTGGTTTTCAAGAGGCCGGACAACGCCGAAGTGCTGCTTCCAGCCGATCTCTTTTTTCCCGACGCAGATCGTGCAGGTGCCAACCGGCGGATTGCCACGCAGGAACAGGGGAAACTGCAAATCAGGGGATTCGATGATCTTTTTCACCAGAGGATTCAGCCCGATGCCATGCAGCGCATCTGATTCGGCTATATTAATATTTGGAGCCGCCTCAAGGATGCGCGACCGGAACACCTCGCGCTCGGCCTGAGAAACAAGATCTATTTTGGTTACAACGGCAATATCGGCAAGCGAAAGCATGGGCCCTATTTTCCTTGGCAGATTCATGCCGCTTGTTGCCTCGACAACAACGATGCCAAGAGACCCCTCAATATAAGGCGAGCACCGCAGGCACAGCCCTGCGGTTTCAACCAGCAGAAACTGGGCCTTTTCCCGGGCAGCCCACTCAATGGCATCCCCCAGCACCATCACATTGCAGTGATCAGGGCAGAGCTCGCCGGAATACACTTTTTTAGTTGGTATGCCGAACTCCTGCTTGAAGAGCTCGTCTTCTTCGGCGTACTGCACATCTATTTTTAAAAATGCCAGCCGGTAGTCTTTAGCAATAAGTTTTTTTATAACCTGTTTTAAAACGGCAGTTTTGCCGCTTGTCGATGTGCCTGCACAAATAACAGTCTTCATATTTTTTCTCCTTATGAAAGATACCCAAGATCTCTGAGCCTGTTTTCAACATGCTGTTCCGTCAATTTTTCTCCATCGCGAATATGGGTTCTAAGCTCCAGCAGAAAGTCGTCCATTTTCTTTATTTCCTCAACCACGCGCCGCTCTTCATCATCGGTGACAAGAATTTTCTGCATGGCCCCGTTTTTCATGATGATACGCAGATCCGACAGCAGCGCAATCCGCGGATCATGGGTTACAAATATGAATATTTTCTCGTATCTCTTTAAAAGCTCAAGCGCGCGGGTGCGGTTAATGCCGGCATTTTCTATTTCATCAAGAAGAATAATAGGCGAGTTTCCGATAATGACCGCATCGGCAATCAAAAGCGCCCGCGTCTGCCCGCCCGACAGCTCGGTCATCGCACTGTTTACGTCAATTGCCTCACCGGTCAGCTGATTGGCAAAATCAAGGGTCTCTTCAACAATTGTTTCGATGCTGCTGCTGCCCCGTATGGAAGCATGGGTCATCAAAAACTTCTTAACCTGCATATCTGAAAGAAAATTTGTATGCTGGGTGATGAGGGCGATGGGGTGATCAGAAGGATTGCTGGAAAAATCCTCTGTGGCGGCAGTATCATTAATCAGCACCTTGCGCATTGAGGGCGTATTTTCATTTGCATACAGCTCAATATCTTCAATAAATGTTGTCTTGCCCGATCCGGTAGGGCCTACAATGCTGACAACCTGCCCCATTTTAAAGGTTACCTGCTCAACCTTATCCTTCTCACCGCTTTTTCCATAGCCGCCGAAGATAGTAATTTTTTTTATTTGCATAAAAACCCTCCTGAATAAGTTTTTCTATACTGAAACGCATCAAGTAAACTCTTTTTGGATTCTTATAACACTCCAATAAGAATGCTGTCAAGCAATTTAACACACATTATTTTTGAGGGTTTCCAAAAAAGGTAGGGGTTTAATTGGGTTTGGAAATAAAATTACAGGAGAAAGCCAAATAATTGCATAAACCCGCCTGCGCGATTGCGAGCTGTCTCAGTACAGTGGTAGGAGATACTCTTGCTGCGCAGCAGGGTGCTCTTGGGATTGCCCTGCACGCCGGTCACCGTACACTCAAAATTTTGTTGTCAGGATAAAGCAAAGTGTTGTTAAAAAAAAACTGCGCCCGCTTTTGTTCTCTCTTATTGCACCGTCAGCACAACTTCCCGATCCGTAACAACATGATTTCCTGCCGTATCCTCAAATCCGGTCAGACTGAATGTATAGATATTTCCGGAAGTCAGACTTAATGCTCTAACAGTAACGGTTTTTCTATTATTTGAGTAAACGGGGGAGAGGTGGGCAGTGCTGAAACTATAGTCTATGCTGCCGATAGGCTCATTGAAATGCATGATCACGGGGACCAGCGTTCCAGGGGATCGGGTGCTGCTTTCAGTCATGGAGGTAATCTCCGGAGCAACCGTATCAACCGTAAATTTCCAGGAATAATCCCTGTTCATGACCGAATTCGAATCATGGCTTTTTAAACCGGCCCCAATGGTTGCCGTGCAGGTGCTGCCGGAATGAAGATATGCCACTGGAGTGAAAACGGCCCTGTCAACCCGGCCTGATGCGGCTGTGATAATTTCTACTGATCCGGCAACAGGGCTGGCATCGCATTCCAGTGTCATGTCCAGCGTGGTATTATCGATTCGCATGTTGAAATAGGCCGTAATGTCGGCATGGCCCTGTACTTCAGTGGCTCCATCGACCGGAGATGTAAAAGATACTCGCGGCTTGCAACCGGAGCATAAAAACAGCGTCATAAGAAGAACACAGGCACATGCACATTTCTTTTTCATGGTGGCCTCCCTCTGTTAAAATTATGCCCGCTGGATGGTAAAAAGCGCTGGCGGTGTTCTCATGCACTTTTTCAGCCGTACTGCACCTGCTTATTTTAAACAACCGAGTCTGGCGCTTGTTTCAAACAGTTTTGCTGCAGTGTGCGGCCCAGATCATCACCTCACCCTTATCGTCAAGGCCTTTAACGGTTTGCTCCACATCAAGCTTGGCTGGTGGATCGTTCAGCCCGGAGGGGATGAGAGGAATTAGAGCATTTTTCAAAAAGCTGTAGCCACATTGTCATCTCGACCGCAGGGAGAGATCTTAGGCTGAGGGACAACCAAGGTGTTAGGCTCTCTCCCTGCGGTCGAGATGACAGAATGGATAAACCGACTATAGTAAAAAAAAAGCTCTAGCCTTGCCCCCTCATGCGCCGCTTCCCTGTGAAAGACGCAGAAAGAAATTCACGATGCTGCCGATGGTGAGGAAAGCTCCCAGTATGATACCCAGTATGCAGCCTATGGTCTGAAAAAGGTATGGCCGCATGAAAATGATCTGGTGCTTCTCGTCTCCGGCCTTCGGAGTTCCCAGCCCTTTTACATGAAGGACATACTTGCCGGGATAGGGGATGGTGAAGACCCGGTCCGCTATTCGTACTTTCGAAAAGCCGGACGAACCCTGCCGAAACAGGGCCATTCGCCCTTTCAGCAACAAGCCGTCGCTGCCGGTCAGCTCAAAGCTGAGACCACCAAAGCGACTGGTGAGCAGCGGCCCCTCCAGCCAAAGTATTACCTGCCCCGCCCCGGCAAACTCTACGCTCTGCTCAGCCTCCAGAGGGAGGCTGCATATGCGGTTCCTGACTCCAAGCCTCACCGCGGTCACGATAAAGAACCAGAGCAGAAACACCCCGAGGGCGAATACCGGCCATGACAGCCAGAGGCCGTACTTGAAAAAAAATATCAGTATGTCCATAGACACCCCCGCAAAGACTTAGGGGCATTGCAACCCCTGGCGCAGCATACCATCATGGCAGCCGGCATGGCAAGCACTCTGAATCTTCCAGCAACCATTGTATGCCGTGATTTAATCATCGACATCATTTTTCCAGCGGGCATCCGGCTCTATTTCCATCAGGGTTTTTCCCGGGGCTGCCAGGCCCTTGAAATCATCGGCCCAAAACACTTTTTCCACTGAGCTGAAGACCCCGGTGAAGGCCTGAAAACACGCAGTGCTGTCGATTGTGTTGGCCAGTGCAGCAGCGGCATACTTATGAATGATGCGCACCGGTTTTTGATTGCTTTTTAAAGGAACCCTTAATAAAATTCAACCATGGGGAGAGAACCGGCATGGTTTGATGAAGCAACGATAAAAAAATATGCGCAAGCATAAAAAGATGGAACCAAATGAAACGCTTTCTTCAATCAACAAAGCTCCTGATTATATCAATCGTTTTAGCCTTAATGTATGTGCCTATAAGGCTTGAAGGAGTTTCATTAACATTCTGGGTATTTCTTCTTGATTTCAAAAGACTTGGAGATAAGGGAGTTCTATGGCATTTCTGTAAGGTAGCTAAGGAAATTGATATACGATATTTTTTGCTGCAGGCAGTAATTATTTATCTCATCTGCCGTTTCTGCATATTTATAGTGTGTATGCTGCGCAACAAAAGCTCTTCAAAGCCTCCTCATAACAGTTTGTTATAAAATATATCCTCACCTGATAATAAAAAATTACAAGCAACAAAACTGCGGGTTGAGTCATTTTATTTATAATATCTCTCCAACAGCGGAAACATTAAAATTTTTTTAAGCTTTAATGTTGTAAGAGCTGGTCTGGAAAAATTGGACAGGTGCATAAGTGAGGAAACTGCTCTACAATGACCCACAAAGGAGGATCAGCGTATGAGCAAAAGACCGAGAAGAAATCATGCACCGGCATTCAAGGCAAAGGTAGCCTTGGAGGCCCTCAAAGGTGACCAGACGACAGTTGAGCTGGCGCAGCGGTATCAGGTACATCCGAATCAAATCACTGAGTGGAAGAAACAACTGCTGGAGAATGCGGCAGAGATTTTCAGCCGGGAGAGAAAGGCCGAACAATTGCCGAGCGTGAAGGACCTTCACGCCAAGATCGGGCAGTTGTCGATGGAAAACGATTTTTTATCACACGCGCTCGGGCGCATAGACGAGCCGAGCGCAAAGCGATGATCGACAAAGAGGAAGAGCTTCCCATAACACGGCAATGCGCTCTTCTGGATCTGTGCAGGTCTGGCGTTTATTACCAGGCGGCGCCGGTAAGCGCAAAGGACCTTGAGCTCATGCGGCAGATTGACGAGATTCACATTACCTGGCCGTTTTACGGCAGCCGCAACATTCGCAATGAGCTTTGGGGCCGGGGCTATGACGTGGGGCGAGACCGAGTGCGACGGCTGATGCGTCTGATGGGCATAGAAGCGCTCTACGCCAAGCCGAAGCTTTCTGCGGCGCATCCTGGACACAGGAAGTATCCGTATCTGCTGCGGGGGCTTTTGATCACACGGCCAAACCACGTGTGGGCAACAGACATAACCTATATCCCCATGGCAAAGGGGTTTTGCTATCTTGTGGCGATTATTGACTGGGCCAGCCGGATGGTGCTGTCCTGGCGACTGTCCAACACTCTGGATAGTTCGTTTTGCATAGAGGCGCTGGAAGAAGCGATTGCCAAGTTCGGCTGCCCGGATATTTTCAACACGGATCAGGGCAGCCAGTTTACCTCAGAGGCTTTTACCGAATGCCTCCGTTCGCACAGCATTGCCATCAGTATGGACGGCAAGGGCCGGTGGCGGGATAACGTCTTTATCGAACGACTCTGGAAAAGCGTCAAATACGAGGACATCTATTTGAAAGCCTATGGCTTAATGGCAGAGGTAAAAAAAGGACTAACTGAATACTTTATATTCTACAACCAAATGCGGTGGCATCAGAGCCTTGACAGGAAAACCCCGGCTATGGTTTACTTCAACATAACTCCGCAGAGACAGGTTGCGGCATGAACCCGAGCAGTTTCCCACTTATAAATTCCTGTTCCCTGTCTAAAGAACCCCGACCAC
>CAIWCT010000115.1 GCA_903911225.1 uncultured delta proteobacterium
CTCTTTCTAAGAGAAAGGAGTTGCCCTTGAGCCCTTTAGAAAATATCATTTTTGCCATCCTCTGTGTTGGCGGCGTTCTTTTTTTCCTGAGAAATGTATTTCGGCTCCTTGCAATGATCTGCCTGGGACGCACTGAAAACAGATTTGATAACCTCATCGCCCGCTTCACCGGCATGCTGACCTATGGTTTCGGCCAACTGCGTGTTGTCAGTGAAAAATTCGGTTTCAACCATTTCCTGCTCTTCTGGGGATTTCTCGTGCTGGTGTGCGTAAACTCGGAGTTCTTTATCGCCGGCGTGTTTCCCAAATTCAGCTGGGATTTCATCGGCGAGGTTCCCTGGGGCCTTGTTATGGGACTAGCCGATATCATGAGCCTTGTGGTGCTGGTATGCGTTTTTGTAGCACTGTTCAGACGCCTTGTCGTCAAGCCTTTCTACATTGACTCGACCTATGACGCGTACCTGATACTCTCCCTTGTCGGATCTCTTATGATAGCATATTACGGCATGAACGGCGCCGAGGCGGCTCTGGGCAAGCTCAAAACGGTACACTACATGCTCATCTCGAAATCCCTTGCTGCGATGTATTCCGGCATGCCGGCCGCAACCGTTCATGTCTGGGCCCGTGTATTCTGGTGGGCACATGCCCTCATTCTGCTGTTCTTCCTGAACTATCTGCCTTACAGCAAACATCTGCACATTCTGACTTCGCTGCCGAACTGCTTTTTCCGCAGCTTCAAGCCCGTTACCACCGTGCCCCGGCTGATTTTTAAGAAGGGTTTCAAGTTCGGCGTTTCTAAGATAACGCAGTTCCGCTGGAAGGACCTGATGGACTTCACGGCCTGCACAGAGTGCGGACGCTGCCAGGCAAACTGCCCGGCCTATCTTACCCAAAAGCCGCTTAATCCGAAAGAAGTCGTGCATAAGGGCAAAGTAAATCTTTTTGCCAACGGCAATGAGATAATGGCGCACCGCCCGGCCGATATGCTGGCGCCTGCCCCTGAGGATGCAGCAATGTGCGTACCGCTCATTAATGGCCGGGAGGAAAGCATATCACGAGATGCCATCTGGGCATGCACAACCTGCGGCGCCTGCATGCAGAAATGCCCGGTATTCATCGAGCATGTCCCCAAAATGGTTGAGATGCGGCGCCACCTTGTGATGGAAAAGTCCGAATTTCCCGAAGAACTCACCGCATTCTTTGAAAACTCCGAGCAGCGCTCAAACCCCTGGGGCATTGCGCCTTCTGACCGCGCCAAGTGGACTGTTGATCTGGACATCCCCGTGCTGGGAGACGGCGTCAAGGCCGAGTACCTTTTCTATGTCGGCTGCGCTGGCGCTTTTGATTCCCGCGCCCGCCAGGTTACCCAGGCAATGACCAAAATCCTCAAGGCTGCAAAAGTCAACTGGGCAATACTTGGCAATGAAGAGAAATGCTGCGGTGATTCCCTTCGCCGTCTCGGCAATGAATTCGTGTTTGAAAAAATGGCCAAAGAAAATATTGCAGTTCTTGAAAAATACGGCATCAAAAAAATTATCACTTACTGCCCGCACTGCTTCACAACGCTCAAAAACGACTATAAGCAGTTTGGTTTTGACGTTGAAGTAATTCATCACACAACATTCATAAATGACCTCATCAAGACTGGCCGCATAAAGGTCGACGCAAGCGCACTCACCGGCAAAACCGTGGTGCATGATTCCTGCTATCTCGGCCGCTACAATGAAATCTATGAGGCACCCCGCGCCATCGTCACGGCATGCTCGGGCAAGGCCCCTGCCGAGATGGAGCGCCACGGTGAAACAAGCTTCTGCTGCGGCGCCGGCGGCGGCCGCATGTGGATGGAGGAACTTATCGGTAAGCGCATCTACATCGAGCGTACGCAGGAAGCCTTGAAGGCTGCTCCGCAAACAATTGCCGTGGCATGCCCCTACTGCATGACAATGTTCGAAGACGGGGTAAAGGATGAAAAAGCCTCTGACCGGACCAAAGTCAAGGATGTTGCTGAAATAGTAGCTGCCGCAATGAAGTAAAAAACGCTGCAAAAAAAATTAAAAGGCGGAAGCACATTTAAGTGCTTCCGCCTTTTTTATTAATCCTACACTCATAGAATTCAGTTTTAAATTTATTTATCAGAGTAAAGCTTTCTTCAGAATAATGTGGAATAAGTAAGGACTGATCCACAGTCCACATTAAGAGAGCCGCTAATGTGAAGTTTTAGGAAGGCAGGCAATGTCATAAGCTATTGTGATACATAGCACCGCCTTTTTTTATTTAAATCTCTTAAGGGGAAACACCTCGCAACTTGCAGCGGAGAGGTTTCATGATTGCATAATGCAGAACTATGAATGCAAAAATTTTTTTAATTAAGTAAATTACATAAAATATCGATATATAGCATTATAAACGCAGTATTTGTTGGGTAGAAAAAGACAAAAGGATTATTAAGTAGTTATGTATCATTTATTTCTATAATGGAAACTAGTTTGAGTGATGAAGCTGCTATGAACAACATACTTACATCTATCGAAGCGGCCTTAAATAATCAATTGCAAGAGCGAGCATTTCATCTCAGGCAGAGCA
>CAIWCT010000116.1 GCA_903911225.1 uncultured delta proteobacterium
CAGCCTGATGTCTACGCCCCTGTCGGCTCCGCAGTGGTCTATAAGGAGCTCAGCTGCCCTGTATACGAGATTTGTACGGTCTGGCGGAACTGCCGGGTTGTCAACGGTAAGGCTTATGCCGGGAGCAGATGTTTTTTGAAGTGTCAGTTCATCGAAAAGGCCGACTTTTTGAAATATGGTGCTTATTTCATGATAGCCGTCCGCCCGTTTACCGATAATTTTGAGGCGCAGATTGACTTTTGCGGGAGCGCGAATGACAAGTGTTTCCATGGCCAAAAGTTCGGTGCGCGTCTTTTTTTAGTTCATCCACATACCGCATCCGCAGGTCGTACAGCAGACTCTCCAGCATCTGGCTTTCTTCCCGTGTAAGGTTCCCGACGGTTTTTTCTTTCAGAAGGCCAAGTATATCAATCGTTTGCTTGGCAAGCGTCAGGTTGCGCTGCGTTTTGTTTGTTGCCGAATCAGGAATATCACCCAGAAGGTAAAGTGCTGATGAGCTCAGCGATATGATAAAGGAAGCGAAACTGATTTCAGGCAGTTGAGAGGTTCTCTGCTCAGAGCCTATTTTATCGGTAGTTGTACTTTTTGAGCCTGCGCTGTCTGTTGATGTATGTCCTGGATGGTTGGGTTTTTCATTTTGCGCACCCAAATCTTTGTCTTTAAAGGTAAAGCCATCGCCCTGTTTTTCTTCCATAAGCTCCTCCCTTTGCTGCCGTAGGCATATATTTCAAGTTGGTTTATTTTGTGTTTTTTGCCAGGTGTAATAGATCCTTTGCAGTACGGTTATATGCGTTAGTACCGCAAGAATCAGCAAAACTGGCTTCATAAGATCAAAGTAGCAGCCGGCAGCGATCAGAAGAATCCTTTCGGCGCGTTCCATGATGCCGATATTGCACGAGGCTATGATGGTTTCAGCCCGTGCACGGGTATAGGGTATCAGTATGCAGCCTATC
Organism: uncultured delta proteobacterium; assembly: GCA_903911225.1. Classification (GTDB taxonomy): domain Bacteria; phylum Desulfobacterota; class WTBG01; order CAIYCZ01; family CAIRTM01; genus CAIWCT01. Next base: position 954 of record CAIWCT010000116.1, read on the forward strand.
GACGTTATGGAACAGAGGCATACCATGAAAATGTCGTTTTGCCTGGCATAGTAAATAATAAAGGCGATCAAAATCGCCATATCAGAATAGCGGTCGACAACCGAATCAATAAAGCCACCGAAGGATGAGACTGTTTCCATGGTGCGCGCTGTTGCGCCATCGAGTATATCAAAAAGTCCCGCAAACAGAATGAGCAGGGCAGCTGTTTTCCATGCCCCGACAATAATGACGCCGGAGGCTACGAGGTTAATAAAAAGTCCTGTAAGCGTAAGTGCTGTCGGGCTGAGCTTTGACAGCGGGCTCCTTTTGATGATGGGGCAAAGAGTGCTGTCAAGTCTATGTCCAAGTTTTTTACTGAGCATGCGGTTTTTTTTGAACACCTTTCATATGAAGAAAGCCCGCTAGGTGCATATGCTACAAGAGGATGAACCAGGGGGCTTCATCCTCTTGTAGTTATTTCAGGGCTCTTTTGTCAAGCAAAAAACGGTTTATTTGTCCGTTTCCTCAAATTCTGCGTCAACCACATCGCTGTGCGCGTCGGCGCCCGCACTCTTGGCTCCCTCTTTGGGGGGCTCATTGCCGGCGCCAGGCTGCGCTTCGCCGGTTGAGGCCTTTTTGTACATGGCTTCAGCCAGCCGGTGCGAGGCAGTGTTCAGGGCCTCCATGCGAGACTTGATTTCGTCTACATTCCCATTTTCAATGGCATCCCTAGTCTCCTTGATCGCATCTTCAACGGCTTTGGCGTCTGCCGCTGAAATTTTTTCGCGGTTTTCTTTGAGAACTTTTTCGGTGGAGTACACAAGGCTGTCGGCCTGATTGCGCACTTCGATTTCATCCCGCCGTTTCTTGTCATCGGCTGCGTGCGCCTGCGCGTCCTTTACCATTTGATCGATGTCGTCTTTGTTGAGACCGCTTGATGCCGTTATGGTAATTTTTTGTTCTTTGCCGGTGCCGAGATCCTTAGCAGACACATTAACAATTCCGTTGGCATCGATGTCGAAGGTTACCTCGACCTGGGGCACGCCGCGAGGGGCCGGCGGAAGCCCGACAAGCTGAAACCGGCCAATGGTACGGTTGTCTTTGGCCATGTCGCGTTCACCCTGCAGCACATGGATTTCAACGCTTGTCTGGTTGTCGGCAGCCGTTGTGAATATCTCGCTTTTTCTGGTCGGTATCGTCGTATTGCGTTCAATGAGCTTGGTTGTGACCCCGCCGAGGGTTTCTATGCCCAGCGACAGCGGAGTAACGTCTAGAAGCAGCACATCCTTTACCTCACCTGCCAGCACTCCAGCCTGTACGGAAGCTCCAAGAGCGACAACTTCATCGGGATTTACGCCCTTGTGCGGTTCCTTACCGAAAATTTTGCGCACCATTTCCTGTACCTTGGGGATGCGTGTTGAGCCGCCGACAAGAATGGCCTCGTTTATCTGGCTGGGCTGCAACCCCGCGTCCTTGAGAGCCTGTTCACAGGGTATATGCGAGCGCTCTATTAAATCTTCAATCATTTGTTCGAATTTTGCCCTGCTTAAACGGCAGTTCAGATGCTTTGGCCCCGAGGCGTCAGCCGTAACAAAGGGAAGATTTATTTCGGTTTCAACCGTTGATGACAGCTCAATCTTGGCCTTTTCCGCAGCTTCTTTCAGGCGTTGCAGAGCCATTTTATCCTGACTGAGGTCTATTCCCTGGTCCTTCCTGAATTCAGCGACAAGCCAGTCAATAATGCGCTGGTCAAGGTTGTCGCCGCCAAGATGTGTGTCACCGTTGGTTGATTTTACTTCGATTACGTTGTCGCCGACTTCAAGTATGGAAATATCAAAGGTTCCGCCACCGAAGTCATAGACCGCTACTATTTCTTCCTTTTTCTTGTCCAGCCCGTAGGCAAGGGCTGATGCCGTCGGTTCGTTGATGATACGCAGCACATTGATGCCAGCGATCGTGCCCGCATCTTTTGTTGCCTGACGCTGGCTGTCATTGAAGTATGCGGGTACCGTTATCACGGCATCTTGTATCTCCGTGCCGAGGTAGGCTTCAGCCGATTTCTTTAATTTTTGCAGGGTCTTGGCTGAAATTTCCTGGGGCGAATATTCTTTGCCTCGCACTTCAATGCGTACATCACCATTGGCCCCCGCAAGGACCTTGTAGGGCACCATTTTCATTTCCTCACTGACTTCACTGTACTTGCGTCCCATGAAGCGTTTGATTGAATATATGGTGTTTTCAGGATTGGTGATTGCCTGACGCTTTGCAACCTGGCCGACCAGAATTTCCCCATCTTTCGTAAAGGCAACAACAGAAGGAGTGATTCTGCTGCCCTCTTCATTTATGATGACTGTCGGTTCACCGCCCTCCATTACTGCAACAACAGAGTTGGTGGTGCCTAAATCTATGCCGATAACTTTTGCCATACCTGCCTCCTTGATTTTTTCCTAAGTAGCGGAAGTTTATGTGTGTAATTAAAATTATATATTTAAACTTATAATATCATTTCAGTTATGTAGAAATATAACCATGAGCACAGTGTGAGTCAATGGCACAGCTAAAAAAATATGCAATTAATTTAGAGGTAACTCGCATTCTTTTCGAGGGGATTTTAAGTTTTGACAGTTTAAGGGAGTGGAAAAAAGCGGTTTAATTGACTTTAATCGAGCCCATTGTATGGGGATTTAACTTTACCTGATGATATGACGTGTTTTGGAATTCAAGAAATGTGTTGGTCGTTTAGTTAGTAGATAAACAATGATCTCAGGCGGTAGCTTTTTAAAAAGCGCTGGGGGGGGGCAAGACAAGCAACGGCGGGTCGTGCAGTGACGTCCTAGATCGGCATCATGTCTCGATGAGAATAATTTTCAAATCGCGTATATTCATTGATGAAAGAAAGCTGTATTTCGCCGGTTGGCCCGTTGCGCTGTTTGCCGATAATCACCTCGGCCTTCCCCTTGGATTCTTCGGAATCGGGATGGTAGACTTCATCGCGATAGATGAACAGGATGACATCCGCATCCTGTTCAATGGCGCCTGATTCACGCAGATCGGCCATATGCGGTCTTTTATCAATGCGGTCTTCAACTTTGCGATTGAGCTGGGAAAGTGCGATGACCGGCACGTGAAGTTCTTTTGCCAGACCCTTCAGGGAGCGGGAGATTTCAGAAATTTCCTGCTCGCGGCTGTCGGAACGGTTTTTAGAACCGGCCATGAGTTGAAGATAATCAACAATGATCATGCCCAGGCCGTGCTCAGCCTTAAGCCTGCGTGACTTGGCGCGCATTTCAAATACTGTTATGCCTGGCGTGTCATCGATATACATCATTGAATCGGCAAGTTTGCCTGCAGCCATGGACAGTTTGCCCCAGTCTGATTCAGCAATAAATCCGGTGCGCAGTTTATGATTGTCGACGCGGGCTTCACTGCAGAGCATACGCAACGCCAGCTGCTCTTTTGACATTTCAAGCGAGAACAGGGCAATGGCAATATGGGCTTCCTGTGATGCGTGCTGGGCGACATTGAGGGCGAAAGCGGTTTTGCCCATACTGGGTCGTCCTGCAATAATAATGAGATCTGAAGGCTGGAAACCTGATGTTTTAGAATCAAGTTCGGTAAAACCTGATGGCATGCCGGTTATAAGCTGCTTTTTTTCATACAGCCGTTCAATATCTTTGAACGTTGACTTGAGTATCGTTTTCAGGGGGTAAAATGACTGCTTTGTCTGCTCCTCGGAAATTTGAAAGATTGTTTTTTCTGAGAAGTCTAGAATATCCTCTACGTTTTCTTCGGCAGTGGTTGCCTTTGATACTATTTCAGTTGCCGAGTGGATAAGATTGCGTAGTATTGATTTCTGACGGATTATTTTTGCATAATATTCTATGTTGGCGGCTGTCGGAATATTTTCTAGCAGGTCGGCCAGGTAGGAAGCGCCTCCTACCTCATCGAGTTTGTTTTTTCGTTTCAGTACTTCTGTGACGGTGATAAGATCGGTAGGCTCATTTTTTTCATAGAGGTCAATCATCGCCTGATATATCTGGCGATTCGATTCGCGGTAGAAGTCGTCTTTTTTGATAATTTCCAGAACCTTGAACAGTGCTTCATTTTCCAACAGCACTGAGCCTAGAAGCGATTGCTCTGCCTCTAGATTCTGGGGGGGGACATTCTGGAGAGCGTTGCTGCCCATGAAGTTGCCCCGATGCTCCTTATTCCTTGACAACCCATACTTTCAGATTGGCGGTCACATCAGAATGTATTTTAATCGGAACAGTGAAAATACCGAGGCTTTTGATTGGCTCATCAAGCAGTATTTTCTTTTTGTCAACATCAATGCCTTCATTTTTAAGACTGGTGTAAATATCGGCAGAGGTTACAGACCCGAACAGCTTATCCTCTTCACCAGCAGCCCGCGCTATTGTGCAGGAAATGCTTTCAATTTGTTGGGCAATGCCTTCGGACTCTTTTTTTAGCTTGTTCAGCTTAGACTGAATTTGACGTTTCTGATGCTCAAGCTGCTTAACATTTTCTGTTGTCGCGAGAATAGCCATGCCTTTTGGGATTAAATAATTCCGGGCATAGCCGTCCTTAACTTTCAACATATCGCCTGCGGAACCACGATGCGCTACATCTTCAGTCAAAATAATATTCATTAGTGACGCCCCTTATAGTGCGGTATAGATGTTTTAGAAATTAACTACGGCAAAAGGCATTATTGAAAGCACACGGGCCCGCTTTATTGCCCTGGCAAGTTCCCTCTGATGCTTGGCGCAGGTCCCGGAGATCCTGCGGGGAATGATTTTGCCGCGCTCGGTGATGAAGTGCCGCAGCGTGTTATAATCCTTATATGCTATATCAAGGTTGCTGTCCGAGCAGAAGCGGCAGATTTTACGCTTGGTATAGAATGGTTTCTTTTTTTGGGTTCTCCGTTTTATCAACTTGACCTCCTACCGATGACTGTCTGTATGTTCAAAAGCTCTGAACGGTTTAGTTGTATTGTTGCGGCGCTATTGCACTTCTGCTGTCGTTGCAGCGGCTTCGACTTCTTCTGCCGGAGATGCAGGAACTTCAGCATCTTCTGCGACCGCAGGTACAAGCGTTGCGCCTTCTATAACAACAGGTGTGAGGTTTTTATCAAGCTTTATGATGGTATAGCGCAGAATCTGTTCATTGTATCTTACAATACGGTCAATTTCCTTGAGCGTTTCTGCCGTGCCGGAAAAGAATATGAAGCAAAAATTTCCTTTTGCATGCTTTTTTATAGCATATTTCAAGTTGCGTTTACCCCATTTTTCAGTCTTCAGCACGGAGCCGTTGTATTTTGTAACGGCCGATCCCAGCACGCTGAATAGCTCATCCATGACAGCGTCGCTTGCATCGGGCTGGAAGATTATGCACAGTTCGTATCCTTTCAAAACACATCCTCCTGATAAGAGTGGTTTGGATATTACAGGCTAATATCCTTGATGGTCACTTCGGTAAGCAACTGGCGATGACCGGTTTTTTTTCGATAGCCCTTTCGCCGTGTGGACTTGAAAATTATTATTTTTTTGCCTTTTGTCTGGCGTTTTATTTCGGCTGAAACTGTAGCATTTGCAACAATCGGGGTTCCAATCTGAAGGCTTTCACCGTTTTCTCCGGCAACCATAAGCACTTCAGTGAACTCGATGTTCGATCCTGGCTCGCCTTCAAGTTTTTCAATCTTGAGTATGTCGCCAGGGGCAACCCGATACTGCTTACCACCCGTTTTCACGATGGCGTACATAATATATGCTCCTTACAGGATATGTGTCGGGGCAGTTGTGCCCCTGTTTTTGCGGATATGCCGCTTTTATGATCTTTCCCGTTTTCAGTTGAGATATTGGAAAAGAAGATGCCTAATTTAAAGAAATACTATTTAATGCATTTTTTTCTTTTTGTCAAGCAATTAATTTTTAAACATGGGGCTCAAACCTTTGCAAGCCCTTCTTTTTTTTTATTCCACCTTGCACGGTGCAGCATAGTTGTGTTAGGAGTGTGGTTCACAAATAGAGTTGCCGCCAGTGCGGATATAAAAAAACAATATGACAAAAATACTTTTATTACGCTTCTAATGCAATGAAAAAACAACATATTTTTTTGATCGATGACGATGAGTCAACGCTCAGTATGCTCTCCAAATTCTTTGCCAGGCAGGGGGATTGCTCTGTGCGGGCAGAGAGCGACGGGGAACAAGCTCTGCAGATGCTGCAGGAGGAGATTTTTGATGTTGTGATAACCGACCTGATGCTTGATACAGTTACGGGTATCGACATACTGAAAAAAGTCAAGGATGTTGCTCCACGCACAGAGGTGATTATTATAACAGGCAACAGTTCTGTTGATACCGCTGTCCAGGCTATGAAACAGGGAGCCTTTGATTATATCACGAAACCTATTGACCTGACTGAACTCAATCTTGTTGTGCAGAAGGC
>CAIWCT010000117.1 GCA_903911225.1 uncultured delta proteobacterium
CCATTCCGCTTCCCAGTAAAGTGTTCACGGCATCTACAGGTATGATAACAGTTTCATTGGTATGACCTGCGGGGCCGCGCCTTGACAGAATCCTATTATGCCAGCGGATCGGATATGGCGGCATGGCTGGATCGCAATGCCGGAATGAAAAGTGCTGCCCGCATAATGATCAAATCTCTAACTCCGGTGCTGAAAAAGCTGGTCTCTGCGGAACCGTGATGTGGAATGAGAATTTTTTCAGAGCTTTGTTTTGCTCCGTACAATAAGATAAAAATACAATTTTACAGGAGGAAGCATGAAAGTTGTAAGATTTTTTGGTGTAACAGCGGCCTTCGCGGTGCTTTTTTTCTGTGCGGCTAATTACGTAAATGCCGATGGGACATTCCCTCCTTTACGTGAAGCACTGAGGGCGATGAGATCCAACTTGTCTGTAAAGGTAAGTACCATAACGGTGGACGCATGGGATGCTCCCGATAACTATTATTATGTTTTTGAACCCAGACGCAAACAGCAGAACCTCGGATTTATCATCTATCCGGGGGCGTATGTCGATCCCCGGTCATATGCACCGGCAGCACAAGAAATTGCCAAGGCAGGCTATCTTACCGTTATTGTGAAAATGCCCGGTGACCTTGCTATTACCGGAATTCCACGGGCTTTAGATATACTTGCTGCATATCCTGATACGACGCAATGGGCAATCGGCGGGCATTCCCTTGGAGGGGTTTCTGCAGCAGGGTATGTTATGGACCATCCCGAGAATATGAAAGGCGTAGTTTTGTGGGCTGCTTATGGCTCTAATTCTTTCCCGATTCAAGACAAGGATGTGAGCGTCCTTGTACTCTATGGATCAAAGGATGGGCTGGCAACACCGGCCAAGGTCGATGCCGGCAAACCCTATCTTCCTGACAATACCACCTATTTTCTGATAGAAGGCGGCAACCATACCAATTTCGGTTATTACGACACGTCGCCTGATGCGGTGCAGCCAGGTGATAATTCGTCAGATATTACCCGTAAAGACCAGCAAAAGATTATAGTGGCTGAGACTCTGGCATTGCTTGATGGTATTTCAGGCAGAGAGCCGGGAGCATGTCCGGCAGTTGCCATTCTGGGTGAGGATGATCCGGGGATTGCCACACTTCGACAGTTCCGTGATACCGTTCTTGCCAATAGCGCTTTGGGCAACAAATTGATAGATAGCTATTATAATAATGGTTCAGTCATAACGGGGTTTATTGAGCGCAATCCCGCGGTTCGAAGTTCGGCGCAGACAGTTATCAGGCTGCTTCTTCCCGCCGTGCAGAGGATTCTTGCAGCCGGTAAGTAAGCCGGGGAGTATGAAGATGGAAGTGTTTAGTTGTAGTTGATGATATAAGAAAAGTTGCTGATAAAGGCGCTCCTTTATGGAGCGCCTTTTTTTATAACTATGTGTCTTTTGTTGAGTCATTGGCAAAAGCCCGGGGCAGTTTCCAGCGCCGGTGCAGCCAGCCGAACCACTGCTCGGGATGCTGGCGCACCAAGTGCTCAATAAATGCATTATATTGAAGGGTATTGGCGATGATGTCCTGTTCCGTATTGCCTGTTTTTATAAGGTGAAACTGCTCCCCCAATATCATGCGGTTACGCCTGAAGCCCGGCTCTTTGATTGTATAGGCCGGCACAATAGCGCAGCCTGTTTTTAAGGCAAAAGCCGCAGGGGCTGAGTATGTCGAAGCGGTCTTTCCAAAGAACGGCACGGGCAGTCCGTTGCGGCCGGCGTTCTGGTCAAAAAGCAGTGCGACCATGGTGCCTTTTTTAAGATACTGGTAGAGTTGGCGCAGGCCGTTCTTGCTTGATATGAGTTTTATATTGCCCTGGCCGCGGGTACGGATGACATAGGCGTCGACATACGGGTTTTTTAAAGGCTTGTACAGTGTAGCTGCATTGTCGAAGCGCTGCCCGAATGCGGCTGCGGCATGCTCCCACATGCCCATATGCGGCCCGAGCACTATAGCCCCCTTTCCCTGAGCAAGAGCTTTTTCAAGATGCTCAATGCCTTCAATGGCAAGGTTGTTGCGGATATCATCCGGTGAGCTGATGACCGACTCGACAAAACCTTCACCGAGCATGCGGAAAAGCTTTTCAATAATTTCCTTTCGCTGAGCATGAGAGAGGCTATCGCCGAAAGCGATTTGAAGGTTTTCATGAGCGAGAGCAACCCGTGACCTAAATATTTTCCCCGCCAGGGCGCCTGCATTTCTGCCAAGGCCTATGGCAACTCTGGCTGGCAGTGCTTGCAGGGCTGCGTTGAACAAGAGCAGTCCTGCATATTCAAGCCTGTATTGAATCGATGATCGTGGTGTCATGGCAAATCAGGTAAGAATTCTGTGTTGCACTGTGCTGTGCATGTCTGTCAGCGCCTTGATGCGCGTGTGCCAAGCGGATAGCCCTTAAACACCCACAGTGAACGTTTTTTTTCCATTTTTTTAAGAAAGGCCAGCCGTTCCGGGTCGATAGTTTTGCCACTGACCCGTTTCCAGCATTTATAGACGCCGGAGATGTCAATGTTTTTAAGAAACTGATGCATGAAGCGCGGTATTCTGCTCAGAAACAGGCTGGTTTGAAAGTCTAGAAGCAGCGGGCAGCCAGTGTCGCTTACTACAATATTGCGCATATAGCGAATATCCAGATGCACAATGCCCCGTTCATGCATGAGCCGCACCGACTTTTCAAGCTCAAGAAAAAAATCGGCGCCGGGGGGATTCGTGCGCCTGATATATTTCAGGTTGGTCCCCGGCACAAAACGATAACAGAATGCATAGGCATCCAGAGCAAAAGGATCTGCGGGAATGCCGGGTATTCCCTGCAGGTGAACAAGTGCCCGGAGTTCACGCGCCGCCATCCAGGCACCCCAGGTTTTACGGATAAGCGGCGAACAGGCAGTGAAATCTTTTAAAACCCAAACGCCGTCAGTGTGCGTGTACAGGAGCAGATCGGCATTGGCCCATCTGCCACCGCTTATTTTTTCTGCACCGTTTTTGCGCAGTTCATCGCGGGTAAAGGGGTGATTCATGATGCGATTACCAGCTGAGTCGTCCTACGATATAGAGGATGCCGGAAATGATGAAGAAGGCAGCAGCCGCCAGACCGAGAACCGAGGATATGGAGAGAAAAGCCCCAACCGTTTCTATATACATTTTCTCCTGGTCAGCAGACAGGCTAAGATGGGCTTTTTGCTTGAGCTTCATGAGCAGCAGTCGTGACAGCCCGGGAAACATGGTCCTGCTCATGCCTCTTCCGATGAACCATATAGCCAGGTACACAAGCCAAACAATGGATGCGCCGATGAGAAACCCCAGCAGTGCTATCTGGAGCCTCTGTTCCTGAATTGTAACGATCATGGCAAAGAACAAAAGAAGCCCGATTGCTGCAGATAGTATGGCTGTAATGCGCAAGAGCGCGGTTTTTCTTTTCATGTATGCTTTCTTGACTGTGGGGCTGCTGTTAATGATGTTTTGCTAAAATGTTATTAAATACTTTTTTTGAAGATTTTACAATAGAATTTGTGCGTTCGGGTTTTGCGCGCTGAAGGTGTATTTATAAGACCAGTATGTGATTATACTTCAATCTATTGGATGAGCTGTTCAAACATGGGCTGGCTGATCAACTCTGTGAATTTGATGCCGCTGATAATTTCCCTGTCATGGCGTTCGACACGTTTGATTTCAGCCTGAGCCGAGACATGCAGAAGTGTTTTCGGTATGTAAATGTCTATAAACATGATGGTTCCACACTCCAGTTTTTCGTTTATGGGCACGCTTACAGCAGCCCCTGTGCGGCTCAGGTTGACGACCTTGCAATCAAGATACTGTGTGCTTTGTTTTTTTATGAAGTACTGAGCGTTCAGGGTGGTCTTGATGCGATCCTTGCTGCGTCTGTTGATGTTAAAATCACCAATTTCGATCATTTTTGTTGACCTCTCCTGCAGTTTTTTTGAAGCTTGTATCTAATAAATAAAACGGATTATTGTTTAACCTAAAGAGTCTTAACATTATATATAGTAAATTTTGTCAAAAAAATCAAAAGCTTAAATTCTACTTTTATTATGCCGGAGAAAGATAAAGGGGTGTTAGACAAGTTTTCCCCTCGGCTCCTGCGTGTCTGAGACAACAACCCGCACAGGCACTTCCTGCCCGGCAAGGCTGGATGGCCCGTCAAAAAGCACCGGGATATAGTTGCGCGATACGCCGCGCAGGAGCCCGGTTTTTTTGTGGCGATGTTTTTCCACGAGCACCGGCAGTATAGCCCCTGCGTAGCTTGCATAAAAGCGGCTGCGTTTTTCATCCGATAGCTGTCGTAGCTTTAGCGCCCGTACTTTTTTGATGTGCTCTGGCACCTGGTCCGGAAAATCAGCCGCGGGGGTGCCGGAGCGACGGGAATAGGGGAAAACATGCAGATAGCCTGCAGGCAGTCCGGCAAGAAGTTCTGCGGTATTTTTAAACGCCGTATCGGTTTCTCCGGGGAAGCCGGCAATTACGTCGATGCCGATATTAAGGCCGGGTATAGCCTCTACAAGGCTGATAACAAGCGCACGGAAAAACATCGGGTTATAGTGCCGCCCCATTTTTTTTAAAATGCCGGCATCGCCGCTTTGCAGCGGAATGTGAAAGTGCGGGCATATGAGTTGTGAGGCAGCGATAATTCTTATGAGCTCGGGGGTGAATTCTGTCGGCTCTATGGAACTCAGGCGCAGCCGCATGCTGGCAAGAGCTGCATCATCTTCAAGGTATGCAAGCAGGTTTGCAAGGCTGGTTTTTGGTCGGGCATCAAGGCCAAATGCCCCCAGATGTATGCCGGTGAGCACAATTTCGCGATAGCCCGCAAGCTTTAGCCCGACAATTCTTTGTTTTACTTCACCTGTCGGCAGGCTGCGGCTCGGGCCGCGCACGGATGGAACGATGCAGTACGAGCAGCGGCTGTTGCATCCATCCTGAATTTTTAAAAATGCTCGCGTACGGTCAAAGAGCTTCGTGCAGGCGGGGGTGGTAAATATTTTTTCTGAAGAGATATCGGCCACTGCTGCAAAAGAAGCACGGTTTTGCTGAGCTGAGCTGACAAATGCCGCTATGTCCTTCTTTTCGGCATTGCCGATAACGGATACCCTCTCAGAGAGTGACTGAAGGGTCTGGGCAGATTTCTGGGCATAACAGCCTGTTACTATGATGCGGCAGCCGGGATGCTCACGCAGCATGCGGCGGATGAGCTGGCGGGACTGTGATTCAGTGCTCTCGGTAACCGCACAGGTGTTGATGATGCAGACATCGGCTTTTGAAGCAGTGGGTACAATGCTGTGCCCCGCCTGCTTTAATGCTTCAGCCATGGCGCCGGAGTCATACTGGTTTACCTTGCAGCCAAGGGTTGCAAACGAAATGGTAAAGTTATTTTTTATCATGTTTTATGCAGAGAATTATTAATTAATTATTTTAACAGGAAAAGTCGCGCAAATGAAATGTTTTTCCGCATGCTCTTCCAGGCTGAAGTGCCCTGCAATCGCTGTTTTGCCGCTGATCTAAAAGAAAGTTGACAAGAGGCCCCCCCGCATCTTTATAGTAATTGAATGACTTTCGGAACACAAAAGACAGGGTGGAAGCAATGAAACCGGCGCTGGCGGGAATCCGTATCATCGACTTCACGCGGGCCCTTGCAGGCCCCTACTGCACCATGCTGCTCGCCGATATGGGCGCAGAGGTGGTGAAAATTGAAATGCCCGGTGTGGGCGATGACTCTCGCGGCTGGGGCCCGCCTTTTGTCGGGTCAGAGTCGGCCTTTTATCTCAGCATTAACCGCAATAAAAAAAGCATTGCTCTTGATCTTAAAAGCGACCAGGCCCATAACATAGCATTGCGGCTTATCCAGACAGCAGATGTGGTCGTTGAGGGCAACCGGCCCGGCGTCATGAAGCGCCTGGGGCTTGATTATGAAGCCGTCCACAAACAGAACCCCGCACTTATTTACTGCTCGATCTCGGCTTTCGGCCAGACCGGGCCCTATGCTGAAAAAGCCGGCTATGATCAGGTGCTGCAGGGCTATGGCGGCATTATGGGGCTTACCGGTGAGCCGGACGGGCGGCCGCTCAAAGTCGGGATTTCTATTACCGACCTCACCACGGGCATGTTTGGCGCTATCGGCATTATGACTGCACTCTACCAACGGCAGCAGAGCGGCCTGGGGCAGCATATCGATGCGGCCATGCTTGACGGACAGGTTTCCTGGCTCACCTATCAGGCGCAACGGTACTGGGCTACCGGTGAAAACCCCAAACGCTCCGGCTCGGGTCACGGGCTTATTGTTCCGTATCAGGCAATTCAAACCTCGGACGGTTTTGTCAATATCGCTGTCGGCAATGAAAATCTCTGGAAATCATTTACCGCAGTTATGAAGCTTGAGCATTTAAATGATGATCCTCGCTTTGCAACAAATCCGGTGCGCGTTGAAAACCGGCAGGAGCTGCTCGACATTATCGAGCCGATTTTCAGGGCGCGTCAGTCTTTCCACTGGATAGAGCTTTTTGATAAAGCAGGTATTCCCTGCGGGCCTATTTATACCGTCGACCAGGTGGTTGACGATCCGCAGGTGCTTGCACGCGACATGGTCATGCAGGTGACGCATCCTGCCTACGGCACGATTAATACGCTCGGGTTCCCCATAAAGTTTTCAGAGACCCCCGGCCGCAGTCCCACGGCACCGCCCACGCTGGGGGAGCATACGAATGAGGTTTTAAAAAGCCTTGGCCTGACTGATGCGGAAATGCAATTGTTGCGTGATAATAAAATTATAAATTAATTTTTGCAGGAGCGGCTTCAGCCGCGAAAGGTTTGCGCAATCCGGATCACGGCTAAAGTCGATCCTGCAACTGCTCGTTAGGGAAAAAAGACCACCATGAATTCTGCTGCTGTCATACTTTTTGATAAAAATAATCCGGATCTGACCTCTGCGCTTTCGGCAAATCCCCTTGTTGAAAAGATTGTTTTCAGTGACGGCCACGGCGGCAAGGCTGTATCCATGGCTTTGGAAGCGGCAGCAGCACTGGACTATGTTTTTTTTATACCGTCATCGGCAGGAGTCGTTTTTTTGAATGAAGCGCTGGCGGACCTTATGAAAGCGGCTCGCAACCGGGATGCCGGGCTTTTGTATGCCGACTACTGGAGCGGCACGCAATCGGCTGACGGAGTAAAAAGGGTTGCCGACTATCAGTCCGGCAGCATACGCGACGATTTTTTATTCGGTCCGGTGCAGCTTTATGCCATGACAGCAGTCAGGCAGGCCCTTTCGCAGCATGGCTCTCTTTCAGCTTCGCGGTGGGCAGGCCTGTACGAGCTGCGGCTTAAAGTGTCCTGCGTCTCAGCAGTCGTGCATGTGTCGGAGCCATGCTCGCTCATCACAGAGGGCTTTGATCTGAAAAAGTCGCAGTTTGCCTATGCCGGACCCCTGCAGAGAGAGTATCAGAAAGAGATGGAAGCTGTGGCAACGCAGCATCTGCAGCGCATCGGCGCATACTGCAGCCATGAGCCGCTGACTGCCCCCGACGATGGCGCTGCCTATCCCGTGGAGGCAAGCATCGTCATACCTGTGCGTAATCGCGAGCGCACCATTGCCGATGCCGTACAGAGCGCCCTTTCGCAGACAGTGGCTTTTCCGTTTAATGTGCTTGTCGTACAAAATCACTCGACTGACCGCACCGGCGCAATACTTGACGAGCTTGCTGCCCGCGACAGCCGCGTTGTTCATATTATCCCGCAGCGAACAGATTTCGGTATCGGCGGATGCTGGAATGAGGCTGTGCAGTCGGCCCGGTGCGGCCGCTTTGTCTGTCAGCTTGATTCAGATGACCTTTATACAGATGAGCATACGCTGGAAAAAGTTATCGGCATGCTCAGCGATGGCTGCTTCGGCATGGTGGTTGGAGCCTATCGCCTCGTTAATTTCAACCTCGAAGAATTGCCGCCCGGCATTATCGATCACCGTGAGTGGAGCGATGAAAACGGGCGCAACAATCTGCTGCGCGTAAACGGCATCGGTGCGCCCCGCGCCTTTGCCACACAGCTTTTGCGCCGGTTCCCGTTCCCGAATGTGAGCTATGGAGAAGACTATGCGGTGTCGCTACGGATTTCCCGCGATTACAGAGTCGGCAGAATCTATGAGCCCGTCTATCTCTGCCGCCGCTGGGAGGACAATACAGACGCAAGGCTTTCAAATGAGCAGGAGGTTCGGTTTGCAACCTATAAGGACAGCCTGCGCACGCAGGAGATACAAGAGAGGCAGTCAAGGAACTGTTCTATTTATTAAATTTGTTCTATTTGTTCAATGAGTTATAGTAATCAGTCCTTAATCCTCCATTCATCAAATTTAGCTTTTTATTTAATCTGCCAGAGCAAAGATTTTTTCTGATACATTGGAACAATTAAGGATTCATCCGCAGGCTGCATTCAGATTCATAATATGGGTTTTTTTCAGGCATGCACTGGCATAAGATGTTATAATAAAATACTTTACCTTGATCTGATCATATTTAGATCAATGGCACTTTAGTTCTAATAAATTAGCCTTTAGTGCCATTGACGTTTTTCGTAAGTTTTGATATTTTCTGTTCAGGTTGATTGTTTTTAGAGGAACGAGGATAAGCGTGGACAAGTACAGAATTTCTTGCATCAAGTGCGGCGAAAAACACGTCCGTATGCGTAAGGCAACCAATAAAATGGTGTCCAAGCGGGCTCTCCGGAATATGCGAGTTGACGTGGTCGTATGTTCCCTAACGCTGATCGGTTTGGCGTTCTTCGGTTTTCTCATCGTTGACTACGAGAATATGTTTTTCATACACTGCTCGATGGTGGTGGTCGGCATCGCCGTGGTCCTGCTGCTAAGTTGGTGGTTCCTGCGAGTACGACCCCTCACGCGAAAACCAATGCATCACTACAAGTGCTCGAAATGCGCCTACACCTGGGATATTTGAGCCGCCGGGGTGCGCACGTACAATGAGCCGCTCTCAAGGGTGAATTTTTTCTTTGGCCTTCCTTCTTTAAACCCCATAGCATGTGTCATAATCTGGATTAGCAGGCAGCATACATTTATTATCATTGTCCGATACGTCAAAATCATGTTATAAAAGCTCTCAATTCATATCGTAATTAATCCAGCCAATCAAACCAATGCAGCCAATAAAACATATTCTTGTCGATGACAGCCTGCTTGCACCGTATATTGTGTCTGAGGGGTCAGCCTTTGAGCAGCGGCTTTCGGCTTTTGTGCGCCAACAGCTTGAAAGCTGGCCCGAGTTGCGCGAAGCCCATGAGGGCCTGCGGCAGAGCGTGTATAAAAAGTTTTTTCTCACCGATCTTGAAGTTCAGCTGCAGCATAACCCGTTCCGCATGAAAAGTTCAACAGCCAGGGTGGATAAGCAGTCCATAGAAAAACGGCAATGTTTTCTTTGCCCTGACAATTTGTTTCCTGAACAGCGGGCGCTTGTGTATCGCGATGACTGGCTGATTCTAGGCAATCCGTTTCCAATATTTCCGGACCATCTGGTCATCTCGCATAAAGAGCATCAGCTGCAGGAGATCGGCGCCTGCCTTGGGGCGATGCTATCCTTTGTCACTGACTCAAACGGCGCGTTTGAAGCTTTCTATAACGGCCCGGCCTGCGGCGCATCAGCGCCCGATCATCTCCATTTTCAGGCATATCCGGCAGGCGGCATACCGTTGATGTCGCAGGCGCAGCTTTTACTGGCTGCAGGAATGAGTTTATCACAGATCGATGATATGCACGGGCAGGGCACCTGCTTTGCAGGAGAGGTTGACCGCCGGGGCGTCTTTATCTGCTGCACCCGGAACCATGCCGCACTTGAGCAGAATCTAATTCGTGCCGTCGCTCATCTGAAGAAGGTGACCGTTGCGCAGGATGAGCCCCTTGTTAATATAGTAATTGCCGCAGACGGCCCTGATCTCACCGGCATTCTTTTGCCGCGCAAAGCGCACCGCCCGGCCTGCTATTTCAGCCAGGATGGCGACCATATGGTTGTGAGCCCGGGGGCTGTTGATGTGGGAGGGCTGCTTGTACTGCCGCGCCATGAAGACTACGCGCGTATGACCCGAGAGCAGGTGCTGGGCATTTTTTTCGAGGTCTGCCACGGAGGGGGTGTTTTTGACAACATGCAGGACGCGAAATCCGTTATTTAAAGTGCTCACCAAAGGCCCCTTTATATAGTATTGCCTGTCAAGCGCCCTATTATCAATTAATGGTAGTTGAACGAGAAAGCACACCTTTTATTTAATCCCGTAGACTCTTGACAAGATGCAATAAAAAAGATATTTTGTCTTTTAATGTCCATTTTTGGGAAATATAGTTCAACATAATAAATAAATAAGGCAAAATGAGACTGACTATAAAAGATTTGTCCGAGCTTTTAAATGTTGCTGAAAAGACGATTCGGCGATGGATAAAAGAGGGGAGCATACCTGCCTATAGAATCAATGGGCAGTATCGCTTCAATCGTACTGAAATTCTGGAATGGTCAACATCACGGCACCTAAATGCGCCGGTTGAAATATTTCAAGAGCCTGAATCTGCACAGGTGATGAGCCTGACGGAAGCGCTCACCGCCGGGGGAGTCTTTTATCGCATAAGCGGCTCGGATAAAGAATCCGCGCTGAAGGCTATTGTTGAGGTCTTGAGGCTCCCCGATGATGCCGACAGGGGCTATCTTCTGCAGTTTCTTCTTGCCCGGGAGGCAATGTCTTCGACCGGCATTGGCGACGGCATCGCAATTCCCCATGTGCGAAATCCAATAGTTCTGCATGTGCCTCAGCCCATAATAACGCTCTGTTTCCTTGAAAAGCCGATAAATTTTTTGTCCCTTGACGGGCAGCCGGTCAACTGTCTGTTTACTCTTGTTGCGCCAACCGTGCGCACGCATTTGTTTCTGCTTTCACGGCTTTCCTTTGTGCTGCGGGATGCTGAATTTAAACAGATGATAAAAGAGCAGCGCCCCCGTGAAGAGATACTGCAAAAAGTACTCGATCTGGAATCAGTATTGGCCTCCGAAGCGGCAGGAGGGCTGTAACGGTGTTGCTGCTGCTTCTGGCCCTGGGAATCATTGTTATAAGCGGTTGCGGTGCTCTGACAGTTTGTACCAGGCCCCGGCTCAGCAGCTGTATCGGCGCCGGGGGAACGGTACTGGGCTGCGCTGTGGGCATGATCCCCGCGCTGGAAGTGCTGTTGCAGGGAACCATCCAGTCTCTGCGCTGTGCCTGGAGTATGCCGTGCGGGTCTTTTTTTATAGAGCTTGATCCTTTGTCCGCTTTTTTCCTGCTGCCTGTTTTTCTGCTTTCAGCCCTTGCCGCCGTCTACGGCGGGCAGTATCTGATGAAATACAAAGATACAAAACGGCTCGGGGTTGCGTGGTTTTTTTATACCCTGCTTGTTGCCAGCATGGCGATGGTGTGCCTGGCGCGCAACGCAGTCCTGTTTCTTATAGCCTGGGAAATAATGGCGCTTGCGTCTTTTTTTCTTGTGGCCTTTGAGAATGAAAAAGCAGAGGTGCGCCGGGCATCATGGATATACATGGTTGCCACCCATCTGGGCACAGCATGCCTGCTGCCGATGTTTCTCATCTTCGGCGCTCATGCCGGGTCCCTTGATTTTGATCGTTTTGCTCACAGCCTGCCGCAGCCACTGGCGAGCATCTGTTTTATCCTTGCGCTTATCGGGTTTGGAACAAAGGCCGGCATCATCCCTTTTCATGTGTGGCTCCCCGAGGCGCACCCCGCAGCGCCCAGCCATGTTTCAGCCCTTATGTCGGGCATTATGATTAAAACCGGTATTTACGGCATAGTCCGCATGCTTGCATTTCTTGGTATGCCGGCTTTGTGGTGGGGCTGGCTGGTGCTTGCCATCGGCATTATTTCCGGCGTGCTTGGCGTGCTGTTTGCTTTGGCGCAGCATGATCTTAAAGGACTTCTCGCATACCACAGCGTTGAGAATATCGGCATTATTATGATGGGGCTGGGCGTCGGCCTTATCGGCTGGAGCGCAGGTGTGCCCTCTGTTGCCATACTTGGCATGGCAGGGGGGCTGCTGCATGTGGTTAATCATGCGATGTTCAAGGGCCTGCTCTTTCTGGGGGCGGGGTCCGTGTTTCAGGCCGCGCATACCAGGGAGATTGACCATCTTGGCGGCCTTATTAAAAAAATGCCCTATACCGGAGCCTGCTTTCTAATCGGAGCAGTTGCCATTTCAGGACTGCCGCCTTTGAATGGTTTTTTAAGTGAGTTTTTAATTTATCTCGGGTCGCTTCGCGGCGCGATTTCCATGGGTGCCGATGTAGCAGTGCCGCTTATAGGCGCTGTTGCCGGGCTTGCCCTCATCGGCGGCCTTGCAGCGGCTTGTTTCACCAAGGCTTTCGGCATTGTATTCCTTGGGGAGCCCCGCTCGCAGGCTGCTGCCAATGCCCATGAGTCCAGGCCACTGATGGTGGCCCCGATGCTGCTGCTTGCGGCAGGCTGTCTCGTGGCGGGCTTTCTTGGCATGTATATCGTACCTGCCATGTCAGAGGTTGTTTCAGGGATTCTTGGTTTTGATGCCGGACATGAGCTTAAGATAGCGGGAGGCTATCTTGGCTCTGTTACGATTGCATCAATTGCACTGCTGCTGGTTGTGGCCTGTCTCACCCTGCTGCGCCGCTTTCTGCTGTCGGGCAAAGAGGTCGGCAGCGGGGCCACCTGGGACTGCGGCTATGCAGCCCCATCCTCACGCATGCAATATAGCGCATCCTCATTTGCACAGCCCATTACTGATCTTTTTAAGATGGTATTAAGAACAGAAAAACGCCTGCAGCTCTCAGAGCAGTATTTCCCGGCTGCGGGGGCTTTTAAAACCCATACGCTAGATGCCGGTTTTGAAAAAATATACCGTCCTTTGTTTGAAGGGGCAAAATGTTTGTTTGCACGATGCGCGGTTCTGCAGCACGGGAGCATGCATCTGTATGTGCTTTATATCGTGATAACGCTGCTCGGCCTTCTTGTCTGGCTGGTGAGGTGAGAATGCAGACAGAAGCCTACATGAATCTTTTTTTAGGTCTTGCTTTTGCACCGCTTCTGGGGGGCATCATCAACCGCATCAAGGCTGCCTTTGCCGGGCGCACGGGCCAGCCGCTGCTGCAGCAGTATTACGATATGTATAAAAATATTCGTAAAGGCGCCGTGTACAGCAGAACCACATCGTGGCTCTTCCGCGCAGGCCCGATTGTGGGGCTTGCCTCTGTTCTAATCGCCCTTGCGCTGGTTCCGGTCAACGGCTCTACAGCACCGCTTGCATTCACCGGCGACCTGATTCTTTTTGCCTATGCCCTTGGGCTCATGCGTTTTTTTACCGTACTGGCAGCCCTTGATACGGGTTCAAGCTTTGAAGGGATGGGCGCCAGCCGGGAGGTTTTTTTTTCGGCCCTTGCAGAGCCGGCGCTGCTGCTGGGCCTGGCCACAGTGGCCCGCAGGGCCGGAACGCTATCGCTGTCGGAGCTGCTTGCCGCAACGTCGGTGACATCTCCTGAACTGGTGCTTGTGCTGGCCGCCCTGGGTATAGTTTTTTTGTGTGAAAATGCACGCATTCCTTTTGATGATCCCAACACGCATCTTGAACTTACCATGATTCATGAAGTTATGGTGCTTGATCACAGCGGCCCTGATTTTGCTTTCATTCAGTACGGCGCAGCCCTTAAGGTCTGGGTGCTTGGCTCTGTGATTGTGGGGTTGATTCTTCCAGTGGCCGGAGGAAAATTTCTGCTGCTCAACAGCGCAGCTCTCCTGGGGTGCATGTTCATGCTGGCTGTGATTGTGGGAATTATCGAATCAACTATGGCGCGCCTGCGCCTTCTCAGGGTACCGCAGCTGCTTGTAGCGGCAGGGGCGCTGTCACTGTTTGCTTTTATACTTTCGATGAGGTAGCCGCTATGGGATCGGTTCTTGAAACAACCATGATGCTGCTTATTCTTTCTGATATGGCCCTGCTGGGGCTCAGCCGCTTGCGCACCTGCATTGCCGTTGCCTCATTTCAGGGAATGCTGCTGGGCGTATTTACCCTGCTGGCGCACGAGCAGGCCCTGACGCCGCGCATTTTTCTTATTGCCGCGGTGAGCTTTATTTTGAAAGGATTTGTCTTTCCGCAGCTGCTTCGCCGAAGCATCCGGGAGGCCAGCGCTCAGAATGAAATGGATCCCTATGTCGGCTACAGCATGTCGGTGATGGCTGGCATGGCTATGTTTGGCGCTGCGCTGTGGCTCGGGGAACAGCTGCCGCTCACTCTTGCCGCCGGCATGCACCTGGTGATACCGGCAGCGCTCACAACGGTTCTTACCGGGCTTTTCCTGATCATAGCCCGGAAAAACGCTCTCTCGCAATGCCTGGGCTTCATAATTCTTGAAAACGGCATCTATGCCATCGGCATTGTTTCAGTGGTCGAAATTTCCGTGCTGGTGGAGATCGGCATCCTGCTTGACGCAGCGGTCGCGGTCGTGGTCATGGGTGTGGCGATTTTTCATATCAACAGGCAGTTCGATCATCTTGACACCGATCAGCTCGACTCACTGAAAGGATAAAGGTTTCACGGCCCATGTATTATGAATCCGCCCTTTGGCTTTCACTGCTTATTCCTTTTGTCCTGGGCTTTGCCTGCAACATCCTGCCCAGCGCCCGCACAGCCCTCGGGGCCATGTGCTGCTGCGTGTTTGGCACTGCCATTGCCGGTTGTATCGCCATAGTGGCGGTTTTTCAGCACGGCACTATTTTTATTGCTTCAAACTGGCTTTTTCTTGATGGGCTTTCTGCCTATCATTACGGTATTCTGCTTGTTGTCTTCTGCCTGAGTTCAGTTTATGCATGGGCCTATTTCGGAGAGGAGCTCAGGAAAGGGCATTTTACCCGCAAGCAGGCCCGGCTGTTTGCGGGGCTGTGGTGCGAGGCTTGCGCAGCCATGACCCTTGTGCTGTTTTCCAATAATCTCGGCATCATGTGGGTCGGCATCGAGGCAACCACGCTCATCACGGCCTTTCTCATCTGCATTCATGTATCGCGCCAGTCCATGGAGGCCATGTGGAAATACATTGTCATATGCTCGGTGGGCATGGCCTTTGCTTTTATGGGAACCCTGCTCATCGCGGTATCTGCCAAGGCCCTGGAGCTGGGGCCGCATGACTCGCTTTTGTGGACGGTACTGTATGATAATGCCGGTCGCCTTGATCCGAAGCTCATAAAGGCAGCCTTTATTTTTTTACTTGTCGGCTACGGAACCAAGGCGGGCCTTGCGCCCATGCATAACTGGCTGCCCGATGCCCATATGCAGGCGCCATCGCCCGTATCGGCCATTTTTTCTGGATTTCTTCTGAGCACAGCCATGTACTGCATCATGCGGTATATGCCTGTTATAGAGGGTGCAACCGGCAGCATCGGATGGTGCCAGCGCCTTATGACCGGCTTCGGCCTTTTCTCCATAGCCGTTGCAGCGGTGTTTATCGTTTCGCAAAAAAATTTGAAGCGCTTTCTTGCCTACAGCAGCATCGAGCATATCGGCATCATCTCGCTGGGGCTGGGGTTGGGGGGGCTGGGCGTTTTTGCCGCCCTTTTTCACACTCTCAATCATTCCCTGTGCAAAACTCTTTCCTTTTTTGCGGCCGGGCGCATGGGGCAGATCCTGGGCACTTATGACATTCGGGACATGAAAGGTGCTCTCAGGCGGTCTCCGGTTTGGGGGACGGGTCTTTTTTTGTCCATACTGGCACTTATCGGCGCCGCGCCTTTTTCCCTTTTTATGAGCGAATTTTTGATCTTAAAAGCAGCCATCGATAAGCAGGCATTTGTAATAGCGTTTGTTTTTTTACTGGGGCTCGGCATTGTTTTTATCTGCGCCCTTGGGTATATCCTTCCCCTGTCCTGGGGCGGGCCCCCACTCAAAAAAGCAGCCCCGGCGCATTTATTTCAGTATGAGTCCTTTTTAGTCTATATTCCCCTGACCGCACTTTTGATTCTTGGCCTCTGGATGCCTGCCCCATTGCAGGCGGTCCTTCAAAAGGCAGCTGAAATTATCGGTGGGGCAGCGGCATATGCTCCTGCTATAGGGTTGATGCCATGACAGCACATAATTTCATTCTGCTTGACAATGCTGAAGCCATAGCTTTCGAAAGGGTTCCTTTGGTTTCTCCGGATGCCTTCAGACGTGCGGTTCTTTATGCCGTGGGCAACGGAGCCCGGATAAGCGCATTTTTTGGAACCCCCGAAGAGAGCCTGGTTTCAAACGCAAGCCGCAAGGACTGCTCTGCCCGCCGGATTCGGCTCTGCTGCGTGCTGGCCCATGATGCTCAGGGTAAACTGGCCATCGGCTCAACGGTTATCGAGGATGTCTATCCAGCCCTTACCCCCGATTGCCCGCAGGCTCACTTGTTCGAGCGAGAACTGTATGAACAGTGGGGCATAGTGCCCGAAGGGCATCCCTGGCTGAAGCCGCTGCGTTTTCATAAACGGTATAACAACGGACATGATGGCAGCGGACATGACGCGCCTGATCCGGCTATTGGTGTGACGGATTTTTTCCATATTGACGGCGCGGAGATGCATGAGGTTGCGGTCGGGCCGGTGCATGCCGGCATTATCGAACCGGGGCATTTCCGCTTTCAGTGCCATGGCGAGGATGTGTACCATCTTGAAATATCCCTTGGCTATCAGCATCGCGGCATTGAACCGGCGCTGACGGGGGGGCCAAACAAGCGCAGCCTGCACTATATGGAAACCCTTGCCGGTGATACGACCATCGGCCATGCAACAGCCTATGCCCAGGCCATGGAAGCGCTTGCCGGAGGCATAGCACCGCCACGGGCCCAGGCTATCCGCGGCATAGCCCTTGAACTTGAGCGTGCAGCCAATCACACCGGCGATCTGGGTGCCCTGGCAGGCGATATCGGGTATTTGCCCACAGCTTCCTATTGCGGCCGCATACGCGGAGATTTTCTCAATATGACGGCGCTGCTGTGCGGGAGCCGTTTCGGCAGAGGCCTTGTCAGCCCCGGCGGCGTGCTGTATGATTTTGACACAGAACGTTTGTCCCGCCTGAAAGACAAGCTGCAGCAGGCGCAGAAAGATGTAACCAGTGCCGTTAATTTGCTCTGGGAAGCGCCTTCTGTCATGGCGCGCTTCGAACATACAGGCGCGCTGCCGCCCGATACCGCAGAGGAGCTTGGCCTGGTCGGCCCGGCTGCTCGTGCTTCAGGGCTTGTCCGTGACGTGCGTTATGATTTTCCATCCGGGATTTTCCGGTTTGCCCAGATCCCCGTCTCGACATGGGGCACTGGTGATGTGTTTGCCCGTGCCTATGTGCGCTGGCTTGAGCTGCAGCGATCCCTGTCATTCATACTGGGGCAGCTTGAGATGCTGCCTGCGGGGGACATTATGACCGGGCCCGTAACGCCGGCTCCGAAGAGCCTTGCCGTGTCCCTGGTCGAGGGCTGGCGCGGTGAAATCTGCCATGTCGCCATAACCGATGGGCAGGGCGGTTTCAGCGAATATAAAATTGTCGATCCCTCTTTTCATAACTGGCTGGGTCTTGCTATTGCCATGAGGGATCAGCAGATTTCGGATTTCCCGCTGTGCAACAAAAGCTTTAATCTTTCTTATTGCGGACATGATCTGTGAGCTGATGCCATGCTGAAAGTACTTCTAGCCGCTTTACAACAGGGATATAGAACAAGCACCTATCCCAAAACCGTATCGGTGCTTCCGGACAGGTTTCGGGGGCTGCCCGTTTTAGACAGAGCACACTGCTCACCCGGCTGCAGTTTGTGCATGGACGCCTGCCCGGGCGATGCGCTCTGCGCAGGATTAAAAATTGATCTCGGTCGCTGCCTGTTTTGCGGCTCCTGTGCGCATGCCTGCCCTTCGGGGTCAATCAGCTTTTCCCAGGACTATCGCCTTGCCGTGAGAAAACGCGAAGACCTGGTTTTGGAAAATAATGCGTTGAAGCTGGCCGGGGCGCTGGATAAAAAAAGCAGAGCGCTTTTCGGCCGTTCCTTAAAGCTGCGGCAGGTAAGTGCAGGCGGATGCAATGCCTGTGAGGCAGATACCAATGTTTTAAGTACCGTGGTATATGATCTGGGCCGCTTCGGCATACAGTTTGTCGCCTCCCCTCGCCATGCCGACGGATTGCTTATTACCGGCCCTGTTTCCCGCAATATGGTTTCAGCGCTTAAAAAAACATATGATGCTGTTGCCTGGCCCAAGCTGGTTATAGCCGTAGGGGCCTGCGCTGTTTCCGGCGGGATATATCGGGATCATCCGGAGGTAACAAACGGTGCAGATCAGCTGCTGCCGGTTGATTTATATGTGCCCGGCTGCCCGCCCCATCCCCTGTCAATTCTGGATGGCCTTCTTCGGCTGCTGGGCAGAATTTAACCCAACACTGCAGCGCTCGGGAGCCCATGAAAGGGCCCATATCGCAACCCAATCGTTGACTAAAAGTGCAAATTATGTAAAAATAGAACAATTTTTTAACCCTTAAACCGCCAGGAGGATGCATGAGCACCATAGACCAACAAACTATCACTATCAAGGACACCACATCAAATCCGGCGCCGCTGGGCCTGCTGGGGTTCGGCATGACAACCGTGCTGCTGAACATTCACAATGCCGGCTTTTACCCCATTGATACCATGATTCTGGGAATGGGAATCTTCTATGGCGGCGCAGCCCAGGTAATAGCAGGCATTATGGAATGGAAGAAGAACAACACCTTCGGCACGACAGCCTTTACCTCCTATGGCATGTTCTGGCTGACGCTGGTTGCACTGATTTGTCTGCCGAAAATGATTTCAGGCCTTGTGGGGCCCAATCCAACCGCTTTTGGATGCTATCTGGTTATGTGGGGTATTTTTACCGGCGTCATGTTTATCGGCACATTGAAGCTCAGCCGCGCGCTACAGTTTGTGTTTCTGTCTCTGACAATACTGTTTTTTCTTCTGGCAGCTGGGAAATTTACCGGCAATGAAGCCATTACTAACGTTGCCGGCTATGAAGGAATAATCTGCGGCCTGTCGGCAATCTATACCGGCCTTGCCCAGGTTCTCAATGAAATATACGGCAGGGAAGTTTGCCCTCTGGGAAAAATGTGATCGCAGGAATTTAAAAAGGTGAAAAAAAGGGGGGCCTCTTTGAGGCCCCCCTTTTTTTATGGCATTTTAAAACAAGCAGCTATTGTTTTGCCTGCTCAGCTGCTGCAGGCTTGGGTGTTTTCAGCATAAGCGTCAGCAGGGTGCCCACGCCGAGCATAACAGCCGCGATGATGAGCGAGGCGGTGTAGCTTCCTGTTGAAGCCATGAGTGTTTGCTGCACACGGCTCATGACAAAGCCGCCCACACCCCATGCGGTAAACAGTATGCCGTAGTTGACGCCGAATGATTTCAGGCCCCAGCGGTCTTTGGCAAAAGAGGGAAACAGAGACAGGTTTGCCCCGTAGTTAAAGCCGATAAACGTGGCAAGCAGCACTATCAGCACCGCGCTTGTTTCCTTTGAACTCACCAGGGGAATTGCTGCAAGCATCAAAACCGCCTGAAAGATCAGCACGCCGGCAAGGGTCGCCTTGCGGCCGAATTTGTCGGAAGCCATGCCTGAAATAATGCGGCCGCCGGCATTGCCGATTGCCATGATCGCCACCGCAACGAAAGCCGCCGAGCCCATGCTCTTCTTGGCCATGCCGGCAACGCTTGAGATAACCATGAGGCCGGCACCTGCGCCGATAAAATAAATGGCCCACAGCATCCAGAATTCCAGCGTTTTTATGAGCTGCGAAGCGGGAATATCATTGTGGCTGACAACGGCTTTGCTTTTCTGCGTGGCGGCAGAGCCGCCCGGCACATAGCCGGCCGGAGGGTTTACCAGAAAGGTTGAAAGGCCGCATACGACGACGATAAAAGAAATGCCGTATATCATCATTGCCTTATTTATGCCTACTGCGCCCAGTGAAAATTCATACAGAGGCGCAATATTAGAAGCAGAGAAATATATTGCGACCCTGACAGGGACTGCGCCCAGTAAAAATTCAGACAGAGGCGCAATATAGACCGGCGCCAGGCCGAAGCCCGCTACAACCAGCCCTGCGATCAGGCCGGTCTTTGCCGGGGGAAACCATTTTAGGGCCGGAGGCGTTGCAGAGGAATACCCGAAGCCGATGCCCGTTCCCGCCAGAACGCCGAAACCGAGCACCCAGCCGACATAGCTGGTTGTCTGCGAAATCATAAGAAGCCCGAGGCCGACCAGAATGCCGCCCATAAAGGCTGTTATGCGGGGCCCGAATTTGTCCTGGCACTTACCGGCAAGAATCATTGAAAAAGCAAAAACCAGGCAGCATACTGAATACGGGTCATTCAGCTGTGACAGATCCCAGGTGAAGGCTCCCTCGCCACCTGCTTTTACAGACTTCTCTATGGCGCCCTTAAACATACTCCAGGCATAGAGTATTCCAAGGGCCAGATTAATTCCCAACCCTCCGAATGTTACAGACCACCCCTTGTTTTTTACACCTTCAGACATCGTTTCTCCTTCTTTTCTTGTATTAACGGTTTTCATTACCTCTGGTTATCTGCGGGGCAGGATTGATGCTGTGCTTCACTGCATCTTCCTCTATGCCCATGAACACGAATACGATGTGCTGCAATGAATATCCTGTTTGCGCGAACAGTTCCAGAATGCCGATTCTGTCGCCTGTGCATCGTTTGTGTTGTAACCAGTTGTCTATGTTGTGAGCAGGAAAAGAGCCGGACGATTTGATTCTTCAAATTTTTAAAGACGCAGCTTATTATAATAAGCTCCAGTGCCACCGTGTATGGTGCTGCGAACGGTTTTCCGGCAAACTTAATTGCGGCATCTTTGTGTTTTGATGTTTTCGCAAATCTTAAAAAATTGCGAAAAAGCGCCCCACAGTACTATAACCTATTTTAAAATTCAAGAAAAAAGATAACATTGAAAATACGCCAATGCCGGGGGTCGTGCTTTATGCGGATGTGCCGGCAGCCTGCCTTGAAAGCTTCGTTTCGCAGACTGGGTTGAGAAAGCAGAATAAAATCGGTTTTAAGCTGATGGCGCTGCTTTACGCCCAGTACCTGTGAAAGCGGTATTGTTGAGAAAAAGCGAGCAGACAAGACCGATTAGAAGCAGGCTTGCGGCAATGGTAAATGTCAGCGGACCGGCATTTCCCTTATAGGTGTCTTTGATGACTGCGGCAATCTGCGGGCCTGCAACACCCCCAAGAGACCATGCGGTGAGGATTGCGCCGTAGACAACGGGCATGAGCCTGGGGCCGAACACATCAAGAATAAAAGACGGCATAGTTCCAAAACCACCGCCATAGCACAACAGTACATAGCAAACGATAATGCTGAAAAGAGCAGGGCTGCTCACGAAGCTCAGCATAAAAAATGCAGCTATTTGCGTTGCCAGAATTACGCGGAATGTCTGAATGCGTCCGATCCTGTCTGAAAGCCCGCCCCAGAAAAAGCGGCCAATTCCGTTGAAGATGGAGCTTATAGCGATGAGGGTGGCCCCCGCAGAAGCCAGCGCCGCTGTATCCATGCCGGGGCTTGTCTTTGCCAGCATATCCTGCAGCATGGGTGACTGGAATCCGATGAACATAATGCCTGCTGTGATATTAATAAAGAATATAAGCCACATGAGAGCCCATTTTCTTGAAAAAATGCAGGCACTGGCACTGAGTGTCAAGTCCGCCTTTTGAATGGCAGCGCTTGCCACCGGCGTGGTATAGCCTGCCGGGATATACCCCGCCGGCGGATTCTTAATAAAGGAGGCGAAAATGAGAGTTGTTCCCATGATACTGCCAATATAAATAAAGGTCATGGTAAGATCGTTGCCTGTGATGCTCATGAGTGCCGGGCCGATAACTTTTGACATGAACAGGGCGCCGAAACCAAATCCCATGACCACCATGCCTGTGGCAAAACCCTTTTTGTCTGGAAACCACTTGCCAATGGTTGCGACCGGGGTCACATAGCCAAGACCCATACCGATGCCACCAATGACACCAAATCCGAGGTAGAGAAGAATAAGGCTGTGGTTTTTGAGGGCAATCCCGCCGATGATATAGCCCATGGCATACATGGCGCAGCCGATCATGGCCAGCCGCGTCGGACCGATTTTGGACAGATTAATACCCCCCCATGCAGCCGCAAAACCGAGGAAAAATATGGCTATGGAAAAAGTCCAGGCAGTCTGGGCGTTTGTCCAGCCCATGGCGGTTACGATTGGTTTTTGAAAAAAGCTCCAGGCGTAAACTGTGCCAAGGCACAACTGCAGCATGGTGCCCATAATAGCGACAAGCCAGCGGTTCGGTCTGTTTTTATCGGTCATATGTTTGAATTGCAGGACAGGTTTCTGTTTTGTTTGTATCTTTCACCTGCATGACAGCGGATTGCATGCGGATGCAAAAAATTTGATTCTACACGCATGGGCGGCAATACGCAAGCACGGGAAAGTTTTTGCATCCCCTCTGGAAAAGCTTTGGCTGTTGATAGCTTTCTTTATTGATTACCTCCAGACTGCATTTGCAATCGGGCCGGACATGGACTAGACTGCATCACTTGCCTATGTGCTGCCGGGTGCGCGAACTGCCCCTACGCCTGTTGTTTATAAAGGATTACTATGCCGCTAATTGATATGAAAAAAATCGGCCTGAGCTTCGGCGGGCCACAGCTGCTTGAGGGCGTTGATCTGGTGATTGAACCGGACGAGCGTATTTGCCTGCTGGGGCGCAATGGCGAGGGCAAATCAAGTCTTATAAAGATTATTAACGGCAATCTGCAACCCGACCGGGGCGAAATAGCATATCGCCAGGGCCTGCGGCTGGGGCTTCTCGAGCAGGAGGTGCCGGGCGGTATGCCGGGCACGGTCTTTGATGTGGTTGCAGGCGGGATCAGCGGCTTGGGCGAACTGGTCGCTCAGTATCACGGCCTGAGCCGCCGCATGGAGGCTGAACACGATGAAACCCTGACCTACCGCCTTGGTGAGCTGCAGCACCTGCTGGAGCTTGAAGGCGGCTGGCAGATCGAGCAGAAGGTCGCATCTGTTATTTCCCGGCTTGAGCTTCCGGCGGACAGCTCCTTTGCAACTTTGTCTGCAGGGCTCAAGCGCCGCACCATGCTTGGCCGTGCTCTGGTGCGGCAGCCGGAGCTGCTGCTGCTTGACGAGCCCACCAATCATCTTGACATTGAATCCATCGGCTGGATGGAAGAGTTTCTGCTGCGCTTTGAAGGCAGCATTCTTTTTGTTACCCATGACCGCATGTTTTTGCGCCGACTTGCCACGCGTATCGTGGAGCTTGACCGCGGCAGGCTTATAAGCATGCCTGGTGATTATGACACCTATCTCAGGCGCAAGCAGGCAGAGCTCGTTGCTGAAGAAAACCAGAGGGATGTTTTTGATAAAAAACTGGCCCAGGAGGAAATTTGGATCAGGCAGGGCGTTAAAGCACGCCGTACGCGCAATGAAGGCCGCGTGCGTGAGCTGGAGCTGCTGCGCTCGCAGCGCAGCGCGCGCAGGTTTGTGCCGGGCATGGTTCAGATGAATGCGGTTGACTCCGGCATGAGCGGTAAAATTGTCTGCGAGCTGACAGCCGCCACCTTTGGCTATGAGGGCAATCCGGTCATCAGAGATTTTTCAACCATCATTATACGCGGAGACCGCATCGGCATCATGGGCCCCAACGGCGCGGGCAAGACCACGCTTATCAGGCTGCTGCTGGGGCAGCTGCAGCCGCAGGCAGGCACTGTGCGCCTGGGCACCAATCTCGAGATTGCCTACTTTGATCAGCTGCGCAGCCAGCTTGATGAAGACAAGACCGTGTTTGACAATATCGCCGGCGGCAACCCCATGGTGACTATTGACGGCAAGACACGGCATGTCTACGGCTATCTGCAGGACTTTCTTTTTGCGCCCGATCGGTCCCGAAGCCCTGTCAGCAGCCTGTCGGGCGGGGAGCGCAATCGGCTTTTGCTCGCAAAACTTTTTATACAGCCGTCAAACCTTCTGGTGCTTGATGAGCCCACCAATGACCTTGATGTCGAGACCCTGGAGCTTCTGGAGGAGCTGCTGCTGCAGTATGCAGGCACCGTGCTGCTGGTGAGCCACGACCGTTATTTTCTCAATAATGTCGTCACCAGTACGGTGGTTTTTGAAGGCGGCGGCAGAATCGGCGAGTATGTGGGTGGCTATGACGACTGGCTGCGGCAGCGACCGCAGATTGCGCAAACCGAGCCGCAACAGAAAACCGCTGCCAAACCCCGGCGTGAAAAACAGCCCGGCAGGCGAAAGCTTACATTTAAGGAGCAGCGCGAGCTTGAGGCCCTGCCTGCACAGATAGACCAGCTGGAAGCCGAGCATAAGGCCCTGTATGAAAGGCTTTCAAGTCCCGAGCTCTACCGGCAGGACGGCCCTGCTGTGGCGCAGGTAACTTCTCGTTATAAACAGATCGAGCAGGAGCTGCCGCTTCTCTATGCCCGTTGGGAAGAGCTTGAAGAGATTCTGAAAAATACGTAATACAACACACACAATATCTGACAATATGTCCTGTTTTTATTCTCTGTATCCGTAACTATTCAGGTAACAAGGTTCAAGAAAGCTGAACATCAAATATTTAACACAAAACTGCCAATGATCAAGGATACTAAAATATATGGTAGGTGCAGGCCCCTGCGCCTTTTTAGGTTTTTGTTTTTTTTCCTCCCCTTGTGGGAGGGATACAGGGAGGGGGTTTAAATCCTAAATTTTGTCCGTCGCCGGAAAAGCAGCTATAGGGTACATTGACAGGGAGTAAAACATATTTTAGGCCCCCTCCCTCAGTCCCTCCCACAAGGGGAGGGAAGAACGATTAACCAACAAAGGTCGGGGGGGGGCTGAATAGTGACAAAAAAAGTTACATGCTCCAGAGTATGTAACTTTTTTTTAGCTGGTTTATCTATTCTGTCGAAATGGACAATTCGGCTGCACCATGTAGCTAAATGACCTAGAGCATATCGCTCAGCGTTGTTTTGGCGCGGCTGTTTATCTTTGCATGCAGTTCAGGCCGTTCAGAGCGTATCCGGTCTTCATGCTTTAAAATAGCTCCCCACATGAGCCGCGGAGATTTATACTGGTTATAGGTCCCTTCAAGAATTTCGCCCTCGATGAGTCCAAAGAGATAGTCAAGCTCCTCATCAGTGTAGGTCGGCACCAGGGCAAACCCCTGCGCAACCTGCAGGTAGTCATCGCCGTTGAACTCGAAGGCCTCCTGCCACCACGCAGTGTACTGGCCGAATCCGTTACTGCCCGCAAGCTCACCGGCAACGGCGCGTGCTGCGCGGAAGCCGCAGGCAAGGGCGCCCTGCATCTCAACTTCTACATAGGCCGCCGCATCGCCGATAACCAGCACATTGCCGCGGAAGGGCTCCCGCAGCGACGTGTAGGCCCGCGCGGCGCATCCGGTTTTCCCGACAACAGCTGCGCTGCCAAGCGCCGGAGCAAGAGCTCCCTTTGTGGTAATATTGTGAAAAAGTTTTTCCGGCGGGCTGTTTTTATTGCCGATGACGACCAGGCAGGCCACATCGTTACCCTGGAGAGCGGTGTTCATGGTAATAGGAGCAAGGCCGCAAAACGCTCTGCCGAAATAGGTGTTCAGAGCGCTGCGCTCAAAGCCTTTGACCCCCTTGAGAAAATAGATCACGCACAGGGCCGAGGCAAAACACTGGCGCTTGCTGTTCAGACCCATCCGCTCCGCGGTTCGCGAGTTGACGCCATCGGCAATGACAAGCTTGCGTGCGCTGATGGTTTCGCTTTTTTTTTCGCAGGTGACGGACAGCTCTACCGTGTTGCCGTTGTCTCGAACGCCATTGACATGAGCGCCTGAGCGTATATCAACGCCCGCTGCAGCGCAGGCACCCCATAGTTTTTGCAGCATGAGCCCCTTGTCGATTTTTATGACGATGGGGCTGCGGTCAGGATAGGCGAAATGAATGGTGCGGCCCGCAGGGGAAATAAAATACTTGTCGGTGACATCAACGGTCGGGCCGCCATACTCGACACGGAAGCCGTTGTTCAGTGACACGATTTTGCCGGCTTCAAGCCGGACCGTATCGCCCTGAAAGTCTTTGTCCATAATGAGCTGCTCGCAGCAGGCCCGTGTTATGCGCGAAACATCCTGCCGTTTTTCAAGTAGCACCGTTTTCAATCCCAGCTCAGCTGCCGTTTTTGCCGCCATCAGCCCAGCAGGGCCCGCTCCGATTACCGCAACATCATAGATCATGATACCTCCTTTATATATTATGCTCCTCAAACATGCAGAGGAAATTTATAAATACCGTAAAGAAAAGCTGTAAAATCGATAAACCAGGCAACCTGTGTCAATGTTATGATAGCATGAAAAGCAGACAGCCGACGGGCTCTGCGGAGCCAGAGGGCGGCAAGAAACAGCAGCCACACGACAAAGCCGAACGCTATGCCGAAAACAATCACGGCATTGGTTCCCGGCAGGTTCATTTTAAGCGCAGAAACGCCCATCAGGGGCAGCATGCTTACCAGAAAATCAACCAGAACGCCGCAGCTCATTATCAGAACCGAGAGCCGACTGCCGCTATCACGATACGAACGGGCAGCCCCAACAACAAAGACGCAATAGGCAAGGGTGTACAGTGTTTCGCTGAGAGTCAAATTCGGGGCTCCTGGCAGTTAAAAACAGAAGTATTTGAATTTGGATTCAAAGCCAATATACCGTCAAAATTGCCTTTTGTCAAGGGCGGTAACAGGTATGTAAAGTGTGTTGTTTTATTATCGGGTTTCATCATCTCAATCAGGTTTTGCTGTTTGCCAGCCCAAGATTTTTGATTTCTGTAGCAGTCCGTTTTTAATGCTACACGCACAGAATGCAGGTTTAACTTAATCTGACAGAGCAAATATTTCTTCTGATAACATGGAATAAAATAAGTCGACAACAGGCCAGAGCATTTTTTGAAAACTGTAGCCATATTGTCATTCGACCACAGGGAGAAATCATAATACCTTAAATGTTTTTGCAGCCTAAGATCTCTCGCTGCGGTCGAGATGACAGAATAGAAAAACCCACTATAGTAAAAAGAAAAATGCTCTATATTAAAAACCGAAATGCGGAGTTTTTAGCGGACTGTTAAGGGCACAATATAGGGGGGGGCTGCTGCTTTGGATGCTGTTCAAAATATCTCGCGGTGCGGCGGGTGGCTTGGATTGTGTGGTCTGCTCAAACTGAGCAGAAGCTCAGGTTCGACAACGCCAGGGGTTTACGCACAACGAAAAAGGCCGCCGGTTTTTGGCCGGCGGCCATGACACTATCTCAGCTGAGATTTCCGGAATTTATGGGATTACAACACCAAAGGCCTTGTCTGCCGCCGTACCTGCCGTGTTAGCTGTGAAAACACCGTAGCCGCCGTGAGGATTGCAAACACTCCCCCAGCCTGTATTTGCATTAATGAACCCCGGAGAAAGGTCCGCCCCCTGAAGCGTGGCAATAATAACATGGTAGCTGCTTAAAATATCCGGGTTGGTCTCTATACAATACTGGCCCGTTCCAATCTTGGTTATTATTATTGTGGATTCCCCTCCGTGAGTTACTATGCTGCCGTCTGCCTTCACCCATGCCCAAGCCTTCGCGCTCCCCGGCAATCCCGTATCACCCTTAGCCCCTTGTATCCCAGTTGCATTCCATTGGATGGATGTTTCATATTGTTTGCATTCATTATCACTCTCAACAATTCTTAACCTTTTGAACATATTGCCGTAGCACCCATTAATTAGATCTTCTGCGAAGCATTGCAATACGAGTACGTTCAACACAGTAAGAAGCATACATGTCATCACCACCATCTTTTTCATCAACTATCCTCCGTTAAAAAGGTATAATCCCCGAACTTAATCCATCCATTGACAACTGTTTAGGCTTAAATATACGGCGGCCCTCTCAAAGATGTAAATCCCTTTGGGAACCAGCAGGGCGGTTTTTTTTGAATACCCCTTTTCATAGCGTAGTACTTCCTTGTTTGTCGATATAATATTGTAAAAATAAAAAAACTACAACATGCAAACAAAACCCCTTCATGAGGGACTCGCAATATGATTTGGAAAGCGCTGCCTGATATGGTTTCCGTATAAAGTGGTTGGGCCTTTTTATTAAAATTAAACATTGGGTGATAACGTTTTCACGGCAGTTCAGCACCCAATTTATTGCATGTTACGTTTGGTAATCTTGAATTTTCGATATTTTGCTTTATCCATCCTGAGCCGTAATGTGGAGTTTTTAGGCGGGTAAGCACGGGCACAGGATATCGTGATGCGTCATATGCAGAGTCGGAGTAACATTTCCAAAACCGCAGACAACCTCTTGCGCCGCTATTTATCTTGACACGCAACCGTGCACGTCCTATAGAATATTCCATACCAAAGAGAGTTAACAGCAGTTTTTGCGGAACCTTCAAATCCATACTACACGGAGAAATGAAAATGAAGGTTTTGCATGTAATAATATAGCGTTGAGTTTTCAATCTAAGCAAAAAACATGGGGGAGGTTTATCATGGTGAAGAGTAAGGTTTTTTTTATTGGTTTAGCCTTGACGCTTTTAGTGCTGCCGTCCTGCAAAAGGCTTCATATCGTTCATGTCTCCGGTTTGATAACTACGGACACTACCTGGACAAACAACAATCTGTATGTAATCGACAGCAGTGTAATAGTCGAAAATGCGACACTGACTATTGAGGCTGGAACGATTGTCAAAATCGCCAAAGCAGACGGCGTTGCTATAGGCCAACCCATCATAGTAGGGGGGGATACGGGGGTTATTAAAGCCATAGGCACTCCTGATGAGCATATAACATTTACCTCCTATGCCGACGACTCAAAGGGCGGCAATACCAACCGCAGATCAACCGCACCGGCTAAAGGCGATTGGGGGCATTTTTTTATCAGTCCAGCCGGTGACAGTGTCACAAGTGATTTTGTTTACTGCGATTTAATGTATGGAGGATTCAGCCCCGCGGATTACGAGGACAGTCCGATGCTTGATATTCATTTTGCCAAAGCAACTATCGATCATTGCACCTTTGCACATAGCGAGCATGCCGGTTTGGACGTTATGGCTGCCCATGATCCGACAACCGTTACCAACAATATTTTCTATGATAACACGAGACCTTTATGGATGAGCCCCGATTTCAGCATCGACGGCTCAAACTCATTCTTTAACCCGGATAACGCTTCCGCAGGCAATGACTATAACGGAATTTGGCTTCCAAACAGCACGGCAATTACTGAGAACCGCAGCTGGGGCAATAATGGAGTTCCCTATGTGTTTGATGATGGTTTTTCCATCTCCGAAGATATTGTTTTAACGGTTGCTAACGGAGTGGTTGTAAAATTCAGTCTGCCCAGTGGTGGAGTAGACTTAGGGGGCACTGCCGTCATTGCCAATCTCGATAACGCCATCTTTACATCCATTAAAGATGACGCTCACGGAGGAGACACAAATATGGATGGAAGCGCCACAAGCCCGGCAACCGGTGATTGGGACGGTGTTTTTTCAAATAGTATATTTACCTATCTAACCAGCGGCGGTATTTTGTACGCAGCACATTAATAAGGTTGGGAATGCATACAAAAATGCAGCGGCGCATTCCACGCAGTGGTCACTACGAATAGCTCACCCTCTTTCTAAGGGTGGAATAAAATTAAAGCGGAGTCAAAAACGGCACCGCTTTTTTTTATGGGATACACATAGCATATAGTTTAAAAAAGCAGCTTAAAATATGTTTTTTAATTAGACTTAGGTTCTTTCAATGGAATAATAAAGTCTGTAAATTGAATAATTGGATACATCCGTAGGGCGGTTGAGGCGGAAGCAAATACCAGCCAGATGACGTTGTTGTGGAATTGCGGCGACAAACAAAAAGGTTTTCACTACATATGGTGGTCAGGCATATTTTCTTAAAAGCCCACACTATTTGATATCAACTTCTTTAATGCACTACACCACTCAATTTATTGCATGTTAGGTTTGGTAATGTTGAATTTTCGGGATTTTGTTTTGTCCATCATGAGAGCCGTAATGTGGAATTTTTAGCTGATAAGCACTGACCCAAGATATTATTGTAAATATCATCCCAATTCTCAATTTACACAAGATTGAAACTGTCAAGTTCATTTCGGCATGCGGATTCGAAGGAATGCTGTTCGTCCTTAACTCAATCAGTACAGGGGGCATTGCACACCATTGTAAATAGCTAAAAATTGTCGATGACACGGGGCGTGCCTTGGCCTGCCGCAAGTGACCATCAGGCCGTAGGCAGGCAATTTTCATTGACTTTTATTAGGCACGGCAATATAACGACATCATAAAAACCCCGAGTTGCAGGCACCTACAACGCCAGTCATGGAACTGCAGCCGATAGGGTATGGCCCGAAAGAGCCATGCCTCCCGGATTTGGTAAGGGGAACTATGAAGTCACTGCTTCGTCTGCCAGGCATATCGCATGCCTGCCGGACCAGCCGCATCCCTGCTGCCATTTCCCTGCACTGAAAGTCGAGCATTCCAACGCGCCGTATAGTGCCGTGACCGCGCTGCGGATTCCTCCGGGGGTTTTTTCGTTGCAAGCAATAATTGATGTATGCATGCCGGATCCTGCCAATTGATTCCGGCTCTATCATGGAACTCTTCAGCCATTAAAAAGGAGTGAGGTTATGATCAAGAAAAGTATCGTTGTCAACGGCGTTGAACAGACACTGATTATCGATCCCGAAGCATCGCTAGCAGAGGTCATCCGCGGCCAACTGGGGCTTACGGGCACCAAGATCGGCTGCGGAACTGCCCAGTGCGGCTCATGCTCGGTCATCATCGACGGCGAGGTCGTGCGCTCATGCGTCATGAAGATGAAGCGCGTTGCCGACGGCGCCCGGATCACCACCATCGAAGGCATCGGAACTCCTGCAAACCTGCATCCCCTGCAGCTTGCCTGGGTGGTACACGGCGGAGCGCAGTGCGGGTTCTGTTCGCCCGGTTTTATCGTTTCAGCCAAGGCGCTGCTTGACAAAAATGCCTCACCAACCCGCGAGGAGGTGCGCGACTGGTTTCAGAAGCACCGCAATGCCTGCCGCTGCACGGGCTATAAGCCCCTGGTGGATGCTGTCATGGACGCGGCGCGTGTGTTGCGCGGCGAGCTGACTGCAAAAAAACTTGTTTTTAAAATGCCCAAAGACGGTAAGATATGGGGCTCAAAATATCCCCGGCCCTCGGCCATTGCCAAGGTTACCGGCACCATCGATTTCGGCGCGGACTTCGGGCTCAAGATGCCAGCCGGCACGCTGCAGCTTGCTCTGGTGCAGGCGCAGGTATCGCATGCCAATATCCGCGGCATTGATACCTCCGAAGCAGAAAAGATGCCCGGCGTCGTGAAAGTGGTAACGCATAAAGATGTGAAGGGCAAGAACCGCATCACGGGCCTTATCACCTTCCCCACCAACAAGGGCGACGGCTGGGACCGGCCTATCCTGTGCGACACGAAAGTCTTCCAGTTCGGTGATGCAATTGCCATAGTATGTGCCGACACGGAAGCGCATGCCCGCGCCGCAGCTGAGAAGGTGAAGGTCGATCTTGAAATGCTGCCCGCCTACATGAGCGCACCGGCTGCCATGGCAGATGATGCCATCGAGATTCATCCCGGCACCCCGAATATTTACTTCGAGCAAAAAATTGAAAAGGGCAATGATACAGCGCCGCTCATGAAGTCGGCAGCCTGTGTGGTCGAGCAGGACTACTACCTGCAGCGCCAGCCTCATCTGACCATCGAGCCTGATGTGGGCTTTGCCTACTATGATGAGGAAGGACGGCTCACCATTCACTCCAAGAGCATCGGCATTCATTTGCATCTGTATATGATTGCGCCGGGCCTGGGCGTAGAGCCTGAAAAGCTGCGCATAGTGCAGAACACCTCGGGAGGCACCTTCGGCTACAAATTCAGCCCCACCATGGAAGCGCTGCTCGGAGTTGCCTGTATGGCAACGGGCAGGCCCGTATTTCTCAAGTATGACTATTTCCAGCACATCACCTATACGGGCAAGCGTTCGCCCTTCTTTGTAAAACTGAAATACGGCGCTGACAAAAGCGGCAAAATTATCGCCATGGAGAGCGACTGGAGCTGTGACCACGGCCCCTATTCTGAGTTCGGCGACCTTGTGACTCTGCGCGGCGCGCAGTTCATCGGCGCAGGCTATGGCATTGCCAATATCCGGGGCATCGGCCGAACAGTCTGCACCAATCATGCCTGGGGCTCGGCCTTCCGCGCCTACGGCTCGCCGCAGAGCTTCTTTGCTTCGGAAAGCCTGATGGACGAACTAGCGGATAAGATGGGCATGGACCCCCTTGAAATCCGTGCAGTCAATATTTACAGGCCCGGCGACACCACCCCCACGGGCCAGACGCCCGATGCCTATCCCTTCCCCGAAATGATTGAAAAACTGCGGCCCCTGTACAAAAAGGCAAAGGAGAAAGCTAAAAAAGCGTCGACTGCTGCCAGCAAAAAAGGCGTCGGCATCTCACTTGGCATTTACGGCTGCGGACTTGACGGCATAGACTCATCGGAAATCTGGATCGAGCTGACCGCAGGTGGCGTGACCGTGGGAACCTCCTGGGAAGATCACGGCCAGGGCGCAGATATCGGAACACTCGGTACGGCCCATGAAGGCCTGCGGCCTCTGGGCATCAAGCCCGAACAGATTAAGCTTGTCATGTGTGACACAGCCTTCACGCCCAATTCCGGCCCCTCGGGCGGCAGCCGCCAGCAGGTGGTGACCGGCAATGCCATTAAAAACGGCTGCGAGAATTTGCTTGCGGCCATGAAAAAGAAAAACGGCAGCTTCCGGACCTATGATGAAATGGTCAAGGAGAATATCCCCCTGCGCTATGCAGGCAAGTGGGCCTCCTCCATGAATGAGGGCTGCAATGACAAGGCGCAGGGCACCCCCTTTGCCGTGTATATGTACGGCATGTTCATGGCCGAAGTGGCGGTAGATACGGCAACGGGCAAAACCGCGGTTGAAAAGATGACCATGATCGCCGATATCGGCGCGATCAATAACCAGCTTGCCGTTGACGGTCAGATCTACGGCGGCCTTGCCCAGGGCATCGGCCTCGCGCTTACCGAGGATTTTGAGGATCTGAAAAAACATACGACCATGGCCGCCTGCGGCCTTCCCTACACCAAAGACATCCCTGACGCCCTTGATGTTATGTATATCGAAACGCCGCGCGAGCATGGCCCCTTCGGCGCAGCGGGCGTGGGTGAGGTGCCGCTCACGTCGCCCCATGCTGCAATCATCAATGCCATTGCCCATGCAACGGGCGTGCGCATCCGGCATTTGCCGGCCCTGCCTGAAAAAGTGCTTGCGGGGTTGAAGGCAAAAAAATAACACCTGTGGATTTTACCGAAACGGGGCGGGCACATGCAGTGCCGCCCCGTTTTTACGAAACGACCGGAGCGCCATGGAACAGGAAAAGCTGCGAAGACTTGAAGAGAAATGCATACAGGACTGCGCCCCGCCCTGCACAGCTGCCTGCCCGGTGCATGTTGATGTGCGCAGCCTCACCGGCCATATCGCCCGTGGTGATTTCTCCGCAGCACTGAAGCTCCTGCGAAAAACGCTCCCGTTCCCAACCATAATAGGCAGCATCTGCGACCAGCCCTGCCGAAGCCACTGCAATAGAAGCCTGGCGGGCGGGTCTATCGAGATAGCTGCTCTTGAACGGGCCTGTGCTTTTACGGCCGACACACCAGCCCCAAAAATACTGGTGCTTCCAGCGCGGGACAAACGCGTGGCGATTGTGGGCGGCGGACTGGGCGGACTGACCGCAGCCTTTGATCTACGGAAAAAAGGCTATGCCGTTACTGTATTTGAAGCAGCGGGCAGCCTCGGTGGAAGTATCCGGAAGGTCGGCGGAGAGCGGCTTACCCCGGAATGTATCGAGGGGGAGCTTGCCGTTCTTGAGGCAATAGGTGTCGAGGTTGAGCTACATACAAAAGCTGACGTGTTTAATCTGCCGGATTTCGATGCCGTTTTTGCAGCCCCCGGTGCTGCAGGCGGCAGCCAGTATCTTCCTGTCGATCCGATCACATATGCAACAGCCCGGGAGGGCCTGTTTGCGGGCGGCAGTCTGCTGCGGGATGCCTATTCTCCCATTCTCTCCGTTGCCGACGGCAGACGCGCGGCCATAAGCATCGACCGCTATCTGCAGAATGTTTCACTCACTGCGTCTCGCGCGGGCGAAGGCAGCCTTCAATCATGCCTCTACACCAATATGGGGTCTGTAAAGCCTGCAATTGCTCCCCCACGATCACCAAATGGGTTCACAATCCAGGAAGCTGTGCAGGAAGCGGACCGGTGCCTGCAGTGCGAGTGTCTTGAATGCGTGAAGGTCTGCCGGTATCTGGAGGCATTCGGCTCATATCCAAAAAAATACATACGCGAAACATACAACAATCTCTCTATCGTTATGGGTGTGCGACAGTCAAACGCCCTCATTAACTCCTGCAGCCTCTGTGGCCTGTGCGCCGAAGTGTGCCCCAAGGGTCTTGACATGGGCAGTGTTATGAGCGACGCGCGGCGCATTATGATCGGGCAGAAGCGCATGCCACCGTCGGCACATGATTTTGCCCTGCGCGACATGCTTTTCGCAAACAGCGATGCCAGCGCCCTTTGCATCCCCGCGCCGGGGAAAGACTCATGCGAGTATCTCTTTTTCCCTGGCTGCCAGCTGAGCGCCTCGGCTCCGGAACATGTGGAGAAGACCTATGCACTGCTTCGCGATACATTCAGCGCCGACGTGGGGCTTATGCTTGGATGCTGCGGAGCGCCTGCCGACTGGGCAGGCCGTGATGATCTGTTGAAGCAGGTCCTTGATGATTTTTCCGTGCAGCACCGCCGGATGGGCAGCCCGCGCCTGATTCTTGCCTGCCCCAGCTGCAGCCGTGTGTTTCGGCGTTATTTGCCTGAAGTGGAAACCGTATCACTCTGGGAAGTGCTTGAAAAATCGGGTGCCGCACCTGTTGCAGCACCGGCTCGTGAGCATGTCCTCTCCATCCATGATCCATGCTCAGCCCGCAATGATGGGCGACTTCACGAAAGTGTGCGCATTATAGTAACAAATTTTGGCTATACAATTAAAGAACTTCCGTTAAGTAGACAGAAGACAACCTGCTGCAGTTATGGCGGCCTTATGTGGTTTGCCAACGCCAAAGTTGCCCGCGAGGTCATTGACAGACGCATACGGGAAAGTGGGGATGATTATCTGACCTACTGCAGCATGTGTCGCGACCTCTTTGCATCACAAGGTAAGCGCTGCTTGCATCTTCTTGATCTGCTGTTTGAGAATGATGTTTCCAGCAGCAGTAGTCGGGCCTGCCCGGGCTGGTCACAGCGTCGTGAAAACCGGGTGCAGTTGAAGCGCAGGATTCTTACAAAACTTACGGGAGAAGTTATGACCGATGATGCCTGTGAACATCAACAGGAATTTTTTATAGCTGCAGATGTGCAGGCTGTGCTTGAACAGCGATTCATTCTTGCCGAGGATATTCGGCAGGTCATTGCACAGGCTGAGCAGACAGGCCGTAAGCTTGTTAACCCTGAAACCGGCAGCACCCTTGCATATCACAAGCTTGGATGCGTCACGTACTGGGTCGAATATTCGAGTACTCCCGGCGGAGCGTTCAGTATTAATAACGCCTATAGCCACCGCATGGAGATTATTGAAGGGGTGAAATCATGACACTTGACTCAGCCAATAAAGCCCCCTGGCATTGTGCCGCCTGCGGCATCCCCCTTGAAAAGGCCAAGGTCCAGATTGCCTATCTCGGAAGCGCCTTTCCCGTCGACCTTCTTCGGTGCAGCAGATGCGGCATCGTCTTCATACCAGAAGAGCTGGCTCTAACGCGCATGGCTGAGGCTGAAAAAATTCTTGAGGATAAATAATGCTATACTCAACCGCTGCGGGTCAAAGGCATTTGTGTGCCATGACAGGCGGCATCATGCGTCCCGGTGGATTTTCACTTACGGACAGGGCAATTGCGTCATGTTCATTTCCTGCCAAAGGGCGGGTTCTTGATGCGGGCTGCGGAACGGGAATAGTTGTCGAGCATCTCCGCTCGCACCACGGATTGCTGGCCTGCGGTATCGATATCGCAACATGTGCGTCCAGACCCTTTGCTCAGGCCTCGGTATACAGCCTTCCGGTTAAGACTGGCGCGCTGAACGGCGTGCTGTGTGAATGCGTTCTATCTCTGCTGCCCGATGCCGGCAGGGCGCTTCGAGAGTTTGGACGCGTTCTTGCGGTGGACGGCTATCTCATTTTATCTGATCTCTATGACCGGGAGCAACAGGGATGCATGCGTGAGCTTCTTCAGTGCTGCGGCTTTTCGATTATTCTCTGGGAAGACCATACAAAAGCCCTGCGCGAGCTCGGCGCGCTGATGGCGTTGCAAGGCCTTGACCATACCACTTGTTTAGAAACGAAAAAAAGCACAGGGTATTACCTTGCCGTTGCGCGAAAGGATACATGCTGATGGACGATGCACTTTTTAGAATGCTAGAGCTGAACGGCAAAGGCTATTGCTGCAGCCAGATCATGTTTATCATGGCCCTTGACCTGCAGGGCAAAGCAAACCCCGATCTGGTGCGCTCCATGGCCGGGCTCTGCCACGGTATCGGCTTCAGCGGCAATACCTGCGGCGTGCTCTCAGGCGGCGCCTGCCTGCTCTCATATTATGCGGGCAAAGGCAGCGATACCGAAGTCGTGAAGCAGGGTTTTGCCACCATGCTCACCGATCTTGCGTACTGGTTTAAGCAGGAAATTGGTGTCAAATTCGGCGGCGTCACCTGTGCTGAAATCATGATACACAGCCCGGACAGGGCTGCGTGCAAAGATATTGTCCTTGCCAGCTACGCTAAAGTGCTGGAGCTTCTAATCGAACACGGTTTTGATCCATCTGACAGTGACGTGTTATGAAAGATTTCCCGGCTGCCACCCAGAGCGTCTGCCCCGAATGCCTTGAGCGCATTGCGGCGCAGAGAGTCGTTCGAGGTGGCGCTATCTATCTTGAAAAAACCTGCCCGGGCCACGGTGATTTCAGCACTGTCATCTGGCGTGACGCTGAAACCTTTGCTGCGTGGTCTCACTCCAGCGCTACGGCTTCACTCCATACAATGCCTGAAGCCTGCCCTTTTGTCTGCGGCCAATGCAGCGCTCACGGTCAGCAGCCATGCTGCGTACTGCTTGAAGTGACGCAACGTTGCAATCTCGCCTGCAGCTTCTGCTTTGCCGCAGCAGGCGGCAGCACAGAACCCGATCCCGGCTTAAATACCATTGAAGGCTGGTACTTCCGGCTGCTTGAAGCTGGCGGGCCATTCAATGTACAGCTCTCTGGCGGGGAGCCCTGCCTGCGCGACGATCTTCCGGAAATTGTGGCCATGGGCCGGTCCATGGGTTTTCCCTTCATTCAGCTCAATACCAATGGCCTTCGTATCGCCTGCGACAGTGCATACCTGGAGCGTCTTGCTGAGTCAGGCCTCTCTACAGTCTATCTGCAGTTTGACGCTACTGACGATACCGTGTATGAGCAGCTTCGGGGCGCAAAACTTTTTGATCTGAAGCGGCAGGCCATTGAGCAGTGTGCAAGGCTTAAAATCGGGGTCGTGCTGGTTGCGACGATCGTGCCCGGCATTAATGCGTATGAGCTCGGCAGCATCATTAAATTTGCCCTGCAATACAGCCCTGCTGTTCGAGGCGTACATTTTCAGCCCGTGAGCTATTTCGGCAGATACGCCAGGGCTCCTGAAAATGCCGACCGCATAACGCTCCCGGAAGTCATGCAGGCTATTGCGGCCCAAACCGCCGGACTTGTAAATAGTGAGGTGCTGCGGCCGGCGGCATCGGAGCATGCGCTCTGTTCTTTTCACGGCAATTTCGTGTACATGCCCGATGGCAGCCTTCATCCCCTTGCAGGCAACAGTCCTGCAACCTGCTGCACCTGCGGTAG
Source organism: uncultured delta proteobacterium (assembly GCA_903911225.1). Lineage (GTDB taxonomy): Bacteria > Desulfobacterota > WTBG01 > CAIYCZ01 > CAIRTM01 > CAIWCT01. The sequence goes on from CAIWCT010000117.1 coordinate 38,148, forward strand.
CTCGGCTAAAGCAAGGGATTTTGTGGCCCGCGCCTGGTCATATCCCCGACCAGCGCAGGCGACTGCAGGATTGAGCCTTGGCGGGTGGGACGACTTTCTTGAACGGGCTCGCACCCACCTCTTTACCATCTCTGGGATGGCGTTTCAGGACGCCTGGACCCTTGATCTTGAGCGGCTTCACCGCTGCCATATTTTTGTCATGAGCCCTGAAGGAAATCTTGTGCCTTTTTGCGCCTACAATCTGACCAGCCGAAATGGCAGGAGCTTGTACCGCGGCAGCAGAAAGGAAGCGCAATGACGCGCACACCCTTAGAGCTCTGGACTGCTCAAAAAATCGGCGCTACCGACACCAAGCATCTTACGTCTTATCTTGCCGCGTATCAGCTGAGCATGGTGCAGGAGACGCTTCACTATGCCAGAAGCCGAAGCCCTTTTTACCATCGCCATCTAAAGAATGCCCCTCACCCCATCTCGAAACTCCAGGATATTTCGACACTACCCTTTACGACAGCCGACGATATCAGGGAAAGCGGCATGCAGTTTCTCTGCGTCTCTCAGAGTGAGATTGAGCGTGTTGTAACGCTTCAAAGCACAGGCACGACGGGCAAGCCCAAGCGCCTCTATTTCACTGCGGCGGACATAGAGCATACCCTTGATTTCTTTGCCGTGGGCATGTCGACCTTCACCCGGCCCGGCGACCGTGTGCTGATTCTTTTACCGGGCGAGCTCCCTGACAGCGTTGGTGATTTGCTTGCCCGCTCACTTGAACGCATTAGTGCCTGCGGCATCAAGCATGGTCCGGTGCGAGATATAGGCAATACCCTTGCTGTCATAGAGCAGGAGAGCATCAACTGCATAGTTGGTATTCCAACACAGGTGCTTGGACTTGCGCGCTGCTCAAGAGGCCTGCCGATTTCCATAAAAAGCGTGCTCCTCACAACCGATTATGTTCCTGAGGCCATCCGCAAAGCTGTGGGAGAAGCATGGAACTGCAGTGTTTACAACCATTATGGTATGACCGAAATGGGCCTAGGCGGCGGGGTGGATTGTGATGCTCGGCAGGGCTATCATATTCGCGAGGCAGATTTTTATTTTGAAATCATTGACCCTGCGACAGGCAAACAGTTGCCTGAAGGCCAAACCGGTGAAGTTGTTTTTACCACATTGACCAGAAGAGGCATGCCGCTTATGCGCTACCGAACGGGGGATATTTCTTTTATGCTGCCCGGAAGATGCCATTGCGGGAGCATGCTCAAGCGTTTGGGGCATATTGTCGGCAGGCTTGGCGCCGGGATGAAAATTAACCGGAATTGCTGCCTTACAATCACAGCTTTTGACGAGGCGTTTTTCACTATTCCGCAGGTTCTGGACTACCGGGCAAGAATTTCTGAAAGAACCGGTAAAACCAATCTTACCCTTAACTTTAAACTTGCGCCTGGATGCAGTAATTCGACTGAGCAGATAATACGGGCTGCTTTATTTCAGGTGCCCGGAATAGGAAAGGCACTGGCCGATGGGCATCTTGCAATCGGCGGCATTACTTTTGACGAAGCTGATTATTTTACTGACGGTGGCAAAAAAAGAGAAATTTACAGTCTCGAAAGGGACTATGTATGAGCAAAAAGAGTATGCCTGAGTTTTTTAAGGAAAGCGTGCTGTTTCTAAAGGAGCGTGGTTTTAAAATAGAACCGGGGCCGGGGAAGGATGAGGTAACATTGATGATTGAAGAAAATGGCGGAATGCGGAGCTATAGCGTTTATGAAAAAGCAGTATTGCCCTCGCTTGTGAAAGAGATATTACATCATTCTCGCAGGACACTCCATTGACCAGAATACTCCAACATGCAACCTGCTTCTTATAACTTGACCAAGCTCCTTTGACCTTATGATTTTGAAAGTAACCGGGACGCCACGGGCACGGAGGTGTGTTCTTTCCTGAAGATATTTAGGCGATTTATATCGGTCCTTATAATGTTTGTAATCTATGGAATGGCACGGATTCATAGCGGCGACAAGCATAAAGGCCTTTTCACTACATATGGTGGTCAGGCCTTTTTTATTAAAAGTCCACATTTCGGGATATAACCTGGATTATCAGCCAGCATAAATTTATTATAACTTTGCTCTGGTAACATTGCTATCGTACGATAAAGTCAAAATCATCTTAACTAACAGTCGTCCTATGGAAGGATTCTCGTGGTGCACTTACAACTTGAATTCGCCCTATTTACTTATAAGACGAAAGTTAAAAAAAAGGATGATTCGCTTTATGCGCACCATCCCTGTATTGGATCCGATGAAGTCCGGTTTTTATTAATTCATCGGCGGGAAGCCGTATGCTTCTATCACCTCTATCGGGATATTGTTCTGGCGGGAAACCTTCACCCCGTAGTCCTGCGTGAGCATCCAGTCGATGATTTTTTTTCTATTGTTTTTCATATGAACAAAATCTTCAGCAGCAGGGGCTGCCGCCGAAGCGCTGATAATTTCGGCATAGGCCTTCAGCGGAGCCTCTATGATATCTGAAAGCATAGCGGCATCGCCCTGTTCAAAGAAATACAGCATGCCGCATTCTGCCGCGCATTCCCCGAGCATGCCCCTGCCGACCATGAGCGCCTGGTACTCGGCAATATCCTGGCCATGGAGCTTGCATGCTGCGGCCAGCTGGGCGGTAAAAGCGTCTTTGTCTGCCTGCCTGACGGCGCTGTTTTGCATGATCAGGTCAGTGTAGAAGGTAATGATTGCGTCCTGGCCATCGGTGCTGCCGGCACTGGCCATGATAATCATGCCCGGCACGTGCGGGTTGGCTGGCCAGGCAAATGCCTGCAGCAGCGTAATATCCGTGGGGGCTCCTTCAACCGAGCCGCCGCACAAATCGACACGCGCTACGGAAGCCTTCTCAAAAATGCTGCTGGAACACAGATGTATTTCGGCTTCCCATGCACCGTCTTTTTGTACTGTGCCCTTAAAAGAATCGGCGCCATTCATTTCAGTCAGGCAGCCTTTGACTATTTCAAGATGATTCTGTTGTGGAAAAAGAAAGCTGTTTTTGCCCATCACGCATCCCCCCGAAAGTTGATTGTCGTTAATATCGCCCCTGCTGTAGTGTCAAAATCCGATCATTGTTTGACCTCTTCGGAATCATTGCACGGCACTCTTCAATGAAGCGTCACGGCATCGGAAATCAGGCTATGATTAATGATGCTCGCTTTGCCGTTTTTTACTTCTATCTCAAAGGAAAGTCTTCCGGAAAACTCTGCAGGGTCAAGCTTATATTTCTTCAGTATGGTGGACATTAATTGTTTCAACACATCCATGCTTTCCATCCTTTCATTACATGCCCATGCTGTCTGTACCGCAGCAGGCAGCTACCTATTGCATTATGCCTTGTTGACGTACCATAAACTTTTACCTAGAGGGCTTCCCAGCACTCATGGGCAATGCCTTTCATATAGTGAAAGTACACCATGTGCAGCGGCGTTATTTTGATAACCCGCACCATGCCCGGCGGGAGAACAACCGGCGCCCCGGTGCGCTGCTCGAAATCGTCAAGCATGGGCTTGAACAGTTTGACCGCATGGGTGAACTCAGGCTGGTCTTCGGTAAAAATCTCGGCGGTTCCCTGAATGTTGAGGCCACGCACCGAAGTTATCGTGCGGGCCGAGGTGCCGATGCCCACGCCAATTTTATTGTTTTCGGCAATGTTTTTGAACTTGCCGCCGCCTTCGCTGAAAATGTAGATGAAAAGCCCCTCATTGGCATAGTCGACCACCGATACCCGCGGTACACCGTCTGCCCCGCAGGTGGCAAGCGTGCAGGGATGATTTTTGCGCAGGTAGTCCTCGATTTCGGCTTCAAGCTCTTGCCGTGACGGACGCCATCGCGGTATCTTAAGCCGGGTAAACAAACCGTCGAGCATCTGCTCCCGTTCTTCATCTGTCATAATATGAATTGTCTGCATATAATCGCCTGCACTCTGTTAAATTTTTTGCCTGAAACCTTGCAGCACCATGTTTTTTATCACTGCCGCCGCAGTCAGGAAACAGATAGTCGTTTTTTTTAATATGACAGAAGCATGTCCAAAAGCGGCCTTCCTACAGCGTTTTCATGGCATGCCGCTAGTGTGCCCGCGCTATTTCCTCGACCAGACGGGCTCCCATGCGGTGAGCTGTGTCAAGCCTCTCTGCAAAGGTTTCATCAGTCATATTCTCAACGCCGCCGACATACAGCTTATCTGTAGTCATCACCTGCTCTATGATCAGGTGTGAGCCCATGGCTTCAAAACACGGATCGCCCATGAGCTCTTGATACTCATCAGCGCAGTTGCCGGTTACAATCATGGCAGCGCTTTTCTTAAAGTCAGCCGGCGCGCGGGCAGCCCCTATGGTTGCATAGGCTTCTTTGGGCCGATAGGTAAGAGGGAACTTGCGCTCTAAAAATTTTTTCATTAGCGAGGTGATGCATAGATCGTATACCGGGCTTGCAAAAATATAGCCGTCGGCATTAATGTATTCCTCCAGCAGAGAGGCCATATCATCTTTAATCGGGCACCTTCCTACCTTCAAGGCAGGATCGTCGTGTATACATTTGCTGCACCCCATGCAATGCCTGATATCTTTTTTCACAAGCTCTATTTTTTTTATCGTGGCCCCGCTGCTTGCGGCCCCTTCCAGAGCGCTGTCAAGCAGACGGCTGCATTTACCCTTCAGGCGCGGACTGCCCAGAAATCCTAAAATAAGCATGGCTGTCTCCTTTTATTGTTTTGCAGTTCCCGGAGCCGTCTTCTCTGCAGCCCCGGCTTTGTGATGGATTTTTTTATATTGACGGCATCCGATCGCGCTCGTTATTGTGCAACGTCATAGGCCACCATGCAAACAGAGGCCTACCTCCCTTCAATTTTTCTGCCGTCGGCCCAGAGCAGCTGCTCGGCCTTGCCAATGGCCTCTTCAATGGGCTTGCGGGCATCAAGCTTATCATAGGATCTGAGAGATATGTGCACAGCACCCGGATCGTCAGGCATGACCGCTGCAACAACATGCATGGTCATGTCTTTGCCGTTGACATTCTTGACCGCATGATAATAGACATTGAAAAAAGTTTTTCGCTGCTCATTAAGCGTCACGCCGTTTTGCTGCGCCCATGCGGCGAGCATCTTTATTGTTCCGTCCAAATCGCTTTTAATCCGGAAGCGGCTGTAAAAGAGCTTATCGGTTGCCGTATGTACGGTATAAGTCCGCACAGTATATTTCTTTTTAGACGGGTCGGTTAGTGAGCCGGGCTGCGCAGACTGCCAGAATCCGCGGTATTTCTGTACATCGGCAAGGGGTTCAAGCCCCAGAACTTTTTGCCGCACGTCATTGCCGAATACTTCGACCCGCTCCGGAACCAGCGATTCATAGATATCAAGGCCGGACCACGCCGCACCCTCCCTGGCAAGCTTCTCGAGCATCCAGATCATGAAAGCATCGGCGCCCTGCAGCGCGGGCGTTACCTGCCTGCCGCCGAACCCGGCGATGACAACCGGTTTGATATTCGGATATTTGGTCATAAGCTCATAGAGATAATTTCTTCCGGCAATTTGATGGGCCGTTCCGCCGGGTACCTTCAAGATCATGGTTTCATCCCAGTCGCCGCAGGTGAGAAAATAGCAGACCTGCTTTTTTGCCAGATCGCTCTGATATTTTTCAACAAATTTATAGATTCTCGGTGACGGCTTTTCCCATTTTGAATAACTGCCGATCAGCACGTAGTCATAGGGAGCAACCGTGATTACCTGATCGACCCGCTTCACATCAAGGGGCTGCTCATCGCCGATAATGGCCTTGAGCCAGTAGGCCACCTCCGGCGTTGAGCCGTATATCGAGTCATAGACAAGCAGACCCTTTTTTGCTTCAGCCCGGCAGACAAGCGGGCAGAGCAAGGTTAGGGAAACGATCACTGAGATCAGATAAAATATTTTTACAAATTGTTTCATGGTAGCACCTCTTGAATGTAGTTTATCTTGCCGTGCATGTGCAGTATATCCCACTTTTTTGCGGTTTTCCATAGCTGCTTTTATCTGTACTGTGCAACTTTATTTTTTTGAAATATCTTTATAAAAAATCCGTTCGCAGAAATGACGTTCCCTGCGGTTCTTTTTATTAAGTTGCACAGTACAGCTATGCGGAACCTGCTTTATAAAAGCACCGCTCGTAATAACGATTTTCGGGGTATGATTTTGGTGATAAGCTTATTTTTATTGATAGTGTCGAGCATGACCTCACGCGACATTTTAGCTTCCATTGCATCGGGCAGGTGGTTCAAGGTCGTGCTTAAAAAAAGATTTGTTTTTTATCAAAGGTGACGCAAGTTAAATAGTAAAGCTGCAGTTAAATCCGCCCCGGATAGTTTTGCGCAGCACTTCCTCGGGGGGCAGTTTGGCAAAGCCCGTAATTTTTGCTATCAAATCAGGCCGCTCCTGCTGTACCTGGGGCAGTATTTTTGCCAGCGCTCTGCCCAGATTTTCCGGCACTTCATAGGGATCAAGCACCGTGGGCAGTGTTTCCTTAATCGTGTTGAACAGATAATCGATTTCAGCATCGTTGCACAGTATGGGCATATAGAGATTTCTCAAAAACACCTGGTAGTCAAGCTTCTCGATATGATTGGTTTTCCACCAGTCAAGGTAGTCCTGCACGCCCTGCTGCGTATGGTTTTTTTCCATCATGGCATAGACGACCGATGTGCCAGCCTTCCAGCCGCTCATGACGGCGCCGGTCATCTCGGCCTCCTGGCACCAGCCCGCATCGCCGGCAAACAGCACATTGTCCTTAAAGGGATTGACCAGCGGGGCATACATATTTCCGGTGCAGCCGCAGCGACGAACTTTGCGGCCGCCCTTAAACCAGGGGGCAAAACGGCTTTTCATCGTGAAGTCATCAAAGATGGCCTCATGATCGGCGTTCATATCAACGTTTGAAATCATGACCAGCCACACATCTTCGCCTTCATGGTTCCAGGCACGGGGCACGACAAAGCCCATCATCGGCGGGTTCCCGCTTTTTACCAGCGGCTGGTGCAGGGCATAGGGCTGCGGCAGGTTCAGATTGGTCATTTCATAGCCGACTGAAGTGATCGTGCAGTAAAACCCCCGCCCCTTGTTCATGCCCATGCTGCGGGCGACACGAGACTGACGGCCATCGGCGGCGATGGCAAATACGCCTTTGAATTTTTTACCGCCTGCGGTAAGAATTTCAACGGTATCGCCGATTTTGCGCGCAGACAGGACATTCTCGCCGGTAAAAATCTTTACCCCCAGTCTCCGGCATTCATCAAGCAGTCCGCTCAGGAAATGGCCCTTGCTGTAGACGGCAGAGGCCCGGCCTTCTTTTCCTTTTGCGCTGTTGACGCCGTAATCCCCGAACACAACCGTTTCTTCATGGGGCGAATAAATATGCCATGAATAAAAATCCTTGGTTGGCCCGTCATAATTCAGGCTGAACCCGTTATGGGGGAACATGAGCTTGCGGGCCTGCTCGTTATACACCGTGCGCTCGCCCATGTACCGGCCAGTGAGAGTCACCAGCATCATGCCGCACATCCGAAGTATGTCCTGCGGGGTGTCTTTTCGTTCAAGCAGGGCGACTGACAGCCCCGCTTCGGCTGCACATTTTGCCGCCGTAAGCCCTGCGGGTCCGGCGCCGATAACAATCAAATCAAATGTATTTTCCATATGCCGGTTTCTATTTTGCTGAAACAATCATATTAGTCGCCCAGTGTGCGCGACTGCTGCTTCTGAATTTTTTGCCAGATTTCGGGCCGTTCTTTTTGAATGCGCTCGTCGTGTTTGTGAATTGCAGCCCACATCATGCGAGGTGAGTCATACTGGCTCCAGCTGCCGTTCAGGACCACGTCGTCCATGAGCGAAAACAGGTATACGACCTCATCGTCGGTATAATACGGGATAAGGGCATAGCCTGTCGTCACCTGCATCATGCCGTCATCGTTAAATTCGAAAGTCTCAAGCCATGTTTTGCCGTATTCGGCAAACCCGGGCTTGCCGTCAAGCTCTTTAGCAACCGCATCGGCTGCCCAGAAGCCGCAATTAAGCGCTCCCTGGGCTTGCACCTCCACGAAGGCCGCGGCATCACCGATCATCAGGCAGTTGCCCCGGTAGGGCGTCTTCATAGGTGCAAAAGCCTTGGTTGTGCAACTATGCGTGCGTTCGATTTTAGCGTTTTCAAACATCCAGGCAACGGGGCTCTCTTTGGTGAAATAATCAAACAGACCCATGGGCTTTTTATCAAGGGAGCCCACCAGAATCAGATCCGCCCAGTCGAAATGACCCGCCGGGCCCGTGCCCAGAAGAGGTGCAAAGGCAGAACCATAACAC
>CAIWCT010000118.1 GCA_903911225.1 uncultured delta proteobacterium
CTACACGTACTGACACACTCTTTCCCTACACGACGCTCTTCCTATCTCGAGCTTTTTAAGCTGCCTAAACTGTATTTTTATGATACGGGCATCATGCAGATGCTGTGGCTGAAGGGGCTGCAGAAGGAAGTTGTCGGAAATGTTTTTGAGACAGCAGTTTTTGCTGAGCTGGTAAAAAAATACGGCAAGGATGCTGTGCTGTACTGGAGGACAAAGGACAAAAAGGAAATAGATTTTATACTGAAGATTAAAAGCGACATTACCCCCATAGAGGCCAAGCTCAATTTTGTCCAGTTCAGCCCGACGGCTGTACAGTATTTTAATAAACATTACGGCACAAGCTCCTACAAAGTTGCGGGGCTCAACGGCGCACGCGTAAAGCCTGAGTACCTGTACCCGTGGGAGTTGTGAGCCGGCTTGTAAGAAGGCACTGAAAATTTTAAAACTGATTACGGCTGTTCAACGAGATCCGTTTCATGGAATTGGGCAACCCGAGCCTTTAAAAGGCGATTTCTCGGAACAGTTTAGCCCTTTTATGAATCGCAGGGGGGGGGCAGGATAGTCAGGAAGAATTTTTATACAGAGCAGCTTGCGCAGTAGCAGTGCTTGAGATGAACAAAGTTTTTAAAAAATCCAGTTGGTGCTTCTCCTGCCGACTGGCTGTGAGCAGCAAATTTGGCAGAATGCTATGAGAGAGAGAACCTTCCGGCAAACGAGGCCAAAAGCAGATTTTTTTAAAATAACAATATTCCTCAATGATTGTTCTGCTTGGTTGTTGTTTGGTTGAACATCAGGATAGTCAAGAAACGTAAACAGGCGATTATATTCTCTGCGGGGGTCCAGAAGCCGTTGTTGTAATGTTGTTGCTTTTTTCGATGCGCATGTTGTAGCACAGATTTTTTGAAGGCTTGCATACAGGCGATGTTTGAATTTTTTCGAATGCTGACGGGGTATCACATCGGCATTGAATTGCCCGGCAATGTGGTCGGCCTGCTGCAGTAGCGTTGTCAGATTGTCGCAAAACAGTAGCGACTACGCATCTTGATCCTTCGGGTTTTTTAGTAAAATTTTCTGTTTGATCTCCCTGGCTGCGCGAATCAGATGAGCAAGACAGGTCTGCCTGACTTTTGGGTTGACGCCGTTATATACCGCATAACCATCCGCGTGAAGAACACCTTGAGTGAAAAATGGGGGTCAAATTTTTATCTCGACAATTTATTTTTTAGACAACTATGAAATGTCATTTGTCTTGCGGGTAATATCCAACCCGCTCGGCCCCCCGTATCGAGACAAACATGCAGTGGAGACGATGAGACTCATTTTACCGGCACAAGGGCTTGGCCCAGAACGGTCAAGACCTGCTTCCTTGCCTCGATAAGCTGTTCGTTTTGAGGAAACGCCTGCAGTCCCCTGTCAATGGCAACAAGTGCCTCCTGTTTGCGCCCAAGATTTCTGTAGCAGGTAGACAGATTCAACGATGCGTTGGCATTGAAGTATCTTGGATTAATATCAATTGACTTTTTCGTATAAACGATTGCCTCCTCAAGCTTGCCCTCTCCCATGAGCAGCAAGCCATAATTGTAATTGATCATGTCTGAGTCGGGAGACTCCATGGCCTCAGTCTCCCAAAAGTTGTGAGCGTTTAGATAGACCTCGTTCCTTTTTACGGTTTGGGCTGCACAGACGACCGCATAACATCCCATCAAAGCAATGGCCACGGAAAATTGACGTTTGCTCCATGTCCTGGAAAATAACCAGTCGCCCAGGGGTATTAAGAGCCCAATGATGGCAAACGACATGAACCGCTTGCTAATAATCTCATCCAGTCCCGCATAAACACGCCACGCCCCCGCAGCAGTGGGCAGAAAGAACAACAAAAAGAACAACAATCCCAGTGCGACACTCTTTCTACGAAAAGCCGCAATCACAAAAAACGCCAACCCAACGCACTCAAGCGTGATCAACATAACATCGTGAGAAATCTTCGGCGCAACCGCGTATACCCCCCATGGCACCAAGGCTGCTGCGACGTGTTGTATGGTAAGCATGGGGAGGAGTGACAAAATCGTCCAGATTTGTCCTATGGGTGACGGCAACGGGGGAACTGATGACAGGGCGATTCCCCTCACAATCAGATAAATAGCGAGCACGGATACGCCGTAGAAAAGATATGACTTGCGCCACTTCCATGAAGACGGTGCAAACAAGCAGAGCAAGGGAATCGACAGGAGAAGAGCTGCACTTCCCTCTTTGCACCCCAGAGACAAAAGAAATACCAAACAGAACAATGCCTCGGAGCGCCCGTAGGCATAGACACAAAGCGCGGCCAGCATGAATAG
>CAIWCT010000119.1 GCA_903911225.1 uncultured delta proteobacterium
AGAAGCCTTAGTATCAATTTCGAAATCAAATTTCTTTTTTTGCGTCGGAGTATTCAGCGTAACTGTCATTGCTATTCCCTCCGTTTTTTAGTGAGTTTGTGGGCTGGTCAAAGTCCCCGCAGCTGCCCCAACCTGCCGACTTTCTATAACCATCAGCTTTCCGTGAAGTAGTCAGAATCTAGGCGTTTCAATTCATATGTTGCGTCGGTGGCGACGCCGACGCCGAAGTCAATCATGTATTGAGCAAGTTGCTGACCGTCGATCAGGATGATCTTGCTCTCAATGGCCGACACGTACTCATGGGCGCTTTGTGAGAAATCGGAAGTCGTTATAAATATTCCTTTGCGGGCACGTTTCCCTTGCAATGCTCCTGCAAACTTCTGGATTTCAGGGCGAGAAATAGTATTTTCCCATTTTTTGGCCTGAATGTAGATGATGTCAAGGCCAAGACGGTCTTCTTTGATGATTCCATCAATTCCCTCATCACCACTTCGTCCGATGGCCTGCCCTGCGTCTTTTCGGGAACCGCCATACCCCATCTTGACAAGCACCTCAACTACAACTTTTTCAAAGAAGTTGGGCGTTGACGATTTCAACTGCGATATAAGTTCGTTTGCAAGGTTTTCTCTCAAAACCATGTACGCTTCTTCCAGCCGCTCTGCAGGTGTTTTGCTTTCCTGTTCGTCTGATCCCGAAGGAGGCTTCTCTTTCTGATTATCTTGCTGATGGTCTCGTGCTTCAATATATTCCGGAAACTGTCGCAGGAATCTGAGGTTGATTTCAGATGGAGCTTGCTTAAGAATTTGTTTCCCTCGTTCGGTAATTCGAAAGACGCCGCGACGTGTATTCTCAACAAGATCAGCCATCTTCATATGGGCGCGTGCCCATGCAACACGATTGTCGAATACGCATTGTTGTCCGCTTGGAAGAAGATGCTTTTGCTCGTCATCAGTCAGGCCGAAGTCCTGTGCCAGTGCATCAATAGCCTCTCGATTGGTGTGTTCCTGCCCATCTGCGCAGAATTTCAGCAGGGGAAGCATGACACTTTGGAAATCAGGTATGGACATATTACGTTTCCTTTCTCAAGTTTGCAGCCTGTAGGGCAAAGCGTAGCGTACCCAGCATGAATTTATTTGAAACACCATATTGTTGGGCACGTTTCACTTTGCCCAACCAGCTGAGTTTGGGAATTTCGACAGGGTGACCAATCCCATTGAATTTGAGCTTTATGTCATTAACAGCTTGGATAATATCCATGTTATTTCTCTCACGAATATCCCATAAAGATTATATGCAGATTAGTATGAATCTGTGTATAACTCAATAACCAAAAAAGCTGCTGTTTTACGAAATAGCAAAAGGGATAGGTCTCGCAGAACAATAATTTATGTAAGCAGGCTCATTTATGCAATCAGCATTTCGTGAAGCGTTTCTTTGACCTTATCGACAGTATCATGCTGTAACGCGCCGATTCTTTTGACGAGTCGCTGTTTATCTATAGTGCGAATCTGATCAAGGGCTATAGAGCCGCTCTTTTTTTTGAAAACAATGGCAACACGCCAGGGGTAGTCACGGGGTGAGCTGGTCATGGGGGCTATTTGAACCGTCCGCAGGCCGCTGTTCATTTCATTGGGCGAGATCACGACACATGGCCTGGTTTTTTTTATTTCAGAGCCTATCGTCGGGTCGAGATTGACAATATAGATGTCGTACTGCTTAATCACCAGTCAAGCTCCTGGTCATCGCCAAGCACATCAGGCAGCAGCAGGCGGTCGTCACCTTCGGCATGCATTTTTTTTGCCTGAAGCGCCCAGCCTTCCCGCGGAGTTTTTTTTAACGGCTTTAAAATGATGGCTCCGTTTTTGACGGTGAGCTCTATCTTGTCGTCAATGCTTGATTGGCTGAGAATTTTATGGGGAATCCGTATGCCTTTTGAATTGCCGATCTGTATGAGCTTTGCTTCCATAAAGCGCGCCTCCTAAATGTAATTACATATGTAATTATAATAGCAGATGGCTGTTTTGTCAATCTTAAGACTGCAATGGGTATATTTGCTTTGCGTGCGAGCATGGCAGAGGCGCTACAAATCCGGTTCGAACGATAACAGGTTGTGTTTGGCTAAAGCCCGCGGCTACCGGAAGTTGGTAGGCTAGGCAAAGCGTAGCATGCCCAGCATGAATTTGTTTCAACAGAATATTATTGGGCGCGTTTCACTTTGCCCAACCTGTTCATCCTTCTTTTGTCAGCAGCAGCCCCTTGATTGCTTCAAAATGTCTGTCATGTGAAATCAGCGCAAGACTATGCCGCATGGCGCTTGCTGCAATCCAGATATCATTTGTCGGAATTGGTTTCCCTTTTTCTCTGAGCTGCTTAACGATAAGGGCGTAGAATTCGGCTGTTTCCAGATCATGCATCAGAATGTAAACCCGTGGCGTATTGAGAAATGCTTCAAGCTCACTGCGATTTTTTCTTTCACGGTCTCCCATGGCAAATCCCGCATACAGCTCAGCAATTACTGTTATATCGATGCCGATATAGTCACAGTGCCGGAACAGCTCAACAATCCCGGCATTGCCTGCTTTGAATGCCGCATAGATGTTTGTGTCGATGGCAACTTTTTTCATTGCCAGATATCCTTATCGATTTTTTCAAATATTTTAATATCGGCAAGGAAAGCTTTTGTTTCCTGTTTGCTCCAGCCTCCTGCCAGAGCATCAAGGTCATTATACTTCTTAAAAACAGGCTCTTTTGATTGCCCGGTGAGTTTTTTTAAGGATTCAATCAGCCATTGGTTGACGCTTTGCCTGCTGCGGACCGCATGATCTTTAATAGCAGCATCAAGTTCCCCGTCTATACCTCTGATAGTAATGCTTTTCATAGTTCCTCCTGGTTGCATTATCTGTATGCATTATGATTGTATTTAATGCATGCATATAAATCAAGAGTTTTTTTGAGGCAAAGATCGTAAGCGTATTTTGTGGCGCTGCACCCCGGGTTTGGGTAATAAAAGGCTTGCAGGCTATACTATATATGATACTATTAATTTATGGGCTCAGCCGATAAGAAGCTTGATAAGATGCGCAATAATCCGGCAGGATGGCATATCGACGATGTGCTGGCTCTTGCAGATCGGTACGGCATTGAGGCTCGTACGACCGGTGGAAGCCATTATGTGCTTTCTCATTCCGCATGCCCGGAAAATTTGAGCATACCGGCGCACAGGCCTATTAAGCCTGTTTATATCAAGCTTTTTGTCGTCATGGTCAACATCGTCAGGGAGGTGCAGAAATGAGCGTAAAGAATATTAAAAAAGTAAAGCCGCCGTATCCGTTTGAGGCATACACGCATGTTGTCAGCCCGCTTACTGCTGAAGACGGCGGCGGGTTTCTGATAACATTTCCTGATTTGCCCGGGTGTATGTCCGATGGAGAAACGATTGAAGCTGCCATTGAGAACGGGCGAGATGCTTTTATAAGCTGGGTTTCGGCTCGTGTTGATATGAAAAAGACGATACCAAAACCCGTTGCCAGGGAAGTGAGTGCAGATAATTTTTCAGGCCGGTTTGTTCAACGCGTGCCCAAATCTCTGCATGCACGGCTTGCCATGCAGGCAAAAAAAGAGGGCGTAAGTCTCAATACTTTTATCTTGAGTATTATTTCAGAAGGGCTCGGGCACAGGGTCTGAGCAGGAAAAGAGTTTTACGCCGTATGTGCCAGCTTTGGGCTACAAAATTCTTGTCATATTCAGCACAAGATAGACCAGGTTTTTCAGATATGCCGGATACAGCTTCTGGGCTTTTTTGAGATATGCAAGGCCTTCCTCTCGGCTTCCTTTTTCGATATAGTGGCGGCCGATATAGTGACAGGTATCGGCGATTCGGCGCCGGTACATTTGCGGCGGGATTTTTTTCTTTAAATATTTTTTTTCAAGCACCTTCAGGCGGTGCAGGCGGCCAGTGAGGCTGTCGGTGCTCATGCCGTCGGTGTTGTCGACATAGACGGTGAGCGGCTCGTTTATAAAGCCGATGGCGAATTCGGCTGCTATGCGCAGCCAGTAGTCGTACTCTTCTCCTTCTCGCAGCGTTTCGTCAAATCCTCCGACCTTTTCAAGACATGCGCGCTTGACGACGGCAGAGGATGTGCGGATGAAATTTTTATTGAAAAGGTCGTAGAGTATCCAGCCTGATTTGCCGGGCCGGTTTTTTTCGCGGTAGGCGCCGTCGATCTGCACGGAGCCGCACTGGCAGGCCACCATGCCGTATTCGGGATGATCCAGGAAAAGGGCCATCTGGCGTTGGAGCTTGCGGGGCAGCCAGTAGTCGTCGGAATCAAGGAATGCGATATAGTCGCCCGCAGCCTGGTGCATGCCCGCATTTCGCGCTCCGGCAATGCCTTTATTGTCCTGATAGAAATAATGCACCTTCGGCCCGTAGGCCTCGACCACGGCCCTCGTGTTGTCTTGTGATCCATCGTCGAGCACAACAATCTCAAAATCCTCGTATGTCTGGGCAAAGACCGAATCAATGGCTTTGGTGATGATCTTTTCACGGTTGTAGGTAGGTATAATAACGCTGACAAGTGGCGACATGAAGTCCTCGGCAAAAAGTTTGTTAAATAGAAACTAACCTTATCAAAAATAAACCAGATGCTCAAGCCCTACGACTGATTTCAGCCAGATGCCCGGTGGTGCAGTGCGGCGGCGATATTCAATTGACAAGAAGGATTTTTCTGCTAATCTTTCATTTTTGTTGTAGGATTATGAAGAAGTAAAGGAATTTCAGATGCAAAAGGACCTTTTGCGCATATATGATCTGTCCCGTGCGGACATGGACAGCATTTTTGAGCGTACTGCCGATCTCAAGAAAAAGAAGAAAAACGGCACGGCGTATGAGCCCCTCAAGGGCAAGACCCTCGGGATGATTTTCGAGAAGGCCTCCACCCGCACGCGCGTATCATTTGAGGTGGGCATGTTTCAGCTCGGTGGCCATGCCATTTACCTGCGCTGGACCGATATGCAGCTCGGGCGCGGCGAGTCGATAGCCGATACGGCCCGCGTGCTTTCACGCTATCTTGATGGCATTATGATTCGTACCTTTGCGCAGTCAAATCTTGATGAGCTGGCCCGCTATGCCGATATTCCGGTCATCAATGGACTTACCGATATGTGCCATCCCTGCCAGATCTTAGCTGATCTGTTTACGGTGATTGAAAAACGCGGCTCCTATGAGGGGCTTAAGGCTGTCTATATAGGGGATGGCAACAATATAGCCCATTCCTGGATCAGCGCCGCCCTGCGTCTGAACTTTGATCTTACGCTTGCCTGCCCCAAAGGCCATGAGCCTGATACGGCAATCTTTGAGCGTGCCCGCAAAGAGGCGGCATCTAAAATCCTGCTGGTGCAGAATCCTGTCGAGGCGGCAAGGGGTGCGGATGTGATTATTACCGACACCTGGGTGAGCATGGGGCAGGAGAAGGAATACCGCGAGCGCATCAAGGCTTTTCAGGGCTATCAGGTGAACGAAAAGCTTCTGGATGGCGCCACCAAAGATGTGCTGGTGATGCACTGCCTGCCCGCACACCGGGGGGAAGAGATAACCGATGGGGTTATGGACGGGCCGCACTCGGTGGTGTTTGACGAGGCGGAGAACCGGCTGCATGTGCAGAAGGCGATTCTGGAGCTTTTAATGAGCAAGAAGCAAGATGTGCTGCGCCCGGAGTGCTGATTAGAATTTTTTAATTGGTATTCTGCAGCTATTTTTTCTACAATTCAAAATCCGTTCTTAACGGCGGACATTCTGCAATTTAAAATCTGAAAATTAAAATCCAACATTTTATATACGGGAGGTTTTTTTATGAGCGAGTTTAAAAAAGTTGTGCTTGCCTATTCAGGCGGGCTTGATACGTCGGTGATTCTGAAATGGCTGCAGGAGCAGTATCAGTGCGAGGTGATCGCCTTTGCAGCTGATGTGGGGCAGGGCGAAGAGCTTGACCCGGTGCGCGAGAAGGCCATGAAGACCGGCGCCAGCAAAATATATATCGAGGATCTGCGCGAGGAATTCGTGCGGGATTATATTTTCCCCATGCTGCGGGCAAATGCCCTCTACGAGGGAACCTATATGCTCGGCACCTCCATAGCACGGCCTTTGATCGCCAAAAAGCAGGTCGAGATAGCCATTGCCGAAGGCGCCGACGCCATTGCACACGGCGCCACAGGCAAGGGCAATGACCAGGTGCGCTTTGAGCTGACGGCTTATGCTATCAAGCCCGATATCAAGATCATCGCTCCCTGGCGCCAGTCGAACTGGGAGCTTACCTCCCGCACCGCAATGCTCGATTATGCCGCAAAGCACGGCATCGATGTGCCGGTGACGGCTGCCAAGCCCTACAGCAGCGACCGCAATCTGCTTCATATAAGTTTTGAAGGCGGCATCCTTGAGGATCCGTGGAATGAGCCACTGGATGATATGTTTCTTTTGAGCGTGTCTCCGGAGAAGGCGCCCGACAAGCCGACCTATGTTGAAATCGACTATGAGCAGGGCAATCCTGTTGCCGTCGACGGCAAAAAAATGAGCCCGGCTGACCTGCTGGCGCACCTGAACAAGCTTGGCGGCGCAAACGGCGTCGGCCGCGTGGATATCGTCGAGAACCGCTATGTGGGCATGAAATCGCGCGGCGTGTATGAAACCCCGGGCGGAACGATTCTCCACGCCGCGCACCGCGCCGTGGAATCGCTTACTGTCGACCGCGAGGTCATGCATTTCAAGGACAGCATGATGCCCAAGTATGCCGAGCTTGTGTACAACGGCTACTGGTTCGCCCCGGAGCGCGAGATGATGCAGACCGCTATTGATGAAAGCCAGAAAAATGTGACCGGCACGGCGCGGGTGAAGCTCTATAAGGGCACCTGCTCGGTTGTCGGGCGCAAGTCGCCGTACAGCCTGTACCGTGAGGACATTGCAACATTTGAAAAAGACTCCGTGTATCAGCAGGCTGATGCCACCGGCTTTATTCGCCTGAATTCCCTGCGCCTGCGGGTGCAGGCAACAGCCAAGAGGAAGCAGCATGGCGGGTAAAAAGCTCTGGTCAGGCCGGTTTTCGCAGGGCATGCACAAGGCGGTGGAGGAGTTCACCGTTTCGCTGCACTTCGACCACAAGCTCTATACATACGATATCCAGGGCAGCATTGCCCATTGCCGGATGCTGGCGCGTCAGAAGATCATTGCGGCAAAGGATGCAAACACGATCATTTCGGCACTCAAGCAGATTGAGATAGAGCTTGCCGGGGGTAAGCTGAAACTGCGGCCTGAGTTTGAAGACATACACATGCTCATCGAGTCGCGTTTGATTGAGAAGGTTGGCCCGGTAGGGGGCAAACTGCATACGGCACGCAGCCGCAATGACCAGATAGCACTTGACGTAAGCCTTTACCTGCGCGATGCGGTGGCCAACACTATCGGACTTGTCGACTGCGCGCAAAAAGCCCTGCTTGGTCTTGCAGAGAAAAATACCGATGTCGTGCTGCCTGGATTTACGCATATGCAGCATGCTCAGCCCGTGCTTTTTGCCCATCACCTGATGGCATATTTTGAGATGCTCGGGCGCGACCGCGACCGGCTCGAAGGCTGTTATGTGCGGGTAAACCGTATGCCTCTTGGCGCAGGCGCTCTTGCCGGCACGCCGCACCCCATCGACAGGGAATATGTGGCTCGGCTTTTGGGCTACCCCGAGGTCACCAGAAACAGCATGGACACGGTGGCTGACCGGGACACGCAGCTTGAGTACTGCTCCTGCGCCGCGATTATCATGATGCACCTGAGCCGCCTGTGTGAGGAGCTGATTATCTGGATGACTCCGGAGTTTCAATTTGTAGATATAGCCGATGCCTTCTGCACGGGCAGCAGCATCATGCCCCAGAAGAAGAACCCTGATGTGGCAGAGCTCGTGCGCGGCAAGACGGGCAGGGTTTACGGCAATCTCATGTCGCTTTTGACTCTGTTGAAATCGCTGCCCCTTGCCTATAACCGCGACCTGCAGGAGGATAAGCTGGCGCTGTTTGATACGGTTGAAACCGTGCAGAGCTGCCTGAATATAATGGCGCTCATGCTGCCTGAGATAAAGGTCAATAAGGATAAAATGCGCGCCGCCACACAGAGCGGTTTCCTCACGGCGACAGATCTTGCCGATTATCTGGTGAGCAAGAAGGTGCCGTTTCGCACGGCCCATGAAGTGGTGGGAAAAGTTGTCGCCCACTGCGTGAAGACAGACAAAAGCCTTTGGGATTTAAAGTTGGCCGAACTGCAGCAGTTTAGCCTGGTTTTTAAGAGTGATGTCATTCACTGTCTGACCATTGATGCGTCGGTGAACAGCAGAACGTGCACGGGCGGAACCGGAACGGCTGCGGTTAAGAAAGCGCTGGCTGCTGCACGGGCAGGGCTGAATAAGAGGAAGAAGTTTAATTGAGTTCGATTGGTTGACCTGGTTTGATTTGCTTTTCGTGTTTCTAATTGACAGTGTTTTAACGTCGTTGATAAGGTGTGGTATGAAAAGAATTTTATTATGGTCATGTATAGCATTGTTTGTAATCTCATCATCCGCCTGCGGCAAGAAGTCTGATCCTGGGCTGCCGATGCCGATTGTGCCTGATGCACCGTCGCGGTTTCAGGCTGTTGCGCGCTCCGAGGGCATATTCATTCTTTGGCGCGCGCCGGAGAAAAATGTCAACGACACCGAGCTTCTTGATCTTGCCGGTTTTAAGATTCAGCGCGCCAGCGAGCCCATAGAAAAATTTTGCCCTAAATGCCCTAAAAATATTATTCAGCTTGCTGATATCGTCTACAAAGGCGACCGGGGCAAGGCGCCCGACAAGCAGCAGTATCATTACCTGGACACGGCCCTCGAGTTCGAAACGGTATATTTCTATCAGATGATGGCCTACAACGAGCGGGAGCACAACGGCAAGTCGACAAAGCCCATGATCATCTACTGGGACCGGCCGCCGGCAGTCCCAACGGGGCTGAAGGTTGATCGTCAAAACAAACAATTGCTGCTGTCCTGGCAGCCGGTTGCGGCACTTGGGGACGGCAGCCCGCTTGCGGGTTTTGCCGGTTACAATATATACCGTACAACACAGCAGGGCGTTTATGCGGAAGGCCCGATCAATAAGGAACCGGTAAATGAGGCTGTATTTGAGGATGTGCCGGATAAGATAGATGAGACGTATTTTTATACGATTCGCGCTGCGCGCATGGTGAAAGAGACGCTGGTTGAAAGCGGGCCGTCGAATGAGCTGCAGGTTGCCTATATGGACATTACGCCGCCCGGCGTGCCGCAGGGCCTTGTCGCCATTCCACGGCAGGACGGCGTGCTGCTGAAATGGATGGGCATGTTTCAAAAAGATATCGCCGGATATAATATTTACCGCAGGGAGGTCGGCGGCTTTGTGCGGCTGAATGCACGGCCCGTGACCGATAACTCCTGGGTAGACACAAGCGCCAAATCCGGCAACGCCTATGTATATGCTGTAACATCTGTTGACGCTTCAGCCAGGGCCAATGAAAGTCCCATGTCCGAGCACGCCTCGGTTACCTTTAAACTGCCATAGGAGAGCACAAGGGAATGCACGATTTTGTTTATAAGGAAAAGAGTCTGTACTGCGAAGATGTGCCTGTTGAAAAGATTGCCGCTGAGGTGGGAACGCCCCTGTATCTCTACAGCCGCAAAACCCTCGAACGGCATTTCAGCGTGTTTGACGGAGCGTTCAGAGCGGTGCCGCACCTGACCTGCTATTCGGTTAAGGCCTGTTCCAATATTGCGCTGCTGCGGCTTTTTGCCCGTCTTGGCGCAGGCGTTGATGTTGTGTCGGGCGGCGAAATTTTCAGGGCACTCAAGGCGGGTGTGCCGGCCGACAGGATCGTGTACTCGGGGGTCGGTAAAACCCGGGCTGAAATCGAGTACGCGCTGCAAAGCGATATTCTCCAGTTCAACATAGAGTCTGACCAGGAGCTTGAGCTTATCAGCCGGGTTGCGGCAGCCATGGGGAAGCAGGCTCGCATTGCGCTTCGCATCAACCCTGATGTTGACCCGAAGACCCATCCCTATATTTCAACGGGGCTCAAGAAGAACAAGTTCGGTATCAAAATCGAAGCTGCTTTTGATGAGTATAAAAAAGCTATCGGGCTGCCCGGCATCCTGGTGACGGGAATTGCCTGCCATATCGGCTCGCAGATAACCGAGGTGACCCCGTTTGTCGATGCGCTCAAGCGTGTCAGAGCCTTTGTTGAGTCCTTGGCCGCTGAAGGCATTGCCGTTAAATATCTTGATCTTGGCGGAGGGCTGGGCATTACCTATAATGAAGAGACACCTCCGCATCCTTCTGAATATGCCCGGGCGGTTATAAGCGAAATGCAGGGTATGGATTGTACGCTGATTCTTGAGCCGGGCCGCGTTATTGTCGGCAATGCCGGTGCCCTTGTTGCCCGCGTGCTGTACACGAAGAAATCAGAGGTTAAAAATTTCATCGTGGTTGATGCCGGCATGAACGATCTTGTGCGCCCGAGCCTCTATGATGCCTTTCATGAGATTCGGCCGGTGCAGATAACCGATGCCCATGAGATTTCAGCCGATATTGTCGGCCCGATATGTGAGTCGGGCGATTTTCTGGCCCGGAGCCGTCAGATAGCCGATCTTTCGCAGGGACAGCTCATAGCGGTCATGAGCGCCGGCGCCTACGGTTTCAGCATGTCTTCAAATTATAATTCCCGCCCCCGCGCGGCCGAGGTGCTGGTGAGCGGCGATTCATTCAGCGTGATCCGGCAGCGTGAAACCGTTGAGGATCTGGTGCGGCTGGAAAGCATGCCGGATTATTTAAAATGATTGATAACGTCTTTGGGTTTTGAGACAGGTATATGGCGACAATTCCTTTTTACAAAATGAGCGGCTGCGGCAATGATTTTATCATTATCGACAACCGCAGCGGCATCTGGAACGGGATAAGGAATCCCGGCTTTGTCAAAGCCGTGTGCAGGGAAAAGCTGTCGGTCGGGGCAGACGGCCTGATATTTATAGAAAAATCAGACACTGCAGATTTCAGGTGGCATTTTTTTAATTCCGACGGCAGCCAGCCCGAGATGTGCGGCAACGGCGCGCGGTGCGCAGCACGTTTTGCTTTTTTAAACGGCATCGCCGGCGCGAGTCTGTCATTTGAAACCATAGCAGGCGTTATTCACGCCGAGGTAAACGGAGCTATTGTCAAGACGCAGCTGTCGCAGCCGCATGACCTGCGGCTACACCAGGTGATCGAGGTGGACGGCCGGCAGATAACCGTGCACAGCATAAATACCGGTGTTCCCCATGCGGTTATTTTTGTCGACGACCTTGCGGCAGTGCCGATCAAAGCGCTTGGGGCAAAGATCCGTTTTCACGGGCAGTTTCAGCCTGCAGGCACTAATGTCAATTTTATCACTATCGGCGGCGACGGCATAATCGGCATTCGCACCTACGAGCGCGGCGTTGAGGATGAAACGCTTGCCTGCGGTACGGGCTCTGTTGCAGCGGCCCTTGTGTCGATCGCCATGGGCAGGGCGGCATCACCTGTGCTCGTGAAAACCCGGGGCGGCGAGCAGTTGAAAGTGTATGCCGAGCCCGCAGCTCCGCCGTTTGCGCAGGCCTATCTCGAAGGCGGTGCAAGCCTCATTTATACCGGCGAAATGAGCCCTGAAGCCTATGATCGCGGGCAAGCCTGCTAGCCGGCAGGCTTGCAGACTTTGTTCTAAAGAAAAAACAACTGGGAGGCTGTGCTTATGTTTAAAGGTTCCATGGTGGCCCTGGTCACGCCGTTTAAGGATGGCACGGTTGACGGCGAAGGCCTGAGAAAACTTGTTGAGTTTCAAATATCAAACGGCACAGATGTGCTGTGCCCCTGCGGCACGACGGGTGAGTCGGCCACGCTTTCGCTTGAAGAGCATGAGCGGGTGATACAGGTCACCATCGAGTCTGCGGCAGGCCGCGTGCCGGTTATGGCGGGCACGGGATCAAATAACACCGAAGAGGCCATCCGCCTGAGCAGGCACGCAAAAAAAGCCGGCGCCGCCGGTTGCCTGCTCATTACGCCGTATTACAATCGGCCGACACAGGAGGGCCTGTATCTGCATTTTAAAAAGGTGGCAGGCGCCGTTGATATCCCCATTGTGCTCTACAATGTGCCGGGCAGGACAGGCGTGAACATGCTGCCCGAAACCATCGAGCGCCTGGCAAAGATACCCACTATTGTGGGCATCAAGGAAGCATCCGGGTCACTTGAGCAGGTGAGCCAGATCATAAACCGCTGCGGTGAAGACTTCGCGGTTATTTCCGGTGATGACGCCAATACACTTCCCATGATGGCGGTGGGCGGAGTTGGTGCTATTTCAGTTACGGCAAACATTGCCCCGGCCCTGTGTGCATCTATGATTCGGGCTGTGCAGGCCGGCGACTGGACGGGGGCGCGCAGGATACATCACCGCCTGCTGCCGCTGCACAATGCCATGTTCCTGCAGACCAATCCCATTCCGGTCAAGACCGCCATCGGCATGATGGGTATCGTATCGGGCGAGGTGCGCCTGCCGCTGTGCCCCATGCCCGATGATCTGAATGCAAAGCTGAAGGTTATACTGAAGCAGTATGAATTGCTACACTAACAGTAACAGAAAGGATGGATGTTATGAAGGTACTGAAGAAAACCGAACAGATGATTGTTGTCGTGTTTGCCGCAGCGCTGCTTGCCGGACCAGCTGTAGTGCAGGCTCAGCCGGGCCCAGCGGCTATGCAGGCGACCGCTAAAGTTGAAAAAGCTGCAACCCCAAACAAGCTGCTTGCCACAGTTGGCAAGGACAAGATAACCGAGGAAAGCGTTTTTGCCCCTCTTGCCATGATGCCGCCGCAGTTTCGCTCACGGTATGAAACCCCTGATGGCAAAAAGAAGCTGATTGAGCGGGCCATTCAGATGAGCCTGCTGTCGCAGGAAGCCCGCAGGCTCAATATCGACAAGAAAGAAGATATTGCCCGGCGCATCAAGGAAATGGCCGATCAGTTCATCGTGCAGGAATTGACCAAGCAGGAAGTCATGGACAAGCTCACGGTGACGGATGCTGATATGCAGCAGTACTATGCTCAGAACAAGGACAGCTTCATGAAAGAAGAGAAAGTGCGCGTCAGCCTCATCATGTTTGAGGCCAAGGATAACGCCACACAGCAGGTAAAGGATCAGAAGAAGAGTATGGCTGATCAGGCATTAGCGCGCATTAAGAAAGGCGATGATTTTGAGGCGGTTGCAAAGGAAGTATCCGAGGATACCCGCACCAAGAACCGTGGCGGCAATGCCGGCCTTTTTGCCCGCGGAAAGCGCACGGATTTGTACGGTGATGTTTTTGAGCAAAAGGCATTCTCACAGCCGCTTGACTCGGTAAGCGAGGTGTTTCAGTCTAAGGATGGCTACTATATCATCAAGGTGATGGAAAAAAAGGCGCAGGAACAGGAAATATTTGAGGATGTAAAGCAGCGAATCGAACGTACGCTCAAGACTGAAAAACAGAAGACCGCCATGGAGTCCTATCTTGAAGGGCTGAAGAAAAAATATCCCGTCAAGATGCTGGATGAAAGCATGAAGTAACCACCGTGAACACTTGCAGTTAGCAAAGGCGCCCGGGATATCCCGGGCGCCTTTGCTATTATGACCTGTCGGCTTGCAAAGATCTTGATACGCTTCCAATTCTCTCTGCCGAAACCTGAACCCTTGCTGCCTGAGTACTTTACTGCACGGCATTGTTGTACCGCTTGAAATGCGTTCAACCTAACGACGCGCACTTGCAGGTTCTTGTATCTTGCGGTTGACATGGACGTGGGCTTCCCTTATAGTTAGAGAGCACAGTAATAATAGGCCATCTTGGTATGAAGTTTTTGACGGATTGTCTGAACAGCCGCCGAGTCGAGGGGGTTCTATGGCTACGCATGATGAAAAAAATGTGAATCTTCCCAAAGAGCCGCCGGCACAGCAGGGCAGGGCGGTTGTTCCGGCAGAGATAAAGCTTCTTGCGGAACTTATTATTCTTCTGAATATCCTCAAGAAAAATCTCGCTATTTATCCCGAGGGACATCACCTCACTACACAGAGCACGAATGCCGCAATTGCTGTCGTTGAAAAATGTTTTCAATTGAGTCCTGTTATTACTATCGGCGCAGTAAAGGATAACCTGTTTGCGGGCGGCAGGCGTCTTGAAGGGAAAAGCTCTGTGTTTCGCGATGTCGCACTGTCTTTTACCCGGATGGGTATTTCCTCTATCTCTCTTGTCAAGGGTGTTGCTCCCGATGAGCTTGTACGGCTGCAGCGCCTGCTCAGCATGCGGCTTGAGGATGTGCGGGCGCAGGGCGATATGTCGTCGATAATTGCCTCTGCGGGGCTGCCTAATGTGCGGATCAAACTTTTTGATTACAGCATGTTTCGTCCGACGGAAGAGGCGGTAATCAAAGGACCCACAGAACAGCCGCCGGGAGAACAGGTTAAGGCCGGCGCCGACATATGGGAGTGTTTTACCCGGGGGCTGCACGCAGGCAGACGAAGGCTTCCCGGCGGTTCCGCACCGGAATTTCAGGCTGAAGGAGGCGCGGGCGGGGCTTCCATGGGTGTCAGCGGTGGAGGCATTGATGGCGGTAGCGTGTTTGGCGATCAGGGTGGCGGCGATGGTGCACTGACATCAGGAACGGAGATTCATGAGGAGGCTGCAGAAGAGGAGCTTTCTCCGGGCATGATTGTGCGGATGCTCAATGACGGGACGATTCCGATTCAGCAGGCGATTGAAAGCTATGCCGATGTGCTGAGGCAGTTTGCAGGGGAGGGCTTTCAGCGCCGCACGCTGGGCAAGGAGTCGCTTCGGTTTTTCGAGCGTATGAACATCATTTTGCATAATCTAAAAACGGGCATTCGCGACAGTTTTCTAAAAACGGCTCTCAAGCATATTTCACTGCTTTCGGATCAGGATGATATGGAAGAGCTGCTCCAGTGCTTCCCCGCCGATCTTGCTGCGGAAATGCTGGGCGTTGCCGATAACGAGGGCCGACGGCTTTCACCCTCAATGCACAAACTCATGCTCAAGTTTTCTACGGCGCAAGATGCTATGACGGACGAGGAATTACAGTCAGCCGCACCGCCCGCAAGCTCTGCAGTGCCTTTTCTCGATGCTATGCAGATACTCCCTCAGCGGGAAAATTACGAACAGCATATGACGGCCGACTACGACGAGCAGCTCACCACTATGACCCAGGCGCCTACGGTCATACAGCCGCCAGCGGATTTTTCTCTTGATGAGCAGCTTCAGAGCCTTCAAAAGGAAAGTCTGGATATGCATATCGGCCGCGTGCTGATTGCCCTTATGGATCAGGATATTGAGACTTCAGCATATCATGACTTTACGCAAAAGGTCATCGAGCTTGTGCCCGCGCTGCTTGATGCAGGAAGCTTCAGACCCATGCTGGTCATATTTTCAACGCTTCGGCAGCACATCGCAAGTAAAGAGCAGGCCGACATACGCACCCTTGCAAAAATGGCGATGCAGATTTTTTATGAGCCTGAATTTGTCAAGCAGATGGTCGCCCATCTTGCCGAGGCCGGCGATGATGCCAGTAGCGATCTTCTGGAGATGCTTCGGGAAACCGGTCAGCAGGCGATCCCCGACCTGTTGGATTTGTATGGTAATGATCAGTCTTTCGAGGGCAGCCACCGGCTGTTTGAGCTGTTATGCGCCTTCGGCGCACCGGTTGTCAGTGTGGCGGTGATGCGCCTGCACAACAGAAGTTTTTATTATGTGCGCAATCTGCTGCGCTTCATCAAAGCCGCTGGAGATGCTTCGGTTATAACCCATGTGCGGCCCCTGCTGAAACACAGTGACCGTGATCTGCGCCATGAGGCTTTGGAGGTGCTGCTGAAATTCAAGGATCAAGGAGCTGTCGCAGCTCTGCGGCAGCTCCTTCGCTCCCGCACTATGGCCGAGGTGTCTGAAGCGGTGTCGATGATTTACGATTATCGTGTGACCGGGCTGGGAAGCGACATGCTGCGCCTTATAAAAATTTTTATGCCTTTTGAGCGCGATACGCAGCTCAACTGCATGGTGCTGCAGGCCCTGGGCGAAGTGGGTGAACCTGCCATGCTTGAGCCGCTGCAGAAGATAGCCAGCGCGCGCTTGACGCTTTTCCCCCGCAATTTGCGCAGAACAAAAATCGCTTTTTATGAATCATTGCAGTCCTATCCGCATGCCGCCGTCAGGGAGATTGCGGAAATCGGTCTGCGCTCAGGTGATGAACAGATACAGAAACTTTGTCGCAACCTAACGGTGGCCAAGTAGGAGTCCGACTCGATATGGATATGCAGGACTATTGCGATCAACTTTCACTGATTGTTTCTCAGCTTACTGCAGCAGTGACCAATGTGGGCCTCTATCCGCCCACACATCCCCGTGTCGCTCCGTATATCGACAGGACGCACCAAAGTTTAACAACCCTTCTGGAGATAACCCCCCAGGTTACGCTGATGCTGATTAATGATGGGATTATCAGCAATAACCGCAAGCTTGTATTTTCGGGTTCGACAGGGCAGGTGTTCTTGAGGATTCTAAAAAAGAAGGGGGTGGAGCGCATTTCTTTCATTACGGGTTTGCCGCGTTCGCATCTTGAAGATCTGATTCAGGGCCTTGCAGCAACCGATGCAAAAAAGCTGCACTCCACCAGCTGTATAAAGCTCGGGAAGGTTGAGATTGCAGATGAGACCGGCGGCGGAGAAGGCGACGGCGATCAAGAAGATATCGGCCTGAGAAAAAAAACCATAGATGAACAGATCGGAGAGCTGCTGGATTTCAGGGAATATGGCATGTCCCAGATGCACGATTTGTACAATGCCATCAAACAGGGCGATCGCATGGATGTCAGGGTCATCCACTCCATTGTGGGTGAATTTGTGCGGCGCTTCCGCCGGGAGATGAATCCGCTCAGCCTGCTGGCCGCAATAAAGAGCCATGACGAGTATACCTTCGTACATGTAACCAATGTTGCCTTGCTGGTCATATGTCAGGCCGAAGCACTGGGTTTTAGCGGGGCGAATCTGCATGATATCGGTGTCGCAGCATTACTGCACGATGTGGGCAAGCTCATTATTCCGGAAAACATCGTCGCCAAGCCGGGCGCTTTGACCAGCCAGGAACGCGGGGTTATGGAACAGCACGCTATTCTGGGCGCGCAGTATCTTATTTCGCAGAAAGATGTTCCCCGTCTGGCGCTTCTGGCGGCCCTTGAGCACCATATTAAGTTTGACGGCACGGGCTATCCGTCAATTCCGGGCAGATGGCGTCCTCATATCGTGTGCCAGATGATAACCGTCGGAGATGTTTTTGATGCCATGCGCAGCCGGCGCCCATACCGCGATGCAATGCCACTGCCGGACATCATTGCTATTATGCGCTCGTCAAGCGGAACGATGTTTAACCCCATGCTGCTTAATTTTTTTCTGCAGCTCATAGAACGCTGAGTGGCTGTAATGCTGCTTTCTGCCTGCAGGGCGTGGTATTCCGGTATATAAGAATGGATTTGTTGCGACGTTAACCCCGTTTGAAAGCGGGGCTTGTACTGCACATTCCAGTCAAGAAGCACGGCAGGTATGTGTTTAACCAGCCATGTATTTTTCAAAAGAGCTTATTTTTTTAAAATAAAGATTGTTTTTTTCAATAATTTGCAGAATATGTTTTAAATTAATAAAAACACCTTTCCTTATTTTGTATTGTCGCCACTATATGAGAGCCGGGTACTTAAAAGCAATAATGTGCTGTCCTGCCATGGTGTTCATGATGCTGTGCTTTTGCTCTCAGGCATGCGCGCAGGAAACACCCCAGACTTTGTTCCTGAAAGCCGAATCCCTTTATAAAGCAAAAAATCCAGCCGAGGCTTTGCCCCTGTATCAAAAGGTGATTGCAGCCGACAGCGTTTATAGTCAGGCCTACCGGGGTGTTGTGCTCTGCTACGGCGCCATGGGCAATCCGCAGGGCGCTCTTAAGTATATGGATGCGCTTTTTATCGACAAGCCCGACAGCGCCGAGGTGCACTATGGCATGGGCTGCGCCTTGTACGGTCTGCAGAAATACGATGAAGCAGCAAAGTATTTTGACAAGGCTATCAAAATCAAGCCCGATCTTGCCGCGGCCTGGAACAACCGTGGCAGCATTTATCATTTTGTTGCCCGCGATTACGCAAAGGCGCGCCAGCATTATGAGAAGGCCATAGAAATCGGCAGCCGCACGGGCAATGCTGCGGTAGTAAAGATTGCCCGGGAGAATATAGCAAATTTACCGCGCGAGGAAGACCTCAAGCCTTTGACGCTTGAGGAATTTTTAAACACCTTTATTGCGCGGGCCGATGAGAGCGATGCAGCCGGTGTGCGATGGCTGGTGCTTGGGCAGAAGGCAAACTGCGAGCCTGCACTGGACTGGTTTTTGGAGCAGGCACTGCAGGCGGCTTCTCAGGAGGCCAAAGACCAGGAGAAAACAGCTGTAGCTCTGGCAACACTGCTTGCCTCGGCATACAGCGGTTTGCATAAAAATGAATCGCTGAAAAATAAGCTCAAGGCCTATACGTCATTGAGTGACGACAAAAAGAAAAAAACCTTTCAGGGCAATAGCCTGCTTGCACGGGGCGTTGAACAGGAGCAGCAGGCCGCTTTTGAGCAGGCTGCGCAGGCCTACAGCGGCGCTCTTGCCTGCTTTCAGGCACTGCAGGATACATCAAAGACCGGCCTTGCGCTTTTGTATCTGGGCGACGCGCAGCGCGCGCTGAAGAAGTACCCAGAGGCGCGCAAGTCCTATGCCGATGCCGTGACGGCATTCATGGAGGTAAAGGACGAGAAGCAGCGTGCGCTGGCCTTGACATCGCTCGGGTTCACGAGCGCACTGCTCAAAGAGTATGCCGAAGCGCTTGATTTTTTTAATCGAGCGCTGAAGATTTATACAAGCATTAAGGACGAGCCGTCCGCTGTTAAGGTTCGGGAAAATATCGCCCGGGTTGAAGAGAAAATGAAGGCTAAAAGCCAATAGGCATCAGAGCATTTTTAAAATGGTGGAGCCCCATCATCATTTCGAATCCGTCGCGGCGGATGAAAAATTTTAACGCCCTGATGTTACTTCAGCCTAAGCGCTCTCCCTGCGGTCGGGATGACGGAATAGATAAACCGTCTATCGTAAAAAGAAAAATCCTCTAGGAGTCTGTCGGACTTAAAATTGACATCCAA
>CAIWCT010000120.1 GCA_903911225.1 uncultured delta proteobacterium
AGACGATGACGGCAGCAACAGCCCTCATCCTTGCAGGCATTGCTCTTATTGGGGTATTTTTCGGCCCGGCAGGCAGCA
Source organism: uncultured delta proteobacterium (assembly GCA_903911225.1). Taxonomy (GTDB): domain Bacteria; phylum Desulfobacterota; class WTBG01; order CAIYCZ01; family CAIRTM01; genus CAIWCT01. The sequence continues at coordinate 79 of CAIWCT010000120.1, forward strand.
CGGTCTGGGTATTGGCAATGGTCGTTTTACCGGTTACCCTGTTGAGTGTGTCGGCGCTTTTTGCCATCCGCGGATATGCTTTGGGCTCAGAGGCGCTTATTGTGGAGCGCCCGGGCTGGAGCTCAAAGATTGATCTCAGCGGCCTGGTATCGGCAGAGGCAGACCCTGCTGCCATGGACAAATCAATCCGTACGTTTGGAAATGGTGGTATGTTCTGCATTGCAGGAGTGTTTCATAATACAAAGCTCGGTTCATATCGCGCTTTTGCCACAGACCCCAAGCGCGCCGTGGTGCTGCGCTTCCCGAAGCGGACCGTTGTGGTGACGCCTGCTGACCAACAGGCTTTTGCAGCCCGTGTCAGAGAACTAAGAGGGCTTGCGGTTTTATAAATTACGGATACATGGAGAGATATGGATTATTTTCCACTGCTTCCTGAAATTATGCTCATTGCGATGAGCCTTGTATTTTTTGCCGCCACGCTTGCAAAACCCGGTCAGGCGCTGCTGGAGCGGGCTGCTTTTGTGCTGGCTCTGTGTACTCTTGCCGCAACATGGGCAACCTATGACCAGAGCGGGCTTTTCTTTTACAAGGCATACAGAATAGATGCTTTCTCCCAGACCTTCAAGATACTGATAGCGCTGGGCCTTGTACTGATTTTATGGATGGGTGCAGGGCTTCGGGGGATCAACAGTTGGTTCAGGCCCGAATACTATATGTTTCTGGCGCTGAGCTGTCTGGGGCTGTTTCTCATGACAAGCGCGGTCGAGCTGCTGACCATCGTCATCAGTATTGAAATTTCCTCCTATGCGCTGTTTGTGCTCATACCGCTGCGACGGCAGCCCTTTCAGCGCGATCCTCTTGAGGCAAGCATCAAATACTTTTTTTTAGGCGCTGCCGCAACAGGCATCACGCTGTACGGCATGAGCTACCTGTTCGGTCTTGCGCATTCGACCTATTTGGAAGATATTTCTGTGGTGCTGCCCGGGTTTCTTGCCACGCAGCCCTTGGCCGTCATCGGTATTGTTATGCTTCTGTGCGGGCTTTTTTACAAGCTGGCGCTCTTCCCTCTGCATTTCTGGATGCCCGATGTGTTCGTCGGGGCTGCCCATGAAACCACCTGTTTTGTCGCCACGCTGCCGAAGATTGCGGCCATGGCTCTGATCGTGCGGATTGTGGCCATGGCAGGCCCGGGCTCCCATCAGATCGAGTTGATACTGATGATCATGGCAGTGCTGTCGATGTTTGTGGGCAATTTATCCGCCCTCGGCCAGCAGGATATAAAGCGCCTGCTTGCCTATTCCAGCATTGCCCATGCCGGGTATATGATGGTTGGTATCGTGAGCATGAATCAGCTTGGCATAGCCTCTGCCGTCTACTACATCTATGGCTATCTGCTTATGAACATTGCCTGTTTTGCCGTGATCTACAATCTTGCGCCGCAGGGGGAGAACATAACGGTTGACGGCCTGCGCGGCCTGTACCGCCGCTCACCGCTTCTTGCCGCTGTGCTTGCCGCAGGCGCCATCGGCCTGTCGGGCATTCCTCCAACGATCGGGTTTACCGGAAAGTTCATGATTTTTGCCGCAGCTTTTCAGAAAAGTTTTTACTGGCTTGTGGGGCTTGCGGTACTCAATGTCTGCATCTCTGCGTTTTATTATCTGCGCCTGGTGCGGGCCGCCTACAGCAGCGTTGAAGAGCCGGGTGAAAGGATTAGCCTGACAATTCCCGCCGCCGTGCTGGGCGTTATGATCATGGCCGGTATTGTTCTGGCCGGGGTATTCCCCCAGAATTTTTTCCGGCTTACGCTGAAGGCTGTCATGTCTGTGCTGTAAGATTTATTTGCAGACATCCCGTTGTTGTTTCCTAGATGCAGTGATGTGAGTTTGAGCCTCGGCCTTTGCCCACCCTGAAAACATAGAATAACCCCGTTTTTTCTTTTTATCTCCTTTCACTAAAAGGAGCTTTCCAAAGCACCACCACCATGGTATTAATCAGGCTTATTTTTTAAAAAATCAGCCTGATGGTTGCCATAATAATCAATTTAAAAGATATCATCGGCACTGACAGAACGGTAGACCTTGCCGCCCTGCCGACGGGTGATGGTATAGACCGCATACAAAAGCCTTAGGTTTTTTTCTTCAGCGGTCTTGCAAGGGCGCAAAACGCGAGGTTTTCTTCTAACGTAAACTCCAAAGGCAGTCGTTTTAGACAAGACAATGAAGAGAAGCGACATTGAAAACATAATCAGGCTCGGCGAGGGGCAGTCATGTGAATTCAAGCGGAGCGTGGGCGCCGGGTTGGGTAAGGAGATGTGCGCCATGGCCAATGCCATCGGCGGTCGCATTCTTATCGGCGTTGATGATAACGGCGCTATCGTTGGCATTGGCAACCATAACCGTGCAAAATCAGAAGTTCAGGATATTGCCCGCAACATGGCGCCGCCGCTCAAGGTTCAAATCAAATCCGTGGGCGATGTCCTTATTGTTGAAATCCCTGAAAGCGCTGACAAACCTCACAGCGTGGGCGGAAAGCACTATCTGCGCGAAGGGGCAAATTCACAGCTCATGAATCGTGATGAATTGCGCGAATTCTTTTTCCATGAGGGGTTGCTGTACTTTGATGAAATGCCTAACAGAAAGTTTGCGTTTGCGCAGCATGTGTCAAGCGATGCCTACCGCCGATTTGTACGCGCCTCCGGCATACCTGATGACCTGAAGAAAGAAAATGTTTTTTCAAATCTGAAAGTTCTGCAGAAGGGCGAAATGACAAATGCCGGGGCGCTCATCTTCGGCGAGCACGGCAGCGATTTTCTTATCAGCGCAACCATAACCTGCGCCCTGTTTCAGGGCAGCGACAAGGTTAAGGTTCTTGACCAGAAGATTTATGATGATGACCTTTTCACCAACTATAATTCCGCAATGACCTATCTGCTGGCTCATCTTGATACCGAATACATTATCGGCATCACAAGGATTAATCGCCTGGAATTGCCCGAAACTGCTTTGCGTGAGGCGCTGTTAAATGCTATTGCCCACCGCAGCTATCGATCCTCTGCCAATATACAGATTTATATCTTTAAAGACCGGGTGGAGATTGTCAACCCCGGCGGATTAGTTGCCGGATTAAAAAAAGAAGACCTCGGCTGCAAAAGCATGCCCCGTAACCCGTTGCTTTTCAGCCTCATGCATCGCATGCGTCTGGTTGAAAATATCGGCTCCGGGTATAAGCGTATTAATGATGCCATGGCCGACTATGGTTTTGATGCACCCCTGATAGAGGCTGACTCGGGTTGGTTCTCTATTGCCTTTCCCCGGCCGCCCAAAACCACGGCGCAGGCTCGGAAAGGGAAGAAAACCGAACGCGCCGCCGAAGAAATAAGCACACAGAAAGGTGCACAGAAAAGTTCGGAGAAACGTCGGAGAAACGTCGGAGAAACGTCGGGGAAAAGTTCCCAGAAAAGTTCCCAGAAAAGTTCCCAGAAAAGTTCCCAGAAAATTTTAAATATTTTCAAAGAAAAGCCGATGGCAACTATTGCCGAGCTTTCCGAACTGCTTGGTATTTCTGACAGGGCAGTAAAAAAGAATCTTGTGAAATTAAAGAATATCGGATTATTAAAACGTATCGGCCCCGATAAGGGCGGGCACTGGGAAGTTGTTGATGCGGAATGATGGTTGCATTTTAATTTAAAAAAAATGAGCTTGATGCTTGTTATAAATAGGTACCTCCCAAGTTGTTTCCGAAATGTAACGATAATAGATTTGAGCCTCGACACTCAGCTTGTCGCAATTAAAAAAGTCGGTTGTTCTTTTTTTTCGTACTTTTAAAATTAAACAATTGTGATCTTCTAAGCCCCCAGCCTTTAGAGTGCGCCCCCATGTCTTTGCATCCTTCCTGTCAAAACCCTCATGCTCTATAGAGTCTGCACAATATTCTCTATCAATAAAAATTCAGCTACAAAACAAACCACGTGACAAATTTATTAAAATTTGCAATAAACGCCTTAGTCTACAGCTTGGATATCACAGAGTTTTATATTTCATGCCGCCGCCGCGCTGTGGGCGCACTTTTTTCTATTCAGACTACTGGCTTCTGAATCCCTGATTCGTGTTTTCTTATATGCGCTGAAGTAGAACAAAAAGTAAGCAGCAAGGGGGATTTAATCGGTGGCTGTTGTCCCCGATTTATTTTTAAGGTGCAAGGGTTTGAAAAAACATTTCTCGAAGGTCAAACATAGACCCGATCCTTTTTTTTATTTCTAATTAATCCAAGAGGCATGTATGTCGTATAAAATCGACCAGCGCATTTCTCGTGACAAGCTTACCGATTTCTGCCGTCGCAACGGCATACGAAAATTGTCGCTTTTTGGTTCCCTGTTAAAAGGAACCATGCAGCCTGGCAGCGATATCGATTTGCTGGTGGAGTTTTATGATGCGCAGTGTCCC
>CAIWCT010000121.1 GCA_903911225.1 uncultured delta proteobacterium
GCGTTACGGCCTGCGGTTTTGCCATCGGGAAACTTACGACCTATGATTACTCAAACGCCGCTTCCCTGTGCTACCGGGGTGCACGGACAATTCCCCGGACGGGACTTTAACCCGCTGGATAGAGCAGTTGTTACTGCGAACAGACTTTCATAAATAAATCAGTAAATCCATTTAGCAGCTGAAACAGCAGCCCTCAGCAATCCCCGTCCACACCCCCATTTTTATCTGGCGCCAGGCCCATAATCTGCTATATTTCAATCGTTCCAGCACAATAACCACAAAGGAGTGACTTGTGAATTTATTATATTTTGACTGCTTTGCCGGCATTAGCGGCGATATGACCCTCGGGGCGCTAATTGATCTGGGGGTGCCGCAGAAATATCTTATGCAGGAGCTTTCAAAGCTGGGCATTGCCGGCTACAGCCTGCACGCGGGCCGCGTGCAGCGCTCAGGCATCAGCTCCCGGCAGGTGCAGGTGAAGATCAGCCGCCATGAGCATCATCACCGCACGTTTCAGGATATTGAAAAGATAATCTTGAAAAGTTCGCTGCAGGCCGGGATTAAAGAGCGAAGCATCGCCGTGTTTGGGCTCATTGCCCGGGCCGAAGGAAAGGTCCATAATAAAAAGGCAGAGGAGGTCCACTTTCATGAGGTGGGCGCCATTGATTCCATCGTGGACATCGTCGGCTGCATGATCGGCTTTGACTATCTTGGCATTAAGCGCTTTGCAGCCAGCGCCCTACCCACGGGCGGAGGCTTTGTTCAGTGCCAACACGGCATGCTGCCTGTGCCTGCCCCTGCGACCGTACTGCTTTTAAAGGGCATGCCGGTCTATGATAACGGCATCAAGGCCGAGCTTGTTACCCCCACGGGAGCCGCCATCTTAGCTGCCCTGTGCGAGAGCTTCGGCCCAATGCCTGCCATGACCATTCAAAAGACCGGCTACGGAGCAGGCTGCCGCGAGCTTGCCGAAGTGCCCAATCTGCTGCGCCTGATTTTGGGCGAAGCCCGGGAGGCTGCCCGCACCGACACGGTTATCGTGCTTGAAGCAAATATCGATGACATGAATCCGGAGCTTGCCGGGTATGCCATGGAGCGGCTGTTTGAGGCGGGCGCGCTTGATGTATCGCTTACGCCGGTCTATATGAAAAAAAACCGGCCAGGTATGCTCGTGACGGTGATCTGCACCGAGGCTCAGAAGGCTCCGCTGACAGCGGTTTTTTTTCAGGAGACGACAACGGCAGGCGTGCGCTCATACCGCGCCGAGCGCTCGGTTTTACAGCGCTGCGAAGGACAGGTGGACACAAAATTCGGGAAGCTTAAGGTAAAGCTGCTTGAAGACACCCATGGGGCCATGCGCCCGGTGCCCGAATATGAGGAGTGCCGCCGCATTGCCAAAGCCAAAAAGATTCCCCTGCGGGAGGTGTATGCCGCGGTTGCCGCGGCGGGCGACTTTTTACGACGATAGCATATTAAATTTCCGCAGTTTGCCGGGGCTCTGCTAATCCTCATGCCGAGACAGCGGCCGTTCCATAACCCACTTGTTAACCATTTCAAAAATAATTTCACGCTTGATGGGTTTGGGGATATAGTCGTCCATGCCCGCAGAGATGCATTTCTGGCTGTCTCCCTTCATTGCATAGGCAGTCATGGCAATAATAGGTATTTTATCAAATCCCCGCGACCGAATCTCCTTCGTGGCGTCGATACCGGAGAGCTCGGGCATCTGTACATCCATAAAGATAAGATCAAATGATTCAGGGGCAGCCGAGAATGTATCGACAGCTTCCCTGCCGTTATTGGCCACGGTTACCTGGTATCCGGCCTTTGTCAGCAGGGTTGTAGCCAGCTTCTGATTGACGATATTATCTTCGGCCAGAAGAATCGAGACCCCATGCTTTACCTCTTCGCGCACCGAGTACTGCGTCATGATTTCCTGCGGCTGGATTGGCTCGTCACCTGCCGCGGTTTTCCCGAGCAGCAGCTCTATCATTTTCAGCAGCTTCTGCCGGTGTACGGGCTTAGGCATATAGCCGCTGAAGCCTACCGACTGGCACTTCCTGACGCTGCGCACCGACAGCGACGATGATGCGATGAGCGGGAACCCGCCCCCGGGCATTTCCTGAATCTGCTGAGCGATCTCATAGCCGCTGATGCGGGGCATTTGAATATCCAAAATCCCAAGCACAAAATGATCGCCGGTTTCCTCTGATGTGCTCACGGCTTTAAAGGCTTCCTCAGCTGTGCTTGCCGCGACCACCCGCATGCCGGCATGCTCAAGCATATGCTGGAGTATTTCAATATTGTTCCAGTTGTCGTCAACCACGAGAGCCCTTTTGTTTTCCAAAGACTCATAGCGAACGCGCACAGCCTGCCGGCCCGGGGCTTTTTTCATCAGAGCCGTGCAGTGAAACGTGCTGCCTGCGTCGACAGTACTTTCGGCCCATGCATCGCCTCCGAAAAGAAGGGCGATCCTGCGGCAAATTGACAGCCCGAGTCCCGTGCCGCCGTATCTGCGGGTGGTTGATCCGTCTGCCTGCAGAAAAGGCTCAAAGATTATTTCCAGTTTATCCTGTGGAATGCCAATACCGGTATCGCGAACCATGGCATGCAGCTTCACATTTGTTTCGGTTTCCTCATCCACATCAAGCGCAAGCTCTATCTCGCCGTGGTCGGTAAACTTGGCTGCATTGCTCATAAGATTTGCCAGCACCTGCTTGAAGCGGTACGGATCGCCCATGAGCCTGAACGGCACATTGTCCCCTATGCGCAACAGCACTTCCAGAGGCTTCCCGGCAACCCGGGGGCGCAGCAGTTCGCACACATCGTAGCAGAGAATTTCCGGGTCGAATTCAACCGACTCGAATTCAAGCACGCCTGATTCGATTTTGGAAAAATCAAGAATATCATTGATAAGCGCCAGCAGCGTCTCTCCGCTGCGTTTAATGGTTTCAACAAAATCGCGCTGCTCCGATGAAAGTTTCGTATCCATGAGCATATCGGAAAAACCGATAACGCCATTCATGGGCGTGCGTATTTCATGGCTCATATTTGCCAGAAATTCACTTTTTGCACTATTTGCCTGCTCAGCTGCCTCAGCCATCATGCGGGTTTCCTCCATGGCTTTTTGAAGCGCTCGATCAGA
>CAIWCT010000122.1 GCA_903911225.1 uncultured delta proteobacterium
CAAAAGTCAGGTGCATCCCAGAGAAGTATTTGCTGATGTACTAGCAGAAAGAGCATCGGGAGTGATAATCGCGCATAATCACCCGAATGGCGATCTGAAACCAAGCACCGAAGATATAACAGTAACCAAAAGGATTAAAGAAGCAGCCACCATCTTGGGCATAAGTTTGTTAGACCATATAATATTCAACAATAAAGGCTACTACTCCTTTGTTGAAAATGATGGCTTGTAAAGCCTTCCTTTGGGTAAAACTGAAGGAGTGGGTAAGGGAGAATTTGAAGGGTTGCGTCTACACTTTTAAGGGTCGAAACCTTTACATCACACGGCATGAAGCCGAATTTTGTCCACCTGTTTAAGAAGTTATAGTTGTTTACGGACAAACATCAAGAAAAAATGCTAACCCCCAAAAAAAATATTGTAGTGCCCGGATTTTCATGAAAATCGCCCTCATCAGAAAAGAATATGAACACCTGCGAGGCGGGGCAGAGCGCTATGCGGTGAATCTGTCGCGCGGGCTTGCAGGCCGGGGGCATGAGGTGCATGTGTTTGCGGGCCTCTGGGAGCCTGAAGACCGCAGCGGCATCACCATGCACCGGGTGCCCTTTATCAAAAGGCCGTCGCCCCTTAAAAATCTTTCTTTTCAGCGCAATTCACGGCGGCTCGTGGCCGGGCAGTCTTTTGACATTGTTCAGGGCCTTTCTCAGGTCTTCCCGGGGGATGTCTACCGCGCAGGCGAGCCCCTGCATATCCACTGGCTTTATCTTTCCGTCTCCAGCCCGGTAAAGCGATTCCTCAAATACTTTAGTCCCCGGCACAGAGTGCTGCTGTCTATCGAGCGCAACATTTTCCTGCCCGGAAGTTATCGGCGTATTATGGTAAATTCGCGTATGTCCGGCGCGCAGGTCAGTCACTATTATGGCGTGCCGGAGGAAAAAATCAGCGTAGTGCGCAATGGGGTTGACACTGCTCTATTCAACCCCAACGATCGCGGACGCATGCGCATTGCCGCACGAAGCCGCCTGGGCCTAAGCGATGCCGACACGGTTCTGCTCTTTGCCGGCAATGACTTCAAGCGCAAGGGCTTGCAGTTCGCCTTGCAGTATGCCGTCGCCCTGAAAGCTAAAGGCCAAGGAGTTAAGCTGCTCGTGGCGGGCAGGGGAAACCCTGCGCCATTTCTGCGCATGGCCAGGCAGAGGTGTTTTGAAAAAGACATGCTTTTTCTCGGGAGCCTGCCTGACATGCGCGAGGCATATCACTGCGCCGACCTGCTCGTGCATCCGGCGCTGTATGAACCCTTTGGCAATGTGTGCCTTGAGGCCATGGCCTGCGGCCTGCCTGTGGCGACCACGAAACTCAATGGCGCTGCAGAAATTATTGACGCCGCCGCAAGCGGCATTGTAACCGATGCTCCCTGGGATATTGAGAGCATGGTAGCCCGCATTGCAGAGGCTCTTGATCACAACCGGGCAGGGCTTAAGGCGATGGGCGACCACGCGGCCTGCAGCGCCGGAAAGTACACCCTTGAGCGCACCCTGGATGAAACACTTGCTCTTTACGCCGAAGTGCTTGCCGAGAAAGGAGGGCTTCATGACCGGTGCAGGGCCTGATATACGCTACGGCTCAGACGGCACGGCATGGAATGCTTTTTTTGAAGCCCTGATCGCGCGCCACGGCCTTCGTGACTTCGACGCCATGATGCAGCGCGAGGACGGGGAAATTATCAAGCATGCTGTGCCGCAGCGCAAAACCGTGCGCCTGCAGCTTCCCGGCGGCCGCGCTGTGTATCTCAAGCGCCACTATCCCAAATCAATACTGCAAACCATTAAGAACGCCCTGAAGCTTGACGATCAGCCCACGGCCTTTGATGAGTTTGAAAACATCATTGCCTTTCACCGTGCCGGGCTGCCCACGGTTGTGCCAATTGCTGCCGGACGCAAGCATGGGGCGTCATTTCTTGTAACAGAAGCTCTTGACGGCTGCACACGGCTTGATGACTATCTCGGGCAGACAAAGCTTACGGTTGCAGATAAGGTTGAGCTGACGGGCCTTGTTGCCGGCCTTATACAGAAAATGCATGCCGCCGGATTCAATCACCGCGACCTGTACCTGTGCCATATTCTCAGGGATGGCAAGGGCAATCTTTATATTGTTGATCTGCACCGCATGCAGCGCCGGGCCGCAGTGCCCGAACGCTGGCGGGTGAAGGATGTTGCCGCTCTTAACTACGCTGCCCCGGCAGGCATCATCTCGCGCACGGATCGCCTGCGGTTTTTAAAAGCCTATCTCGGCACGGAGCGCCTCTCCGGTCGCGACAAGCGCTTTGCATTAAAGATTTTGAAAAAGACTGAAAAGATGGTAGAACACAACAAAAAGTCACAGAGCACGTGTTAGCAAATTATTGACAATCAACAAAGCCATAGAGGTTTTAATGCGCGATTCGTTTTTAGTTTTCGGAAGTCCCATCATTGAAGAGCCTGAAATTCAGGAAGTGGTCGAATGCCTGCGCTCGGGCTGGATTTCAACCGGCCCCCGCGTGGGGAAATTCCAGGAGCTGTTCAAGGCCTATATCGGCACGAAATACGCCTTTGCCCTCAACTCATGCACCGCAGGACTGCACCTTTCGATGATCGCCGCAGGCCTGAAACCGGGCGATGAGGTCATCACAACGCCCATGACATTTGCCGCCACTGCAAACTCGGTGGTGCACACGGGCGCAACGCCCGTATTTGCCGATGTCGACCGCACCACCATGAATATCGATCCGAAGGAAATAGAAAAGAAGATTACAGAAAAAACCCGGGCTATCATCCCCGTGCATTTATGCGGCAGGCCCTGCGATATGGACCCCATCATGGACATAGCCCGGCGGCATAAGCTGCTGGTCATCGAAGACGCGGCCCATGCCATTGAGGCGGTATACAAAGGCAAAAAGATCGGCGCCATTGGCGACATCGGAGTTTTTAGCTTTTATGTCACTAAAAATATCGTGACCGGTGAGGGCGGCATGGTCACGACAAGCGTTGAAGAGTATGCCGAAAAAATTGAGACCTACGGCCTCCACGGCATGAGCCGCGGGGCCTGGAAGCGCTTTTCCGACGAGGGCTATAAGCATTACCAGATCGTATTCCCCGGTTTTAAATATAATATGATGGACATACAGGCGGCCATGGGCATTCACCAGCTGGGCCGCATAAATGCCTATTACAGCCGCCGCCAGGAAATATGGAAGCGCTATGATGAGGCGTTTAAAAATTTTCCCGTGGAAATACCCGCTCCTGCCGAGCCCGACACGAAACATGCGCTGCACCTCTACACGATACTCGTTAAACTTGAAGATCTCACCTGCGACCGCGATGCGATTCAGCAGGCCCTGCATAAGGAAAACATCGGCACGGGCATTCACTATATCGCCCTGCACACCCACCCCTATTACCGCGACACCTATGGCTATACGAGCGATGACTTTCCCCATGCTCTCTACATATCAGACCGGACCATATCGCTGCCCCTGTCGGCAAAGCTCACCGACCAGGATGTGCAGGATGTGATCGATGCCGTAACGCGCGTTCTAAACAGGTATGCAAAATAACATGTCCGGCAAGCAGCTCAACTGGATACTGGCAGAAGATTTTAAACATCAGTTTACCCCCGCACAACTTACTGACCTCATTGCTCGCGACGGAGCCCCTGTTGCCGGCATTCCCGAAGTGGAGATCAAGGGCTGCACCGGCAGGGATGCCGCCCGCCTTTTAAAAGAATGGGAAATGGCAGCGGCCCTGGCATCCCGGGGCATTGTCCTGCGGCGGCCTATAGCCCTTGGTATGAAAAAGAGCCGGTGCCTGATGCACGAAGCATATCTGGTTATCGAAACCATCCCCGGCAGCATGACGCTCAAAGACTTTCTGTACCGGCATGGTCCCCGGCCGGACTTTATCTGTTTGCCCGAAGGCATTGATCTTATGGAGCTGTTTGTCGCCTTTGCCGCGCGGCTGCGCACAGTCTGCCTCCTGTCGGCTGATTTTCACCTGGGCGATGTGCTCATCAGCATAGACGCCGACAGCAAGCCCCAGCTGTACCTTGCAGCTGTGGACAAGGTGGAGCTGAAGCGCTCCGGCACGAAAAAAATGCGCGTCGACAACATGCGCATGCTTGATGCCGTGCTTTGGGGCCGCGGGCCATCACGGGCCCAGCTGCTTTTTATAAGGATGTATCTGCGCAGGCTGGCCCGCTGGCGAACTACCGTGCTGTGCGGCTGGCGGCGGCTGGCGGATATATTTGGAGAGTTACAGTTTTCCCCCGGTCGCGCTGAGATGGACGCATCCATACGCGAACTGGCAATAGGAGATATGCGCGGATGCATGAAGCGCGGTGAACATGAGGCCGGGCTTCTCAAACTGCTTGAAGCTCCAGACGGGCTTTTTACGCGCCCCGATGCCGTTATTCTAAAAAATTCCCGCACCACCGCGGCGCTGCTGCTGCAGCCGCCTGAGCTGCCCTGGCCGGTGTATGTGAAATGCTATAACCCGAAGGGCTGTTTTTTTGCCATCAAATATTTGCTGCGCAGATCCCGTGCCCGACGTGTATGGCAGATGGCCCGTGATCTTCGCGCCCGGGATGTACCCACGCCCGAGGCGCTGGCATTTGTTGAACGCCGCCGCTTCGGCCTTCTGCAGGCTGCATATCTGGTAACACGGGCTCTGCCCGGAGCTGAAAGCCTCGACCGGTATGTTGAAAAGCATTTCCCCGGATGGCAGCCTGATGAAAAGCGCGCATTCATAGGCCGCTTATCCGAATTTCTCAAAGCAGCACATGCTCAAGGCATGGTGCATGGCGACCTCAAGGCAAAAAACATATTGATCGCTGCTGACGACAAAGGCAACGAAAAAATATGGTTCATCGATCTTGATGCAACCCGGCTGCGGGCCACAGCCTCCCTTGCTGAGCGGTGCCGCGATCTTGCCCGGCTTAACTGCTCATTTCTCAATACCGCCATGGTATCGCGAACGCAGCGCCTTTTTTTTCTGAAATGCTATATGGAAGATGATCTGCAGGCAGGGCTTCAGGAGGCATGGAGCATGGTGCTGGAGCTTTCATGGCGCAAGCTGCTGAAAGCAAAGCGGGCGTTTGCCTCGCCGGCTATTGCTTTGATAGCACTTGATTTGCTGCGCCTCTCCATGTAATCATAGAAGGCTATGAGCACCTGCAGCCACGAGATACTGACTTTGCTGCCCGCTGCGAGCCCCAGGCTTCAGTGCAGGCACTGCCATCTGACCATCACCGAGAGCGAGCTGGGCTCAAGCTGCTGCCCGGAGTGTCTTGAGGCCTACAAGGTGCGGCGCAGAGATTTTGATAAAGTCGATGATACCGCGGAGCCTGCTGCCCGCTACTGCTGCGAAAGCTGCGGAATTATCGTAACGGTTTGATTGGTCGGATTAGTTGGATTGTTTTTTTTATTATCAATTAAGATGCCGTTGTAAAAAGTCGTCACCCCGGTGAAAACCGGGGTCCAGAAAAAATCTAACTGCTTGATAAAATTGGATACCGACTTTCGTCGGTATGACGATAAAAAAACTTTTTCGACTTTTTGCTGGGGAATCAATTAACCAATGAAACTAATAAAACAAATCAAACTAATATAACGGTTTTATTACCATGCGCCCCCGAGTTGGACATATTCAGTTTCTCAACTGCCTGCCCCTGTACCACATGCTGGTGCGCAGCGGCGCAGTGCTTGACATGGATTTATATAAAGATACGCCCATAGCCCTGTGCCGGCGGCTCATTGACGGCAAGCTCGACATAAGCCCGGTGCCCGCGATTGAATACGCCCGCCATGCTGCTGACCTGCTGCTGCTTCCGGACCTGACTGTAAGCTCAAATGGCAGGGTCATGAGCATACTGCTGGTGAGCAAGGTGCCGGCGGAAAAGCTTCAGGGCAGGCCCGTGGCGCTCACCAATACTTCAGCCACATCGCAGGTGCTGGCAAAAATTATTCTTCAAGAAAAATTCGGCGTTGCGCCCGCGTATTTCGAGTGCCCGCCCGATTTGCCCGAGATGTTCCGCGAGGCTGATGCAGCACTTCTTATCGGCGATGATGCCCTGCGGGCATGCGCTCATCCCGGCAAATATTTACAGTATGATCTGGGGGCTGAGTGGAAAGAGCTGACAGGAGAGGCCATGGTGTATGCGGTCTGGGCAGTGCGCCGCAGCTATGCGGCAAAGCATCCTGAACGGGTAGCCGTGGTGTATGAATCATTCAAGAGCTCCATCATTGAAAGCCTTGAGCGGGTGGATGCTATCGCACGCGATATAGCTGCCTGGGAGCCCTTTACTGCGGCATTTCTCAGAAAATATTTCAAGGGCCTGCAGTACAGCTTCGGCCCGGAATACCGCGCGGGGTTTAAAGCCTATCTTGCCAAAGCAAAAAAAATCGGCGCTCTTGACAGGGTGCCAAAACTTGAGTTTGTCCGCTTTGATGCAAAGAAATTATAGAGATGCCCGGCCGGATGTGTATTGGAACACGCTAAGATGACACTGCAAAAACTGTATGCAAAAATAAATGACGGCGGCCGCATAGATGAGCATGAAGCGCTGCGCCTGTTTCTCGAAGTGGAGCTTCTGGAGATCGGGCAGCTTGCGCAAAGGCGGGCAGCCCGCCTGCATGCGCCTGAGCAGGCGACATTTCTTATCGACCGCAATATCAACTATACAAATATCTGCACGAGTAAATGCCGGTTCTGCGCCTTTTACCGCACTGAAGATGCCCCGGATGCCTACGTGCTCAGCCCGGATGAGATACTTGAAAAAGTGGCCCGGGCCGTTGAGCTGGGCGCGACGCAGATCATGCTGCAAGGCGGTTTGAATCCCGGGCTCGGGCTTTCGTGGTTTGAGGATGTGCTGCAGCGCATCAAGCAGGGGTTCACTGTTTTTATCCATTCATTTTCGCCGCCCGAAATCCATCATCTGGCAAAAAAAGAAAAGCTTTCCTATGAGGCGGTCATCACGCGGCTGCGCGATGCGGGGCTTGACTCTATTCCCGGCGCAGGCGCTGAGATACTCACCGATGGAGTCCGGGCGCGCATCAGCCCGGAAAAAATCTCAGGCGCGACCTGGCTGGCCGTTATGGAGGCAGCCCACAGCGTCGGCCTGAAGACCACGGCCACCATGATGATGGGAAGCATAGAGACTCCGCTGGACCGTATTGAGCATTTGCACCTGCTGCGCAGCCTGCAGGACAAAACCGGCGGCTTCCGGGCCTTCATCCCCTGGACCTTCAAGGCAGGCAATACCGAGCTCGGTGGCACGGAAACCTCATCCCTTGACTATCTGCGCACACTAGCCCTCTCGCGCATCTATCTTGATAATATCGATAATATACAGGGCTCGTGGGTCACGCAGGGCAGGGACATCGGCCAGATGACCTTGTTCTTCGGGGCAAATGACCTGGGGAGCATCATGCTCGAAGAAAACGTGGTGCGCGCCGCAGGCTCGTCAAACTGCATTACCGAGGCCGAGATGGCAGAGCTTATCGCCAGAGCAGGCAAAAAGCCCGCGCAGCGCGATACGCAGTACCATATAGTGAAGATCTATTGAACGACCTTCCCCGCATTGCCCCCCCCTCTTCCGGCAATTGAAAATTTTTCTTGTGTTCAAAAAAAATGTGGGACATTATCAACAATTATGCTCGGGGTTCATGTACAACAGGTTATTATGTGAACGGGGGAGTATGCGCCTGCCTTTTTTTATTCACCATAAAAATATACTGAAAGCATACCTGCTGCTGTTTGTTTTTTGCTTGCCTTTGCTGACAGCCACAAGCGCGTTGGCCCAAACCGACACCAAACGCACAACCGATTTCACAACCTACAGCCTTGAAGAGCTTATGTCTATGGAGCTTGTTTCTGTGGCGAAAAAGCCTCAGACGGCCCATGAAAGCGCATCGGCTGTCTATGTCATAACCCAGGAAGACATACGCCGCAGCGGTGCGGTGAACCTGCCCGAGGCCCTGCGGATGGCGCCGAGCATACAGGTCATGCGCTCTGATCCCGGAGATTTCGCCGTTTCCTGCCGCGGTTTCCTTGGGGAGTTTAACAACAAGCTCCTCATGCTGATAGACGGCAGGAGCATATACTCCCCGCTTATGTCAGGCGTGACCTGGGAGTACAATGATGTGCTGCTTGAAGACATAGAGCGTATCGAGGTCATCCGCGGCCCCGGCGCCACGCTGTGGGGCGCAAACGCCGTCAACGGCGTCATCAATATTATTACGAAAAGCGCTAAAGACACACAGGGCGGCATGGCTGTTGCCGCGGCCAGCAACATTGACGGCTATGATGCACTGCGCTATGGCGTTAAGGTGCAGGACGGTATGTACCTGCGGGCCTATGGCAAGTACATGCATGTCAACAGCTCAGTCAATGAAGCAATGAAAAGCGAGCCCCGGCAGGGTAACGGCGGTATGCGGCTTGACTGGGATATGACCGATAAAGACAAGCTGCTGGTGACGGCGGGCTATTTTGACGGCCATGAAAGAGGCGTACCGCACCGACCGGTGCTTCTGCCGCCGCCGGTTCAGATTCCTGTAACCGATGATGCAGACTTTTACGGGGGGCATGCCCTGTGCCGGTGGGACCACGCCTTCTCAGCAACCTCTGATATGCAACTGCAGGCTTTTTATAACAGCGATACAACGACCGGCCGCAGAAGCACGACCTACCAGCCCGTGCAGGGCAGCGACCTGCTCAAGAATGACCTGGCCAGGATTGACACCTGGGACATCGACTTTCAGCACAGCTTTGCGGCGGACGGCCGTAACAGCATTATCTGGGGCCTGAACGCCCGCTACAACAAGGTAAAAAAGCGGGACATAAATATATTCTTCAGCCTGGATTCCGAAACAGAGGCAGAGCGGCTTTACAGCGCATTTGTGCAGGACGAGATAAGGCTGGTGCCGGACCTGCTGTCTGTAACCGTGGGTTCAAAATTTGAATACAACTCCTACACGCAGCTTGAGGTGCAGCCCAGCGTGAGAATGCTCTACACGCCTTCGGAAAGGCATTCGCTCTGGGCAGCGGTTTCGCGGGCCGCCAGAACCCCGTCGGTCCTTGAGTCAAAGGGCATGATAAATTCAGCTGTTATTGCCCGTGGCGGACTGTTCCCTCTGTCGCCGCCGGGGCTAGTGCAACTGCAGGGCGATAAAGACTACAATTCTGAAGACCTCATTGCCTATGAGGCAGGCTACCGGTTCAATCTGGCACCCGACTTTTCTGTGGATACAGCACTTTACTATAATTTCTACCACAATCTGCGGACGTTAGAGCCCGGGGCAGCGCAGTCTCAGCGGGGGTATTTTCTTGTGCCCGTGCAGACGGACAATAACATGCACGGCAGGACCTATGGCGGCGAGACAACGGCCAACTGGCAGGTGCTGCCGCAGTGGCGGCTGCAGTCCTCCTACAGCTATCTCAGGATGAACCTGATCCCTGACAAGAAGAGCCGGGACGGCCTTTCCGAGCATGATGAAAATATGAGCTCGCAGCACTTGTTCAACCTGCGGTCGCTCTATAGCATAACGCCGACGCTTGAATGCGATGTGAGCATCTACTTTGTCGATCACATCCAGCGGCTGAATAACCCCAGCCATACCGACCTGACGGTTCGGCTTGGGTGGAAGCCGCTGCGGCATCTCACCATCGAAGGGATCGGCTACAACCTGATCGACAACAAGTACGAAGGCTTCAGGGATGAAGTATACAAGCACGGTCAAAACGAGGTGCGCAGGACGTTTTACGGTAGGATAACGGTTGAATTTTAGCCCGTTTTTTTTGTGTGAATCACAGGCGCATGACTGAACTCGTCGTTCATCTCTATAAGTCAACAAGCGGCAAACTGTTCCCGAGGGCGTATTTCTTCTGCCAGCTGAAAATTTCCCTTGTGTTCAGGAAAAATGTGCGACATTATCAGCCTGTATTCAGGGGGTTCATGTACGACTGGTGTTTATGTGAACGGGGGAGTATGTACCTGCCTTTTTTTATCCATCATCAAAATGCACAGAAAGCATATCTGATGCTTTTTGTTTTTTGTCTGCCACTGCTGGCAGCTAAAAGCGCCTTGTCCGAAACCGACACCAAACGCACAACCGATTTCACAACCTACAGCCTTGAAGAGCTTATGGATATGGAGCTTGTTTCTGCGTCAAAAAAGTCGCAGACGGCCCATGAAAGCGCATCGGCTGTCTATGTCATAACCCAGGAAGACATACGCCGCAGCGGCGCGGTGAACCTGCCCGAAGTGCTGCGGATGGCCCCGGGCATAGTGGTCGAGCGGGCCGACCCCGGTGCTTTTGCCGTGACCAGCCGCGGCTTTTTGGGCAAGTATGCAAACAAGCTGCTCGTGATGATCGACGGCAGAAGCATTTATTCGCCCAGCTTTTCCGGCGTGTTATGGACCTACAATGATATACTGCTTGAAAATATAGAAAGAATAGAAGTGATACGGGGCCCGGGGGCAACCCTGTGGGGCGCAAATGCAGTCAACGGCGTTATCAACATTATTACGAAAAACGCAAAAGACATGCAGGGCGGCCTCGGCGTGGCAACGGTGAGCAACCAGGAGGGCTATGACGGCCTTCGCTACGGCGTGAAGCTGAAGGAAAACATGTATCTCACCGCCTATGGCAAATACATGCATTTTGGCAATGTCATAAATGATAAATTTGATGACCGCCGCCAGAAAAATATGGGCGCCCGGCTTGACTGGGACATGACCGACCGGGATAAGCTGTTTGTTTCCGCGCAGTCCTATGACAGCGATGATAGCGGGCGCACTACCCATCCGTTAGTCCTTCCGCCCCTGGTCAATCCGGAAGTTAACAGTTCAGCGACCATCAGGGGAGGAAACTTTTTGTCCCGATGGGACCACACATTTTCCCCCACGTCCGACATGTCGCTGAAAATATATTACAGCAGTCAGAAAACCCGCGCCGAGCGAGCGACCGGCTACCGCCCTGCCAGGGACAGCAGTGATCTGAGAGATGATGTATCGCGGGAAAGCGCTGCCGACATTGACTTTCAGCACAGCTTTGCCCTGGGCGGCAGCAACAGCATTGTCTGGGGCTGCGGCAGCCGCTACAGCAGGCTCTATAAGCAGGACAGAAATTTTTATTTCACGCTGGAGCATGAGACAGAGCGGCAGAAACTCTATAATTTCTTTGTGCAGGATGACCTGGTGCTGGCGCCGGAGAGGCTTCACTTGATACTGGGGTCGAAATTCGAGTATAACGCCTATACGCAGCTCGAGGTCCAGCCGAGCATCCGGCTTCTCTATACCCCTTCGCAGAACCAGACCTTCTGGGCGGCTGTTTCGCGGGCCACGAGAACGCCCTCTTTTCTTGAAGAGAAGGGCCGTATCTTAAGCGGGTATATCAATCCCGGGAGCCTGTATCCTTTGTCGCCGCCGGGTACGGTAGAGCTTCAGAGCTCTAATAATATCGAGTCCGAAGATCTCATCGCCTATGAGCTGGGGCACCGGATGCAGCTGACGCCCCGCCTCTCCCTTGACACCGCGCTTTTCTATAATGTCTACAACAGGCTTCGCTCCCTGGAGCCTTCAGCGCCGCAGCTGCATCCGGGGTATTTTATTGTTCCCGTGCAGGCTGATAATAATATGAAGGGCAGAACCTACGGGGCGGAAGTGGCCGCCAACTGGCAGGTGCTGCCGCAGTGGCGGCTGCAGGGCACGTACTCCTATCTCAGGATGAATTTGAAGCCAGAAAAGAAGAGCCGGGACACCACGTCAGAATATGATGAGGATTTGAGCCCCGAAAACACATTCACCCTGCGATCGCTGTATAGCATAACCCCATCGCTCGAATGCGACATAAGCCTTTATTTTATGGATGAAATCAAGCGGCTCAACAATCCGAGCCATACCGATCTGACACTGCGCCTGGGCTGGAAACCCTGTAAAAATTTGATGGTTGAGGGCATCGGGTCTAATCTCATCGATAATAAGTATAAAGCGTTCAGGGATGATGTCTATGCCCGGGGCGACAATAAAGTGCGCCGTATTTTTTACTGTAGGATGACGGTTGAATTTTAGCGTATTTTTTAGAAATTTTTTTTACAGGCTCATGACTGAACTGACCCTACAACTCAAAAAGCTGCGCCCTGCTCTCGGGGTAGTGCTCTGTGTTTTTGTATGGCTGTGTCCACACGAGCTCCGGGCTCAATCGGCTCAAACAAACGAGCAGAGCATGAAGGCCGGGTTTGTCTATAATTTTGCCCTTTTTGCCGAGTGGCCGGCAAAAGTTTTCAAAGACATCCGCTCACCCCTTGCCATATGTATTGCAGCAGACAAGGCCACGGTACAGGTGTTTGAGCCGCTGACAACAAAAAAGATTCTCGGTCGATCTGTTGCCGTGCATGCCTTTGGCGATAACGCTACACGCTATCCCTGCCATATTATTTATATTGACTCAAAAAATAAAGCCGAAGCAGCCGAGCTGCTACACCTTGTAAGCGGGCCCGGCGTTTTGACCATCGGCGATCTGGAGGGGTTCTGCCAGCTTGGGGGCATTGTTAATTTTTATCATGAAAACAACAAGCTGCGCTTTGAAATAAACACGGATGCCGCACGGCGGGCGGACATCAAGCTCAGCTCCCAGCTTCTGAAGCTTGCAAAAATCGTCAAGGAAGAGAAACCGTAATATGAAGCTTTGGCGTAATTTATCAATCATATGGAAGCTCAATCTTTTGATCGTTACGATCAGCGTGGCGGTTCTTTTTTTTGCAACCATAGGTTTTGTTGTTCAATACAGAAGTGAGTTTGAAAAAACGATGGTTTTGGAAGTCGAGGCCCTTGCAGAGGTTATAGGGTTCAGCAGCGCGCCGGCGCTGCTCTTTGATGACCGTGCGGCGGCAACACAAAGCCTGGCGGCCCTGGGGGCAAAAAAACATGTTGTTGCGGCCTGCATATATGATCGCAGCGGAGCCCTGTTTTGCGCCTTTACCCCCAGGAATGTGCGGCAGGACATTCCTGTAAGCCCCTCCCCCGATGACGAGCACTATTTTGATGCCGGGCATTTGCATCTGTTCCGGAAAATAAAAATCAACAACGATACGATCGGCACCATGTACATCCGCCATGACCTTCAACAGGTCACCCAAGAGCGGGATCGATATATGGCCATTGCCGGCATTATTTTTATTGTGTGCATTGTCATTATTATGGGGCTGTCATTTCTATTTCAGAATATTATTTCGAAGCCCATTCTTTTACTTCTACAGGCAGTGGAGAAAATTACCCGTGAAAAAGATTATTCCGTCAGGGTTGAAAAAAAGTACGGCGATGAAGTCGGCACGCTTATTGACGGGTTCAACGAAATGATTCATGAAATTCAGTATCGCGATCTGCATCTTGAGAAGCAGGTTGAACAGCGCACTGCCGAGCTGCAGGCGGTCAACACAAGCCTTACGGAAGAGATGCATGAGCGCAGTCTGGTTGAACTGGAAAGGGGAAAGCTCATCGTTGAGCTCACAACCGCGCTATCAGATGTGAAAACGCTCAGCGGTCTGCTGCCTATCTGCTGTGCATGCAAAAAAATCAGGGATGACAAGGGGTACTGGCGGCAAATCGAAACGTATTTGCAAGAGCACTCAAACGCGGCTTTCTCTCACGGCATTTGTCCCGCATGCGCCAAAGAGCTGTACCCTGATTACTATAATGATGAATTAAATAAAGTCGAGTAGGCCTTCATGTTGAATGTGCAGGCCCCTCACCCCAACCTCTCCAGGCGAGACACTGACCGTCAGCCGGGAGAGGCCTCCCGTATCAAAGCGGTTCATCCTCTGCAAATTTACTGCCCCACTAAAAAGTGCATATTTTTCAGGCACAGGTCCATGTGGGCCATCATGTCGGTGGTGTTGTTTTTGTATATATCTAAGGCGCTGCCGCCGCTTTTTATCGCCTGCGCGATGGCCAGACCTGTCCGGTAGCCCGAGTCTATGGCAGCGCTTATGCCCTCGCCGTTTAAGTAGGCAAAGCCTGCTGCCTCGCCGGTCAAAAGCACGCGGCCCGCACCAAGGTTTGGCGGCAGTTGCCGGATCGTGCAGCCTTCACCGCGGTCTACCTCACCGAGCGACACCTGGAACTGGTCGGCAAGAAACTGCTTGAATGTCGCCATGCCGGCCCGGATATTCCGGCTGGGCAGGCCGCCTACACAAAGCGTGGCCAGATCGTCTTTGCGATGCATGCAGCACAGGATGTCGCCCACCGCCGGATTGAAGAAGACGTACCAGTGGCCCTTGCGCAGCGTGCCCATGTTTTTAAAAGCGCAATATTCCTGATAGACAATCACATCGACCGGCTTGGTGCGCCACTGCTCATCGACAAAGCCGCGCACGCTTGAGTCCCAGCCGTCGGCACCGACAAGATACTGGCAGGCAATCTCCTGCTGCGGGTCTTTTTGAGCGCCCGGATCGAGTGTGTGGGAGTCTTTCTGAAAGACCGTGAGATTGATGATTGCGCTGTCCTGCGTCATTGACCGGGCAGAGCAGTTCTGGCGTAATTCGGCGCCGCACTGCTGCGCGAGCCAGTGGTCGAATTTGCTCCGCCAGATATTTAAGTACACCTGCGGAAAATCAACCCCGTCTTTGCCCATCTCCCAGATATAGGGAAAGAAGCCCTCTTTGGCTTTCCATTCGAGGATATGCGCCGCAGAAATCTCTTTGGGCGTGCAGTACACATCATGGGGCGGCAGGCCGCCGAAATATTTTTCCAGCAGAACCTGCGTCTGTCCGAAAAGTACGCCCGAGCAGATTTTGTGGCGCGGCAGTTTCTCTTTTTCAATGATGACCACGTCCACGTCAGCCTTGCGCAGCGCCTTTGCGCAAGCCGCTCCCGCAGGGCCCGACCCCACTACCAGTACCTGATGTTGTTCCATGATGACCTCTTCTCCTTTCCGAGACTGAATAAATGTATGTCTAGCCCTGCTCAGAGACAGGTTTAAAACCTGTCTCTACATGAATTTTCAACGATACCGGCTTTCCTGCAAGCGCCGCTTCGATAAGTGGTGTAATTTTTTCCATAGCCTGCGTCACGGGCATGTAGAAGCAGTGGTCAAACAGCTGTCCGTCAAGATAGGCCGACGGCTCAAGATTGCACAAAATCTTCTTTCCCATAAAGCCATGGATCATGCCGGCCACGGGCACAACAAACCCCGATGTGCCCAGAGCCGCAAAGCAGTCATCCGCCGTAAGGCTGTCCATAACCGCATGCATATTGGCATACTGCGGCGCCATTTCATTGAACAGCACCACATGGGGTTTAATGGCAAGAGAAGCGCAGGCAGGGCATGGCTCATAGGGCGCCCAGTTGCCATAGCCTATATCCCACACATGTTCGCAGTCAAGGCACTGCATCTGCCGCAGGTACCCGTGCACATGCAACACATTGGTGCAGCCGGCGCGATCGAGCAGGTCGTCCACGTTCTGCGTAATAAGCACGATATGCTCCGGGCCGCACAGCTTCTGGAGCCGGGCAAGGGCTGCATGGGCTGCGTTGGGCCGGGCCGTCTTCAACAGTGAGCGAAACTCGTTAAAGAATTTGAACGACTTCACGCGGTTCTGCTCGAAGGTGCAGAAGTTGGCCACCTCGTCGATGCTGTAGCGCTCCCACAAACCGCCTTTGTCGCGGAAGGTGGGGATGCCGCTTTCGGCGCTCAGGCCCGCGCCGGTGATGATGACGGCCTTTGCCATGGCGCTATTTGAATACCCGGTCGAAAAACGGGTTTTTTGAGCTGGCGCTTAAGGGTATGCCGTGGGCCACCACCACATCTGGCGGCAGCATGCCGAAATGCAGCATGGCATAGCCGATGGAGTACATGATGCGCGTATCCACGCGCCGGTCAGCAGCCACTGCCACGGCCGAGCCGATGGCTATACCCAGATCATTCATGGAAATTGCGCACCTGCCCTTGCCCGATTGCTCCTTTTCCCTGCAGTCGGCAAAGCCGCAGAATCCGCACTGTTTGAGCCCCAGCGGCATGTCGCGGGCGCCCAGCACAACGATGCATTCGGCCTTGAGGATGTCTTCACCGTTGATCATGAAAACCGGACCATCGGTCTGCTTAAAAAGCTCCAGCATCCTGTCGTGCAGGCCCTGTATTTCGGCTTTGGTGATGATGCAGGCAAAAAGGTTGTCGACCCCCTTGCCTTTGGGCGCTGTGCGCGCAGCGATCACCATGGCTCGGGCCACCTCCAAGAGCTCTGCCTCCCTTATCTCCTGTTCAAGCATCATAGAACACCTCCTTTTATGATTAAAAACAAGAATTCAGAATTCAGGAGCCAGAATTCAGAATAGAAACCATATGAAAATTTTCAAAAATTATTTCCCAAACCCCGAATTCAGGGCAGGCACGGGGGCCTGCCCCTACGATTCGAATTTTTTCAATCTTGAATTTTGAATCCGCAATCTTGAATCTATTTATTCTGTGTGATACCCCGAATCAGCCGCAGGGTCAAGCAGATTGCCTTACCGACCGCTTTCATGCCGCTCTGCCCG
Source organism: uncultured delta proteobacterium (assembly GCA_903911225.1). GTDB lineage: Bacteria > Desulfobacterota > WTBG01 > CAIYCZ01 > CAIRTM01 > CAIWCT01. Next base: position 16,561 of record CAIWCT010000122.1, read on the forward strand.
AAGCCTGTCGATTGACATACGCAGCGGGGCTGTGCTAAGAATGTAGCATGACTCTTGATGAAGTTCGCGATATTCTTAAAGCAGAGGTGTATACCGGCCATAAACGTCTCGGCCTTGAGGTGAAAACCGCCTTCAGCGCCGATCTCATGAGCGATGTGCTGGCATTTGCCCAGCCCGGCTGCCTGCTCATTACCGGCATTACCAATGCCCAGTCCGTGCGTACGGCATTTGCTCTGGACATTGCAGCCATACTCATCTGCCGCGGCAAGTCACCCCTTCCCGAAGCCGTAGAAATGGCGCGCGAGTTGAACATACCGATTCTTGCCACTGCCCATATCATGTTTGAAACATGCGGCCTGCTTTTTCAGCATGGCATGATCGGCTGCGTGCGGGCCGTGGATTCTGCCGACGCGAACATCTCGCTCGGGACCGCCAGCTTTGAAAGCAGCCATATAGTTCAGGGCCGTAATTTTGCCGAAGCAGGCCGCGCGGCAAATGAAATAAAAAAGACGCTGCGCATCCAGGGCATCCCCGAGGAGATCGTGCGGCGCGTAGCCGTTGTGGCCTTTGAGGCAGAAGTAAACATGATTTCTTATGCCGATCACGGCACGATTTTTTGCTATGTAGCACCCGAGCAGATATCCCTTGAAGCCATCGACCGCGGGCCCGGCATTCCCGATATCGACCTTGCCATGCAGGAAGGCTACTCAACGGCCGATGACACCATCAGGTCTCTGGGGTTCGGCGCCGGCATGGGCCTGGCAAACATAAAACGATTTTCCGACACCTTTGAAATTTCTTCAGAGGTCGATAAGGGCACCTATCTGCGCAGCATTATCAACAGGCATCATGCCATAAAGGAACCATAAAGGAAACCTAACCATGGATGTACAAAGCATTGTCAAAGAGCTTGAGCTTTCGGTAAAGTGCCGGCCCGACCGCCTCGGCACCCAGGTGACAGGGGGGTTTGTGGGCGATCTGCTGAGCGATGTCATGGCCAACAGCGCCGCCGGCCATCTCTGGATTACCCGTCAGACGCATCAGAACATCATCGCCGTGGCATCCCTCAAAGACCATGCCGGCATCATTATCGTGCAGGGAGCCGAACCGGAAGCCGACACGCTTGCAAAAGCAGCAGCAGAGGCGATACCCGTCATGGTAAGCGGCCTTCAGGCTTTTGAGCTTGTGGGCAGGATTTACCGGATCCTGGACCGGTAACTTAATGCCCAAATCCGATGCGCGGCATCTTGCAGGGAGCCTCTATGGCCCGCCTCTACACCTGTGATCTGCACAACCACACCTGCATGTCACCCTGCGCTCAGCTGGACATGCACCCCCGTGCTCTCGTGCAGGCATTCCTTGCCCGGGGGCTTGATATAGTGGCCATTACCGATCACAATGCCTCGGAAAATATCGCCCATATCATGCAGGCGGCCCAGGGCAGCCCCCTTGTCGTCATCCCCGGCATGGAGGTGACCACCAGGGAAGAAGCCCATGTGCTGGGGCTGTTTCAAAGCCTTGAAGCAGTGGCGCAGTTCCAGGAAATAGTCTACAGCCGGCTGCCGGGTGAAAACGATGAGAAGCGCTTCGGCTGCCAGCCTATCGTTAATGAACTGGAAGAGGTTGAAGCATTCAATACGCACCTTTTATTCAGCGCAACCGACATGGCGCTCGATGAAGTCACCGCCGGCATCCACAGGCTGGACGGCATTGCCATAGCCTCCCATATCGACCGCTCATTTTTCAGCGTCGTGAGCCAGCTGGGCTTTGTGCCTGAAAGCGCACGTTTTGACGGACTTGAAATATCGGCCGCCCTTGGCATCGCAGGCGGCAGGCGCCGGTTCCCGGAGCTTGCGCAGTACAGCTTCATCACCTCATCGGATGCCCACTGCTTAAACGATGTGGGCCGCTCCTGCACGGGTCTGCAATTGGAGAGCCCCTGCTTTGAAGAAATAAAGCTCGCCCTTGGCCACCGGGCAGGGCGGTATGTTGCGGAAAGCCTGCCATGAAGGAACTTGCCCTGCATATACTTGACCTGGCTGAAAACTCCCTGCGCGCAGGGGCTACCGAGCTTGATATCACCATAGAGCGCGACGAGGCTTCCGACAGGCTCACCCTGCACATCCAGGACAATGGGTGCGGCATGCCGCCTGAAGTTCTTGCCCGCGTGTCCGATCCGTTTTACACGACCAAAACAACACGGCGCACGGGGCTTGGCATACCGCTTACGGCCCATGCCGCGCAGCAGGCAGGCGGCTCGTTTTCAATTGAGTCGCAGCAGGGAAGGGGAACGAGCATAACCGCTGTGTTTCAGCACAGCCATATCGACCGGCAGCCGCTGGGGGATATGGCTGGGACGGTGGCTGCAATACTGCTGGCCAATCCGTCTATCGAGCTGCGCGTTGTCTGTCGCTCGGGCTCTGGAGAATACAGCCTTGATACCCGCCAGCTGCGCGGGCAGCTCGATGGCATACCCCTGAATCATGTTGCAGTTTTGGCTGTTCTGCGGGATACTATTGGTAAAAATATGACTGAATTATGCCTCTCATAAGACGCAGCACGATATGTAATTATTGCAAAGGAGAAAACCATGGCTGAGAAAAAAACAATACTTGTAATTGATGATGATCCCGATATTATTGAAACCGTGCAGACGATACTGTCGGCTAAAGGCTACGGCGTCATCTCGGCATCAAGCGGCAGGCAGGGCATTGAAAGGCTTCAAAATGAAAAACCCGACCTGATTCTGTGCGATATGATGATGGAAGCCATCGACTCGGGGATGCAGACCGCCCGGCAGATACGGCAGCACAATAGCGATATCCCCGTGTTTCTTTTAAGCAGCATTGCCGAAATGACGGCCGCGACCACGCAGATTAGCGAGCTTGGGTTCAACGGCATCATCCAAAAGCCCGTCGAGCCCGCACGGCTGGTGAGCACCGTACAAAGCATGCTCGGCTGAAATCTGTTGGCCCCGGGCTCGCCCCGGCAGGATTTAAACACCGCACCATAAAAAAACCCGCGCCATGTTATGACGCGGGTTTTTTTATGGTTTAAAGAAACGGCAGCTATTTTTTAGCCTTGCCCGGTGTGGCCGGCATGCTCACAGCTCCGGCCTGCGGATTTTTCTCAAAATCTTCAATTTCTTTGAGTACATCGGCCGGTATCTGGTTGCGAATCTCCGGCGGCACCACTTCCTTGAATATCCGCAGCACCTCAGCCGGGTCAGGCTCCTCGCCTGACTCCTGGGCTTTCATCATTTCATCCATGACCTTCATGAAATCTTCCTGGGTCTTGTCGGAGGCGATGTCTTTGGGCTCGATCACCGGAGGTTTATTATCAGTGCGTTTATCCTGCGCAGCCCCTTTTTCCGGCGCCTTGGCAGGAGCCTGGACAGGTGGAACTGCCGGTGCAGGGGCGGATACAGTCGCGGGAGATGCCGTTCGGCCCGCGCCCGTAGTCAGCTGCCGCTCGCCACCTTTTTTGCCCATAATATCAAGCTCAACTATGCGGGGACTGGCCGTATTGTTGTCGAAATGCAAAACAAAGTTTGGCATATTGGCTATGCGCAGCACCCGCTGGATGCCCATGCGCACAGGCACTTGCTGAAATTTGACCCCGATGGGTTTGTCTTCGAAAGCCTCGCCGAACACCACAATCTTAATGCCGCATTTGTCACCAATGTCGCGCATCAGGTCCTCGGGCTTTATATTCGGTGCATCGATTTGGATCTTGCCATCGGCGCATGTCACCATATCGCTGCCGCCTGCCTCATCGCCCTGGGCACGCGCAAAGCCAGCGCTCCCGCTGCAGAGGGCGGCACACAGCACTATAATCAAAATAGCTTTATTTGTTTTTTTCATATTGGTATCGAGAAACCACCTTCCAGGCAACGGTCGCCCGTCGCGGCTGATGACCCGTCTTGGGAATACGTTAGTTCTTTTTGCTGCCGTCCTTGTTGTATTCAAAAAAGCCGCGGCCCGTTTTGCGCCCCAGATGGCCAACTTCAACCAGGCTCATGAGCAGCGGACAGGGCCGGTACTTGGGATCCTGAAAACCGTTATACAGTGACTGCTGCATCGACAGCACCACATCAAGGCCGATGAAGTCGGCAAGCTCAAGAGGCCCCATGGGATGGTTCATTCCGAGCTTCATTGCAGTATCGATCTCTTCCCTGGTCGAAACGCCCTGATGCAGGCAGAAGATGGCCTCATTGATGAAGGTTTGAATGAGCCGGCTGGTGATGAAGCAGGGGCTGTCGGTCACGGTGATGGGTGTCTTGCCCATTTTGAGCGCAAGGTCCTTCACCGCCTGATAGCTTTCGTCTGAGGTGGCGGGCGTGCGAATGATCTCCACGAGCTTCATCATCTGAGCAGGGTACATGAAGTGCATGCCGAGCACCTTTTCGGGACGTTTGGTTGAGGTTGCCAGCCTGCCCAGGCGCACCGAACTGGTGTTGGTTGTCAGAATAACATGCGGCTCGCAGATCTTGTCAAGACTTGAAAAAATGTCCATCTTTACGGCTTCGTTTTCAACCGCAGCCTCGACAACATAGTCGACCTCTTCGAGGCTTTGCAGCTCCTTTTTAAAGTGGATGCGCGAAAGAGCCGCCTCGCAGTCCTTCTTTTTGATTTTGCCCAGATCAACCGCCCGCTGCAGGCTTTTTTCTATAAAGGACTGCGCCTTATTAATGACCTGATCATAGGGCTCAACCACGATTGCTTTATAGCCCGTCTGGGCCGCCACCTGGGCAATACCTCTGCCCATCTGCCCGGCGCCGATAACGCCGATGGTTTTGATATGTGAAATACTGGAAGCCTTTTTTTCCGGTGTCATGCCGCATAAACCTTTCATTTACAATATATACTGCCTGTATGAACATTTTTACAATGTTCGGGTAGAGTATATAATAGCAGTAGCATCGTCAAGTAAAAATTTAAGCTATTTCAAGGATGTTGGACCTGTCAGGAGCCGCTGCGCCGTAGAAATCAAACACTGTGCGGCCATAGTCCCGCGTGCGCATAAGGTCAAGCCCCGGGGGGGCCGGCACTTGGGCTTCCTTGTCTTCGCGCTGCACAATAATGACCCCCTGCGGCTTTAACAGCCGATGGCGGGCAAGAGCTGCAACGGCCTGCTGCTGAAGCCCGAGGCCATAGGGCGGAGCAACGATGATGATGTCGAAGGAGTCTTTTTTGCGGCAGAGCCCCTGAACAGCCGCAACTCCGTCGCCGCTAACAACCTCAACCGCTGCTTCAAGCCCGAGCGACCGGGCGTTTGTCCGGACAAGCTCTGCCGTTTTCCGGTTAAGCTCCACAATTACTGCGCTTGCTGCACCGTTTGACAAAAGCTCAAATGCTATTGCCCCTGATCCGCCGAAAAGGTCCACCAGCCGAACCCCTGCAAGACGCGGCCGGAGAATATCGGCAAGGCTTTTGCGCAGGCGCGTGAGCAGCGGCCGCGTTTCAGCGCCTTCGGGCGTCTGTATGCGCCTTCCCCGAAACGAGCCTGAAGTGATGGTGATGGAGCCCATGGTTTATGACACCTGCCTTGTGCCGAGCAGGCGCCGGGCGGCAAGGGCGCTGCCGAGAATAAGGGCTCCAAGCAGCGCAAAGGGCAGGATAAATTCCGGTGTCAGCACGTCGGCAAAAGAGCGCGCCTTGACTACTGTGCCTGCACAGTAGCAGGTGACGGCAACGCCGGGGATAATGCCAAGGGCTGAAGCTGCAAAATAATGGAGGAACTTTACGCGCGTGAGCGCTATGATCCAGTTGAGCGGCGGGGCCATGAACAGCACCAGCCGCAGCATAAGCACCGTTTGAAAACCCTGTGCAGCCAAACGGTTGTCAAGAGCCTCCAGGCTCTTAAATTTTCCCTCGAGTGATTTTTGTACCGTATCGCGCATGAAATAGCGCACGCAGAGAAACGTGGATGTAGAGCCCGCCAGCGCGCCCAGCCAGCCGTAGACAAAGCCCTTTACCCCGCCGAACAGCACGCCTCCCACGGCAATTACCACGAACTCGGGCAAATGCAGGAACACGCCAGCAATGCACAGGCCGATGAAGGCCAAAGGCCCGAACGGGCCAAGAGAATTTACAAGGGCAGTCATCCCGTCCAGGCTGAAAAGCCCCGTCAGGTCAAAAGCATTGTATGTCCAGATGGCAATGCCGATGAGAATGATGCCGATAAGTGGTTTCATAATATGAGATAGCAGGGTTCAGGTTTTAGGGTTCAGGGTCCAGAGAAGCCGGGGTTATGTGTTCTTGCCTGAACACTGAACCCCGATACCTTCGTCATTACCATAATTAAACCCGTGTCCGTTAAAAAAGGCGCAGCTGTTTTTTTTAGCTGTGCAGCAGCTTTGCTGCGTCTTTGGCAAAATAGGTGATGATAAGATCGGCCCCGGCCCGCTTGATGGCCGTGAGTATTTCCATCATGACGGCCTCTTCTTTTATCCAGCCCTGCGCACCTGCGGCCTTTACCATGGCGTATTCTCCGCTCACACTATATGCCGCGGTGGGGCAGCCGAAGGTGTCCTTTACTGACTTTATAATATCCAGATATGCAAGCGCGGGCTTCACCATGATAATGTCGGCCCCCTCCTGAATATCAAGCTCAACTTCACGCAGGGCTTCTCGGCTGTTGCAGAAGTCCATCTGGTAGGTGCGCCGGTCGCCAAATGCCGGCGCCGAGTCTGCGGCATCGCGGAATGGGCCATACATCCCCGAGCAGTATTTTGCAGCGTATGACATGATGGGGAGATCAGCAAACCCGGCGCTGTCAAAAGCGCTGCGGATGGCCCCTACGCGACCGTCCATCATATCGGAGGGCGCCACCATATCGCAGCCTGCCCGCGCATGCGACAGCGCCTGGATGGCCAGCAGTTCAAGTGTCGGGTCATTGTCTATTTTCCCCTGTCGCGTGACCACGCCGCAGTGCCCGTGATCGGTGTACTGGCACAGGCATACATCGGTTATAACTACAAGCTCAGGGGCTATGCTTTTAATTACCTGCACCGCCAGCTGCACTATGCCATTGTCGTCACATGAAGCGCTGCCAACAGCGTCTTTGTGCTCCGGGATGCCAAAAAGCAGCACAGCCCGTATTCCAAGCTCGCACACGTGCCTGATCTCGTCTTTCAGTGTATCAACAGAGAACTGAAACACGCCCGGCATGGACGGCACGGGAATTTTTTTATCCCTGCCGCATACCACAAAAAGGGGGTAGATGAAATCATCAACCCTCAGCGCGGTCTCCCGCAGCATTTCGCGCAGCCGCGCATTTTGCCGAAGACGTCGAAGACGGGTGGTTGGAAAAGACATAAACAGTGTTCCTGACCTGTCAAATTATTTCGCAGGGCGCGTGCGCTTATCTGCTGTTCAATTATTGCTAAAGACACATATAGCGGTTTTGCACCCGTCTTACGGGTGTTTCCATTCAAAACAGCGGCTGGGCCACAATTTTATTGTAAAGCTGATGCGGTTATTTATCAATACAATACTTGTCAGTTCCGCGATTGCATCAACAGGCAGAAAGGCCGGGAACCGGCACTGTTCAGAGGCAACATGCATGTATCTATAGTACGTAACGGTGAGGTTGAGGTTACATTGAAAACCATAACTCCAATGGCATCATCTTTCAGATTGAATATATGAGAAACACGGTTGCAAAGAAATGGCATTTCTGATGTTTGAGTATTATCACGTAATGTTGATTTTTTACAAAAAAGGCCTGGCCACTGTAGCTAGATATACAACCAAAAACTCAATAGCGAATTTTTCACCCACTCTAATAAATGCATGCTATATATGAATTATAAACATAAATAAGGGATGATATGAGATGATGTATGAAATAGAGCGGATATTGACGATTTTATTTTCTAGGTTATTTTTAAATTCGCAATTTCGCAAAATATTTACAGATAATTTTGATTCCTTTGTAACACTAATTAGAGAAAATAGTTGGCTCATCTTTGGGGCCTTTGTAGTTATTGGGGGCCTAGTTTTATATGGCAGTGGTGCTGCCCGATTTGTAGCGGAAAGGTGGAAGGAATTACGGGAAATAAATCTTGATGATATATGCAAATTTTCTAAATATATTATTTTTATTTTTTTTGGGCTTTCGGCTTTGATGGCATACGGTTTAGTGTTCATACCTGCCCTCAAAGGGAAACAATCCTTTTGGATTGTGTCAGAAACACTCATAGAATTTAAGCGTCAGGGCTTTCTAAGTGCCTTAATAATTTTTTATCTTTACGTGGTGTTTTATGCGTCGGTAATCCTCATGGCAGGTTGGATTATTTCAAAAATTCAAACACGGCATTTATACCCATCATCGGACCCTTACTATTCGGATATTAGGATTGAACACATAGCCTTATATCAACATTACTTTAACCAAATTATTAAAAACATCGATCTTAAAAATTGTCAGAATTGGTTGTTGGATTTATCAGGATCAGGCCAAGAGTGTAACCATAATTCAGATCAACTAGATAAAGATATTCAATACTTGGTTGGAGTTTTAGATAAAGCCGACTCTGAATACCTCAAAGCAAGATATTTACTCATAATGGTGGTGCAGTACATTTTTGATGAATTTGATTTAGTAGCAGAGGATACCAGTAGTTGGGTTAAAAGGGTGCTCAGACATAAACCTGACGATTGTTTTACAACAGCACAAAGCCGTGCTTATTTGCTTCCTAAAATTGAAGAGTATTATAATCCCCGCAATTTTGAATTGATGTCGTAAAATCTGGACAGAAAAACACTACAAGGTTATAGCAATGAGGCTCCGGGAAAACGGAGTGAAGCGGAGCGAAACGGAGTTTTCCCGGAGGGCATGGCCGTAGGCCGTCGTCATA
>CAIWCT010000123.1 GCA_903911225.1 uncultured delta proteobacterium
CTCATTACTTGAGAAAACCCCCATTTTAGAGGCTCTTTCTCAAAAACATGTACCGATTCAAACCCAACAGTGCAGCAAACAGCTGTCTTTATTCGCTTAACGTTGGGACGCTTATGATAGAAAATAAAGCAACAAAAAAGCCCCGATTTCTCAGGGGCTTTTGTATGTTGTGTGATATTGCTAAAAGTATCTATGGCGGAAGAGGAGGGATTCGAACCCTCGGTCCCGTTTAAGGCGGGACAACGGTTTTCGAGACCGCCGCCTTCAACCGCTCGGCCACCCTTCCGCTGTGATGTACTTGTGGTATGTCAAAGTCCGCGCATAAACTCTTTGCGCAGGTGTTTATCGTTACGGGAAGATAACACAAAATCGAGTTGTTGCAAAATGGTTTCTTTATCTTTGGGCAGCCTGGCTTGCACAGGAAAGTAGTTTGATGCATGATTTGAAAAAAAGAGACAGTTCTCAAGCTCAGACTCCGCAATCATATCCCGCAGCTCCCGCACAAGTTCAAACTTGTCGGGCAGCACAAAATCGCCCTTTTTCATTTCATCATAAAGCTGAGTGCCCGGCACGACCATGAGGGTAAGCGCACCAATATGATTGGGCTTCATGCGGTTAAGCACGCGCATGGTTTCAACGGAATGCACACGGCTGCGCTCTGTGCCGCCGATACCCAGAAGCACGGTGACATTAAGTTTTATGCCCGCCTGGCGGATTTTTAGCCCCGCCTCGACCATTTGTTCGACCGTGGCGCCTTTGCAAATGCGGACAAGGGTTACCGGATCGCCTGATTCCAAGCCGAGATAGACTATGCCGAGCCTGCGTTTCTTAAGCTCGGCAAGATCATCGCTTGATTTCCTTAAAACACTTTTTGCATTTCCGTAGATGCCAACGCGCTGCAGCCGGGGGAATGCGGCATTGAGTTCATCAAAAATTTCAATCAGTCTATTCTGCGGCAGAATGAGCGGATCGCCGTCACACAAAAAAACGCGGCGGACAGAGTCTGCGCCGTACACAGCGGCTGCCTGCCGTATGTCTCGTTTGATATCGTCAAAGGATTTTATGCGGAATTTTTTTTCTTTGAAAGCAGGGCAGAACGTGCACCGGTTATGAGAGCAGCCCACGGCTACCTGAAGGATCAGGCTGTCAGCCTCGCTGGGGGGGCGAATAATGCGGCCTTCGTAGTTCATGGCTGCAGCAGCTGCGTGCGAAACCATGATTCCATATCATATTGCAGTATGGTCTCCTGGTTGCCTGTCGTCATGTTCTTAACTGTTATTTTTCCATCCCTGTGTTCGTCAGGCCCCAGTATGGCCACAAACGGTATGGCTTTATGCGAGGCATAGGTGAGCTGTTTTTTCAGCTTATCCTGACTGAAATATACTTCTGTATTGATGCCGGCATCGCGCAGCATCCCGGCAATCCGTAAATTATGGGGCATGAGCTGAGGGTCAAACTGCGTTATCAGCACCTGCGTCAGTGATTGTTTTGACTCTGCAGAGCCAAGTTCCTCCATGATGGTAATCAGGCGCTCAAGACCAAAGGATGTGCCCGTAGCAGGAAAAGTCTCTTTGGAAAAAAGACCGATTAAATTGTCATAGCGGCCGCCGCCGGTAATGCTTCCAATTTTGGGCTCGGTAACTATTGTTTCAAAAATAGGGCCGGTATAATAATCAAGGCCCCGCGCAAGGGTAAAGTCAAACCGGTAGCAGGCCGGATCAACATTAGAGGCCTGCAGCGTTTCATGAAGAATACGAAGTTCAGCAACACCTTGCCTGCCGGCTTCATGTCCCATCACAATGGAATCAAGCAGCGCAAGACTTTCATTATGGTCGGCTGCTGCGCTATCGCCAGTCATGGCGGTGAGGCTTGTGCGGAGCTGGTCATTCATAAGACCTTTTTCAGTCAGTTCAGCAAATACGCCTTCAAGGCCTGTCTTATCAAGCTTGTCAAGTGAGCGTAGAAAATCAGGCAATCGTTCTTCGCCGATACCGTTGTTGACGGCAAAGGCATTGAGGATTTTGCGGTTATTGATACGTATGATGAAATTTTTAAATCCCAGCTCCTTCAGAACCGTATAGGTAATGACAAGCAGCTCGCCATCGGCATAACTGCTCGTAGTACCGATTATGTCGATATCGCACTGGTAGAATTCGCGAAAACGGCCCTTTTGCGGCTTGTCAGCGCGCCAGACAGGGGCGATATGATAGCGCTTGAACGGCTTTATGATTTCGGGATGCATCGCCACAACCCGTGAAAGCGGAATTGTCAGGTCATAGCGCAGGGCTACCATGCGCTCGCCGCGGTCCTGAAATTTATAAATCAGCCGGTCGCCTTCTTCGCCATATTTACCCAAAAGTGTTTCGGCATATTCAAGGCAGGGCGTATCGAGGGGCTCAAAGCCGAAGCGCTCGAAAATATCGGTCATCTTTGCAATAAGCCTTTTTCGCAGGCGCATCCGCTCCGGTAGAAAATCTCTGAAGCCTTTTGGTATCTGGGGTTCCATATAAGTATTCTCGTAAAAATATAGTGTTGATCAGTTACGCAGGAGAACTACCCGCAGTCCTTGCTGAATAAGACTTAAAATAAGCAATTCCCTTGCGGATTAAGGAGCTGCAAAATACGTTTTCTAAGGGTACAAGCCCGGGGGTTGTAAGTTCGATAGCCTGCGCAAAAGCGATTTTAGCATTTTCTGAATTTCCTTTTAGATAAAAAATATAGGCCAGTTCCTCGAGCCTTCTGCGAAATGTTTGCAGGCGATCGGCAGTGAAAAACTGATTGGCAGTTTCTTTCACCAGTTCATTGTCATTGTCTTCTGTTTGGATATCCATCACAGGCAGGGCATTATCTGTGGGCTGTCTGAGCCTTGCCCACATATCGCGTCCGCTGTCTGTAGCAATAAACCAGTAAGGTATTTCATTAACCTCAAGAAGCACTGTTGATTGATCTTTTAATTTTCCAGCTGCTTGAATATCAGTCTCATTAAAGATCTCGTAAATGGCGGGCATTGAGGCAACGGGCAATAAATTGCTGAACAGTGTTTTCCATTGCACCATATTGGGGGATATTATTCCCCCTTGCTTTTCAGAAAGGGTTAATGCCTCCATGACAAGATAGGCTGCCTTGTCAGCAGGTATTTCAGTAAATTCAATTTTCTTGTCAGAAAAAAAGATTTTTTATCAGCTGTTGCGACTCGCGACGAAGGGAGGCAATAGCTTCTATATCAGCGATACCTTTTTCTTCACTGAGCATAATATTGAAAATTTTTATCTCATGTTGAGATATGGACTTAAGCATAAATATAAGCCGGAAGCCCTCTGCATCAATCATTGTAGCAAAAGCCCGGGGCTCAGGCAGTTCCGCTGTCTTGAAAATAGCGTTTTGATGCTGCTTTTGTGGAGCCACCTCAAGATCGATACCCTGCTGTTTTAATGTATGGGCAATTTTTTTTGCGATTCTCTGAATTTCCTTATCACCGGTTTTTTCATATAATTGCTCAAGAAGCTGGTAGGATTGCATTGTTGGTTCAGGCACGGCGAGCTTCAGCATTGCATGGCCGACAGCCCTGCTGGCCTGTAAAAGTTTTGCTAAAAAAATGCCGCATTTTGGTCCGGTATCCTCGATAAGCTCAACCATAATTCCAGCCTGTTCCGTGGAAGGACGCGAAATAAAAGTCTGAATGTCCGAATCCTCAACACTTCCTGAAAGGACACTGTAATTTATTTTTTGCGAAAGCGCATCCAGATCAAGCAACCTGCTGGCAATGCCCGGTTCAAGCATCATGTCGCTTTTATTGAAAATATCAAGGATGATTCGCCCCATCCGGGCAGTGATTATTTCACGGCTAAGGATATCCTGGAGAAAGCCAATATGTTCCACGCCCTTGAAATATTTTAAAATTTGCAGAAGAATTTCCTTTTGCCTGTAGTCCGCCCTAAGAATTCTTCGCGTAATTGTTGGAACGCAGTTTTCATCTTCAGCCTTAAGCGCTTCAGCTGTTTTTTGATAAAAGGAGTCAAACTGAGTTTCCTTACGTGCCTCTGCTACGGCTTTGTCGATCATGCTTAAAATTCTGCTTTCAGAATCTTTTGAAATAGACAACTTATGCTCAGCACCTTTGATCAATGACATTCTATATACATACCTTTCTTCAGCATTAGCGGTTAAATTTTATGATTATAGGTAAAGACTTCCCGGAAGTCAAAATCATTTTCGCCAGTCTTAAAAACCAACTGCAACATGCTGTAATTCTTTTTTTTTAGGCTTCAATCAATTTACTCTTGACGTCACTTAAAAGTTATTTTATTCTATGTAGATAAACCGGCATATGGAACTCATTGCTGGGGGATCGTACAATGGCAGTACGCCAGACTCTGAATCTGGTTATCAAGGTTCGAATCCTTGTCCCCCAGCCAATAACAATAGGTCCCATCGTCTAGTGGCCTAGGACGTCGGCCTCTCACGCCGAAAACACGGGTTCGACTCCCGTTGGGACCACCAACAAAAGCAGGCACTTAACTTACGGGTTAAGTGCCTGCTTAGTTTTTGGTGCGAATAGGGTGATAAAAACTCAGCAACAGGCCATCATATCTTTTCCATGCACCCTTACTGCCTGAGCAGCTACTTTAATTACACCGCGGCCTCTTCTATGGAATGACATTTCAGAATTGGCAGGTACTATCAGACGCCGGTTTTCCCAAGTGATTTTTTGAATGTCTCCCAGTTTTTGAGAATTGAAACAGCTGTTTCCATGGGCTTGTCGATCTGATTCGCATCGTCCTTCTTCACAGCCTGCTTGCCGGGCTCAACAGTATCTTCTTTCGGGTTGTCCGCCATGTCCTTCATGTCCGCCATTTCATCAAGACCTGTTTTAGCGTTTTTAAAGTGACGCACCAGATCTTTCTCCCGAATGACTTTTGTCTTTTTGTCGCCCACAATAAACATGTCGAGCGTGTCTTCAACTGAAACATCGGGCGTTATGCCCTTTTCCTGAATAGAGCGGTGACTGGGGGTGTAATATTTTGCTGTCGTGATGCGAAGGCCCGAACCATCACTCAGCGGATAGATAGTCTGCACCGTGCCTTTCCCGAAAGTCTGCGTGCCGACAACAATGGCCTTATTCTGATCCTGCAAAGCACCGGCAACGATCTCTGCGGCACTGGCGCTCCCGCTGTTGACTAGCACAACGACCGGACAGGTAATGGTCGACAAATCTTTTTTTGCAATAAACTGCATCCTCTGGCTCTCAATGCGCCCCTCGGTGTACACAATAAGCCCGTCATCAATAAACTCATCGGCTATCTTGACAGCCTGATCAAGAAGTCCGCCTGGATTTCCACGCATATCAAGCACTATTCCCTTCAAAGACGGCATCTCTGTGCGTATGGTTTTTATGGCTTTCCTGAACTCATCGGCAGTTGTTTCCTGAAACTGTGAAATGCGAATGCTGTAAAATGCGTCATCAAGCTTTTTTAGTTTTACGCATTTAATCTTAATAATATCGCGCTTCAACGTAAAAACTTTTGGTTCCTTAAACCCCTCACGCATAATAGAAACCCGCAACATCGAGCCTGGCTTGCCACGCATTTTCTTCACGGCATCAACCAGTGACATGCTTTTTGCGGACTCATTATCTATTTTAACGATTTTATCTCCCGTTTTGATGCCAGCCACAAAGGCAGGACTGTCTTCAATAGGCGCAATAACTGTCAGCACGTCATCCTTGAGCGTAATCTCGATGCCGACCCCACCAAAGCTGCCTTTGGTTTCGACCTGCATCTCCTTGTATAAATCGGGTGGCATATACGAGGAATGCGGGTCAAGACGAGAGACCATACCCTCAATAGCATTCTGTATCAAAGTCTTGGCATTGACTTCATCGACATAATTAGTCTGCACCAGGGTGAGCACATCGGAAAAGGTTTTCAGGGAATCGAAGACATCATTGGTTCTGGCCGAACTGTGAAACCATGCTCCATCAATACAAAAAAAAGCGATTGCTGCCGCCACACCGATAACAACCATCGCAACTCTTCTACGCATGACGAACCTCCAAAGGTTTTAGTAAAAACATAAAATATGTTTATATCTTTAAAACAAGTTAATTTTTAACAATTCTATCAGATCATCAGCACACAGGCAAGGCAATAAACCACACAACGCAAGCAGCGGGGTATTGAAGTTGTGTTGTCATGCCGGACTTGATCCGGCATCCGGTATATTTTTTTTCTGGATTCCGGTTTTCGATGGAATGACGGGATTCGCGGCACGCCACGGGGTATCAACCCGAAGTGAATAAAAAAAAAGGGCGCGAAAGCCGCGCCCTTTTTCAAACACTCTTACTCTACGGACCTTATTTCTCAACAGGAATCCGCATGTTGTAGAATGAACGGTACACAAAAATCAGAGCTATTACAAAGAAAATTGAACCCAGAATGGCCGTACCATGGCCCTTCATTTGAAGAGACATTTCCATTGCCAGCAGTCCGAACAGTGTGGTGAACTTGATGATCGGATTCAAAGCAACAGAGGAAGTGTCTTTATAGGGGTCGCCGACTGTGTCGCCGATAACCGCTGCAGCGTGCAGATCGGTACCTTTCTCCTTCAGATCAACTTCAACAACCTTCTTTGCATTGTCCCAGCAGCCGCCTGCATTGGCCATAAAAATTGCCTGAAACAGACCAAATACTGCAATGGAGATCAGATAGCTGATAAAGAAGCAGCAGGCCAGCGATGCCTGTATCTTCTGTGCCAGGGTCGCAGTTGCAGCAACATCAGAGGGTGATGAATAGAAAGCAAAGGCAAGGGCAAAACAGAAAATCGCAATAAAGATATTGAACATGCCCTTCTGCGCATACTGCGTGCAGATCTTAACAACTTCCTTTGAGCTTTCAGTTGATGCCGACAGATTTGCGCCTTCATCAAGCTTGATATTGTTCTTGATATACATAACAGCGCGATATGCGCCCGTGGTAACTGCCTGCATGGAAGCGCCGGTAAACCAGTAAATGACCGATCCGCCGCATAGGAAACCCAGCAGTGAGTAGGGGTTCAGAAGGTTAAGGATTAATTCCGGCTCAAAACCAAGAGACTTTTTCAGCAGCAGGATCAGTGAGAAGATCATGGTCGTGGCGCCCACAACTGCCGTGCCGATGAGCACGGGTTTTGCCGTTGCTTTAAAAGTATTTCCTGCGCTGTCATTTTCTTCAAGAAACTGCTTGGCCGTATCCATGTTGGGTTTGAAGCCGAAATCCTTTTCGATTTCCTTCTCAACATTGGGAATCGTCTCGATCAGGGACAGTTCATAGATTGACTGTGCATTGTCGGTAACCGGGCCGTAGCTGTCAACAGCGATGGTAACCGGACCCATGCCGAGCATGCCGAAGGCAACAAGGCCGAAAGCAAAAATGGATGAGTACGCCATATAAGCATCAAGGCCATGCGTGCTTGCCCAGTAGGCTATGCCCATCAGAGAGGTTATGGCCATACCGAGCCAGAAAGCGCTGAAGTTACCGGCTACAAGACCGGAAAGAATATCAAGAGAAGCGCCGCCTTCACGGGCTGCGGTAACGCATTCCTGGCAATGCCGAGAGCTTGAACTGGTAAAGGCCTTGACCAGCTCGGGGATAACAGCCGCTGCAAGGGTGCCGCAGCTGATGATAACGGAAAGCCACATCCACAACTGCGGATCTTTAAGCCCACCGAGCATTACTTTGCTGACAATAAAGGTAACGACGATTGAAATAATCGAGGTAATCCAGACAAGAGAGGTCAGGGGTTTTTCAAAGTCGTACTTTTTGTTGGCTTCAGCAGAACCGGTAAAAATTTTATTGATATAGTAGGAGCCGATGGAGGTAAGAATCATCAGGATGCGCATGACAAAAACCCAAGTCAGCAGCAGCTTTTGATTTTCAATACCGCCTACAGCAAGAACGATGAAGGTGATAAGTGCAACACCCGTCACACCATAGGTCTCAAAACCGTCTGCCGTGGGGCCAACGCTGTCGCCGGCATTGTCGCCCGTGCAGTCTGCAATAACGCCGGGGTTGCGGGGATCGTCTTCCTTAATGGTAAAGAAAACCTTCATAAGGTCTGAGCCGATGTCGGCGATCTTAGTAAAGATACCGCCGCAGATACGCAGGGCGCTGGCGCCCAGTGACTCACCGATGGCAAATCCGACAAATGATGCGCCGGCATATTCACGGGGCACCAAAAGTAGAATAATAAGCATCATGATAAGTTCAACGCATACAAGAAGCACGCCGATGCTCATGCCTGCCGTCAAAGGAATATCAAGCAGTTTTACGGGTTTGCCTTCAAGAGAGGCAAAGGCCATGCGGCTGTTTGCAAGCGTGTTCATGCGGATGCCGAACCATGCAACGCCGTAGGAGCCAAGAATACCGATGACCGACCAGAACAAAATCAGAACCACGCCTTTTGCATGCATCTGCTGAAGAACGCCGAAATAATACACAATGCAGGCGCCGATAAAAATCTCAAGAATTGCAAGGAGCTTGCCCTGCTGAAGCAGATAGGTCTGGCAGGTCTGAAAAATGATCTCCGCAACATCAAGCATCGACTTGTGAGCCGGCATATTTTTGACCTTTGCATACATAAAATAGCCAAAAACCATGCCAAGGACGCAAACACCCAGTCCAATATATAATAGTGTCTGTTGTTCGGGTGCAAGCTCGGGAATCGCCAGATCCGCTTCACTTGCCCATGACATAACGGGTGCGGCAAGCGTCAGCAGAGCCGCAACGGCCCCTGCCCTGAATTTTGTCAGGGCCGT
Organism: uncultured delta proteobacterium; assembly: GCA_903911225.1. GTDB lineage: Bacteria > Desulfobacterota > WTBG01 > CAIYCZ01 > CAIRTM01 > CAIWCT01. The sequence continues at coordinate 8,792 of CAIWCT010000123.1, forward strand.
AAAAAACTTTTGCATACTCATCATTGTTCCTCCTGTTTACATTTATACGTGTAGCGCTTTTACTACCCTCTCCGCCATATACTTCGGCGAAGCCATGACTTTATGTATATTGATACATCCGGGATGTTACTTCGTATCCATATAAGCGAGCCAGATGTATATTCGAGTAGGAATAATTAATCTAAAATTTATAAAATAAAACCCCTTATATGTCAAGGTTTTATCCCGCTACCACAATATATTCTCTACAGACGGGCAAAAAAGACATGCCTTCTGAATTGGTTGATGTTGCGGATTAAATCGTATTCTCAACACA
>CAIWCT010000124.1 GCA_903911225.1 uncultured delta proteobacterium
GCGGCGGCAAAGTTGCCTATATTCTTCAAAGTGGTGACACTGATTACAGTGCAACCGTACAGAAAGGATTGATATCTGCTACAGAGGATCAAAGCACAGGAATTGCATGGATCACAGGCGGCTCCACACAGAGCACAGCGAATGGCCATACTTTTACGACTCTCGGTACAGGACAAGCCAATACAAACTTCATGATAGCTCAAACGGGTTATACAGGCGGAGCAGCAAAGGTATGCGATGACTACTCCGTAACAGTTGGCGAGGTCACTTACAGCGACTGGTACTTGCCCAGCAAGGATGAGTTAAACAAGCTGTACATAAATAAAGCTGTTATTGGAGGTTTTGAAGAGGCCAACTACTGGTGTTCTTCTGAGTCAAACTTCGAAGGAGCCTGGTACCAGCAGTTCGCCAATGGCGAACCGTATGCCACGACTAAGGGTTGGTCCACCCCCCACGTTCGGGCCGTCCGGACATTCCCAAGCAGTAATGCCGATCTGGCAACAGTCTTAGAGAAAGCCATCACAGCCGGTGAAGGGGCAGGAACAACAGGGGAGCCAAAGACAGCTTCTATAGATGTATTGACTGGAGTAGAAACTGTAGCCCGTGCAAACATTACAGCAGCAACCTCTGCAACATTCAACCTCTACTCTGATAGTGGATTCTCAACAGAGATCGAGGGTGATAGTACTCTTGATCTAGAAGTAGGAGCAGGGACAGTCGCTTACATCAAAGTAACAGCGCAAGACGGAACAACGATCCTTCACTACGCAGTAACAATCAACAGAGCAGCAGCCCCAAGCGATGATGCCGGTCTGACAGGAGGCGCGCTGGCAGGGCAAACGCTAGGTCTTGAAGCAGGAGAGTCGTGGGACGGTGGAACCAGCATAGAGGGTAGCTTGGGCCTCACCGTAACAGTCCCGGCAGTCGGATCGGAGGATGCACTCCTTGAATTGACAAAGAGCAATGAAAATTCAGGCGTCATGTTTATAAAGAAGACATCAGGAATGGATGGCCCAGCTGTTGACGGGGACTATTTAAACACCTGGTCCGTCACCACACGTATGGGCGTAATGAACGGAGACATCATCTGGTTGCTGGTGACTGCACAAGACGGAACAACGAAGCGGTACTACAAGATCACGGTGACGGTAGACGAGGTTTGAGGTTGCGGCAAGCATGAGGAACTGTTTTCAGATTTTGGCGGACACACTTCGTGAGTCCACCCTACGGTCTGGGGGGTTAAAGGGGCCGGATCTTCAATAGTCAATTAAAAAGGGAGCAGTGCGCATCCAGGTCCAGTAGAAAACAGTGTCCGGACGGCTAAAATTGAAGCAGCACAGAAGCAGGTTTATGATGAAACTGTTGCTGTTGGGTAAAACTCCGATAAAACCTCATTAGGAGGAAGTGCCATGGCAATAAAGAAAATCCTGCTGTCTATCGCGACGATATTTTTTGCACTTATTTTTCTCAGTCCCGCCTCTGGCCTGGAAACGAAAGGAGTAAGAGCGAAGGCGCTCTTTCCAGAAACAATCAGCGGCATCTGTTTTAATGATGCAAATCTGAATGGCATAAAGGACGCGGGAGAAGCCGGGGTCGAAGGAATAACCGTCTCTCTGAAGCGGTTGGTCTTTTTCATATTTCCGATGGACGCAGGCTCCGCCGCAGCCAATGCAGACGGCACCTATGAAATAACC
>CAIWCT010000125.1 GCA_903911225.1 uncultured delta proteobacterium
GCAGTTCTATCGTGCCTGCAGGGTATGTGACCAACAGCAGCGACTGCAATGACGCTCAACTGCAATACCTTGATGCAGACAGTGACGGTTTCGGATCAACGACTCAGGTGGCCTGCGGCGTGAGCAACAGCAGCGACTGCAATGACGCTCAACTGCAGTATTTAGATGCTGATAGTGACGGGTTCGGCTCGACGGTGAAGGTTGCTTGCGGTGGTGTAACCAATAGTAGCGATTGCAATGATGCGCAGGTACGTTATCAGGATAACGATGGCGACGGGTTCGGTTCTACCGTGAAGGTTGCCTGTAGTGGTGTGACCAACAGTAGCGACTGTGATGATGCGCAGGTACTCTACCGGGACAACGATGGCGACGGTTTTGGTTCTACGGTGAAGGTTGCCTGTAGTGGTGTGTCCAACAGTAGTGACTGCAATGACGCACAGGTACGTTATCAGGATAACGATGGCGACGGTTTTGGTTCGACGACAAAGGTAGCATGCGGCGGCGCTATCAACAGCAGCGACTGCGATGATAATCAATTACAGTACAGAGATGCTGATGGTGACGGCTACGGATCAACGACGCAGGTGGCCTGTGGTGTGACCAATAGCAGTGACTGCAATGACGCTCAGCTGCAGTACCTTGATGCAGACGGTGACGGCTTCGGATCAACGACGCTGGTAGCCTGCGGTGTGAGCAATAGCAGCGACTGCAATGACAGTAATGCTGCGATTAAACCAAATGCCACGGAAGTATGTAACGGCATCGACGATAACTGTAATGGCCAGACCGATGAAGGGTATGTAAGCCAGAGCACAAGCTGCGGCGTTGGGGCTTGCGCCAGAACGGGAAGCACCACATGCGTTGACGGGTCAGTGCATGACAGCTGCGTGGCGGGGACTACGACTGCCGAAGTTTGTAACGGCATCGACGATGACTGCGACGGTGAGACTGACAATGGTTTGGAATTGCACACCTATTACCGCGATGCCGATAACGACACATATGGCAATCCTGATAATGCTACTGTTGCCTGTGCAGTGCCTGAGGGGTATGTCGATAACAGCACTGGCTTTGACTGCAATGACAACGACTCGACTCTTACTGATAACTGCACAGCCTGCACTGCTAAATTTATTCCACCAGCCATCAGTAAGTTTTTCAGCATGATAACACCAGTAGCAGGTTTTTTTATTAAAGGCGAAGCTGGCTTCAAATTCTCAAAGGATACGCAGATTAGCTGGTCAACGGATGCTGTATCGACGCTGTTTAAGGCAGCCGTGGGCAAAAAGAAAAGGTTTATGATAGTGATTGTGCTGATAAAATCGCGGTTTCTTGAGATAGGGGATGAAGTCGAGGTAACCGTTGGGGATTGTCTTGGCACTGTCAAGGTCAAGGCATTTTAAAGGGGCCAGTTGCGCCTGTAGCCAGTAAATTTTAAAGCCGGTCTTAACGGACCGGCTTTTTTTTAAAGAATTTCGTATGTTCGGAACCGCTGTTTGATAAGCCCCTTGCCCGCGACCATAATTCGTAATGGCCCCCTCCCTCAATCCCTCCCACTAGGAGAGGGAAGTCTGAGAGTACAGAACCTTAGCGTACAGGCATCGTGCCCCTTGTTTGAACCCTGAAACCCTGGTGTTTCTATGTTTTTTCAGCTGGTTGTTTGCACCAGCGTAAGGAATCATTGTAATGGTTTGGCGGCAGTTTTTTGTATGTAAATACAATTAAGATGCTCCCGTAAAAAGTCGAAAATTCAACAAAATAGTCATACTGGCGAAAGCCGGTATCCAAGAGTTCCAGATAGTTACAAAGCACTGGACCCCGGTTTTCACCGGGGCGACGACTTTTTACGACTTCATCAATTAATTTGCCGGAAAAATTGTCTTATAGAACGTTTTGTGCTAGAACTACACATTCAATTTTTAAAGTAATATGAAATTCATCGTACAGTAAAGGAGATCAGCACATGCCAAAGCGCAAGGATATTAAGAAAGTGATGATCATCGGCTCGGGTCCCATCGTGATTGGACAGGCCTGTGAGTTCGATTATTCGGGAACCCAGGCCTGCAAGGCCCTTCGGCAACTCGGGTATGAAATAGTGCTGGTGAATTCAAATCCCGCAACCATCATGACCGATCCCGGCATGGCGGACCGGACCTATATAGAGCCCCTTAACGTGCATGTTTTGGAAAAAATTATTGCCAAAGAGCGGCCTGATGCTCTGCTGCCTAACCTCGGCGGACAGACAGGCTTAAATCTTTCATCCGAGCTCAGCAAAATGGGCGTACTTGACAAGTACGGCGTTGAGGTCATAGGCGTGAATCTTGACGCCATTGAGCGCGGTGAAGACCGCATCGCATTCAAAGAAACCATGAACAGCCTTGGTATTGAAATGCCAGAAAGCGAAGCCGTATACAACGTCGAGGATGCTGAAAAAGTGGCGGCCCGACTGGGCTATCCGGTGGTGGTGCGGCCTGCCTATACCATGGGCGGCACGGGCGGAGGCCTTGTGTACAATCTGGATGAACTGCGGGTTGTTGCCAGCCGCGGCATAGCTGCGAGCCGCATCGGGCAGATTCTGATCGAGGAGTCGGTGCTCGGGTGGGAAGAGCTTGAGCTTGAGGTTGTGCGCGACGCCAAGAATCAGAAAATTACGGTCTGCTTCATTGAAAATGTTGATGCTATGGGTGTGCATACGGGCGATTCCTATTGCGTGGCCCCCATGCTCACCATAGCCCCCGCGCTGCAGGCGCGCCTGCAGAAGCACTCATACGATATCGTCGAGGCCATCGGTGTCATCGGCGGCACAAATGTTCAATTTGCCCATAACCCTGAAACCGGCCGCGTTGTGGTGATCGAGATAAATCCCCGCACCTCGCGCTCATCGGCCCTTGCCTCAAAGGCGACAGGATTCCCCATTGCTCTTGTTTCATCGCTGCTTGCAGGCGGCCTCACCATGGATGAAATCCCCTACTGGCGCGACGGAACACTTGAGAAGTACACGCCCTCGGGAGAGTATGTGGTGGTGAAGTTCTGCCGCTGGGCATTTGAAAAGTTTCCAGGTGTGATGGACCAGCTCGGCACGCAGATGCGCGCCGTAGGGGAGGTTATGAGCATCGGCAAAAATTATAAGGAGGGGTTTCAGAAGGCTATCCGCTCTCTTGAAACAGGCCGCCACGGTCTGGGGTTTGCAAAGGATTTCAACTCCCGGCCGCTTGAGGAGCTTATGAGCATGGTCGCAACGCCTACCAGCGAGCGGCAGTTTATCATGTACGAGGCCCTGCGCAAAGGTGCCAGTGTGGCGACGCTGCATGAAAAGACCTATATCAAGGCATGGTTTATCCAGCAGATGAAAGAACTGGTGGAGCTTGAGGAGAAAATTCTGGCCTATAAGGGGAAACAGGTCCCGAATGATCTGCTTGTGCAGGCCAAGAAAGACGGCTTTGCAGATCGCTACCTTGCCCGGATTCTTGGGATGCCTGAAAAAACCATTCGCGACCAGCGCCTGGGGTTGGGCATGGCGGAATCATGGGAAGCCGTACGTGTAAGCGGCGTTGAGAATGCCGCCTATTATTTCTCGAATTATCACAAGTCGGACAACAACCCGATCAGCCCGAACCGCAAAATCATGGTGCTCGGCGGCGGCCCGAACCGAATTGGCCAGGGCATCGAGTTCGACTACTGCGCCGTGCATGCTGCCTTCGCCCTGCGTGACGAGGGATTCGAGTCGATCATGGTCAACTGCAACCCCGAAACCGTATCAACGGATTATGACACTTCAAACAAGCTTTATTTCGAGCCGCTGACGGTCGAGGATGTTCTGAGCATTTATGAGCGTGAGAAACCTGAGGGTATTGTGGTGCAGTTTGGGGGGCAGACGCCGCTCAATATCGCCGCCGAACTTGAAAAGTGCGGGGTGAAGATACTGGGCACTTCTCCCGATATTATCGACCTGGCCGAAGACCGTGACCGGTTCAGGCAGATGATGCAGAAGCTGAAAATTCCCCAGCCCGAGTCGGGCATGGCAAGCACGCTTGAGCAGGCTCTTGCCGTAGCTAACAAAATCGGCTACCCGGTGATGGTGCGTCCATCCTATGTGCTCGGTGGTCGGGCAATGGAGGTGGTCTATGATGAAGAGATGCTGCGGCGGTATGTGGGTGCGGCTGTCGATGTAGCTCCTGAGAGGCCTATTCTTATAGACCGGTTTCTGCAGAATGCAATCGAGTGCGAAGCCGATGCCCTGTCGGACGGCTCGGATGCCTTTGTGCCCGCGGTGATGGAGCATATCGAGCTTGCGGGCATTCACTCGGGTGATTCGGCATGCGTCATTCCGCCGGTGAGTATTGCCGGCAGCCATATAAAGACCATTAATGAGTACACGCGCAAAATTGCCATCGAGCTCGGGGTTGTGGGGCTTATAAATATTCAGTACGCCATAGCAGATGATACGGTCTATATCCTTGAGGCAAACCCGCGCGCTTCACGCACCGTGCCCCTGGTGTCAAAGGTCTGCAATATTTCCATGGCGAGCATTGCCATGCAGCTTATGCTCGGCAAAAAGCTGTCATCCCTTAATCTTAAGCACGGCACGTTTTCGCACTTCGGCGTGAAGGAGGCAGTGTTTCCTTTCAACATGTTCCCCGAGGTCGACCCGCTCCTCGGGCCTGAGATGCGCTCGATAGGCGAGGTTCTCGGCATGGCTGATTCCTATGGCCTGGCTTTTTATAAGGCGCAGGAAGCAGCCCAGCAGACTCTGCCCGAGAAGGGCACAGTGCTGATCACTGTTGCCGACAATGATAAAGAGAATGCTGTTGAGGTTGCCCGCGAGTTTAGAGAACTCGGGTTTACGATTAAAACAACCGGCGGGACCCAGACCTTTTTTCAAAGCTGCGGGATAAAGACGGAAAAGATTCTCAAGGTGCATGAAGGCAGGCCCAATATTGCCGACAGCATCGCCAATGGAGAGATTCAGCTTATTGTCAATACGCCGGCAGGACGCATGAGCAAGCAGGATGACTCCTATATTCGCAAAGCTGCGATCAAACACAAAATACCCTATGTAACCACAACGGCTGCGGCGCTGGCTGCTGCAAAGGGCATTGCTGCTTTCCGGAAGGGCTACGGTGAAGTAAAATCGCTGCAGCAGTATCATGCGGAAATTGTGTGAATTCATATTGCGGATTTTGGAATTAAAATTTGATACGCATGAGAGCATAAGGAGAGCAAAATGAGCGGCATGTTCGGTGTTGTTACCCAGGGTGAATGTATTTCAGATCTTTATTACGGCGTCGATTACCACACGCACCTGGGCACTGAGTTCGGGGGGATGGCAGTGCTTGGAGAAACATTTACGCGCTGTATCCATAATATCGGTCAGAGCCAGTTCAAATCGAAGTTTGCGGAAGACTACTCATTGTTTAAGGGCAACAAGGGTATAGGCGTTATCAGCGCCATCGACGAGCAGCCCATTTACCAGAATTCCAAGTTTGGCCAGTTCTGCATTGCCACCGACGGCTTTATAGAAAACAGCACTGCTCTTGCACGCGGGCTCATGGAGAAGGATATTTCTTTCAGCGAGGTGAGCCGCAAGGGGTTCAACCTCACTGAGCTTATCGCAAAGCTCATCACGCAGGGCGATGATTTTATTGATGGTATCCAGAAGATGTTTAACGCCATAGAGGGCGCCACATCGCTTTTGATACTCAATAAAGACGGCGTGTATGCCGCGCGCGACCGCCACGGCTACACCCTGCTTGCGGTTGGCAGACGCGGCAATGACTGGGCTGTGACAACAGAAACAAGCGCTTTCGTGAATAGCGATTTTGAGGTCGTGCGCTATCTTGATGCCGGAGAGATCGTGCTTCTGAGCGAGAAGGGCATATCCCAGATAAAGCCCCCTGCCAGGCCGAAGCAGAGCTGCGCGTTTATGTGGATTTATACGGGATTCCCCACCACAAATTTTGACGGCATGAATGTCGAGATCGTGCGCGAGCGCTGCGGCAGGTATCTGGCAAAACATGATAAGGATATCGAGGTTGATGTCGTGTCAGGCGTGCCTGATTCAGGCACAGCACATGCCGTTGGGTATGCCATGGAGTCGGGCAAGCCTTTTCGGCGGCCGCTTATAAAATATACTCCCGGCTACGGCAGGAGCTATACCCCGCCCTCGCAGGAAACGCGCGACCTGATTGCTAAAATGAAACTCATCCCGGTGCGGGAAATCATCGAAGGCCAGCGCATTATCGTCTGCGACGATTCGCTGGTGCGCGGCACGCAGCTGAAAAATTTCACCATCAAAAAGCTTCTCCAGAACGGGGCAAAGGAAACGCATGTGCGGCTTGCCTGCCCGCCGCTCATGTTTCCCTGCAAGTTTATTTTTTCAACCCGATCTATTTACGAGCTTGCCGCCCGCCGGGCTGTCATCGAGATTGAGGGAACTGAGCATCCGGATCTTACGCCGTATCTGGACAATACTACAGAGCAGTATCAGCGTATGGTCGATTTCATAGCAAAGGATCTGGGTGTTACGACGCTGCGGTTCCAGACCGTTGATGACATGGTTGCAGCCATCGGCTTGCCGCGGGAAGAGCTTTGCCTGTACTGCTGGACAGGGCAGTGCCCTCAAAAAGACTGACGGATTTTTTTTATGGAAACAAAGCCCTGCGTAGCCTATTCGGCAGGGCTCTTTTGTGAGAGTGTTTTTCAAAATAGTATAAACCATAGGCGCACAGGTTGGCTTGTGTTGAGGTCCGCCCGTGCCCTTCACGCCATTGGCATTCCCTCATTGCTGGCCTCTTGTGCGAGAATAGAGCACAGGCACACGAAACAAAAGCTCGCGCGCGTGGTTACTATAAATAAATGCCGCAAAAAATAATTTCATGCCCTACTGGAATATTAATTGAAGCTCCGGCGCGCTAACAGCGGCTGCCGGGAAAAGAGCAACACATCAGGTATCAGTCACAATGTTTAAATCGCGGATTATCGGCACGGGTTCAAGCCTTCCAGAGAAGGTTGTTCTAAATAAGGATTTTGAGGCAATTGTTGACACAAGCGACGCTTGGATTTTTGAACGTACTGGTATCCGGGAGCGGCGCATGGCCTCGGATGGTGAAACCAGTTCAACATTTGCTTATCGGGCAGCTCTTAATGCTTTGGAAATGGCTGGCATTGCCGCCGGCCAACTTGATATGATTATTGTCGGGACTGTCACGCCCGACATGCCTATGCCATCGGTGGCATGTCAGATACAGAAGCGCCTTAAGGCATCGCGGGCGCCGGCATTCGACGTGTCGGCAGGCTGCACGGGATTTCTCTATGCGCTGAGCGTCGCAGATGCATTTATAAAGGCGGGAACACATAAAAAAATTCTGGTCATCGGCGCTGAAACGTTTTCAAGATTCACCGATTATCAGGATCGGACAACCTGCGTGCTGTTTGGAGATGGCGCCGGCGCAGTCGTGCTTGCAGCAGAGCAGGGTGAGCGCGGCATATTATCAACGCATCTACATGCCGACGGGGCATATACCGGCAGCCTTTTGATTCCCGGCGGCGGGTCCCTGCATCCTGCTTCATATGATTCGATAGAGAAACGCCGGCACTTTTTAAAGATGGACGGGCATAAGGTTTTTAAAGTGGCGGTTAAGTATCTTGAAGAGGCGGCCCTGTCAGCCCTTGAGGAAAATAATTTCAC
>CAIWCT010000126.1 GCA_903911225.1 uncultured delta proteobacterium
CCCAAAATAGGGGCATGCTGGAGTTGCAAACAGATAAAATAAAAACACCGACAAAACTATTGGTCGAAATTTGATCAGCTTGTCCCACGGATTTTAGCTGTTCACTTGGATGTCAATTTTAAGTCCGACAGACTCCTAGATAGCAATTAGCGGCAGATATAAATTAAGTGAATTTGTTTTGAACTTTGAAAAGAAAATATGTTATAAGAGACTCCTATAGTAGTGTGTTAATTTTTTAAGGAGGAAGTACTATGAAAAAAACGGGTGTATTTTTACTTGCAGCTTTTATGTGCATCACCGGCTGCAGTGGTGAGTCTGCGCAGAAGGCAGCTCAAAGTGTGACGCTGACCATTGGCGCCTATACGGTTCCAAAGGACGCATACCAGAAAGAAATTATACCTGCATTTCAGAAATACTTGAAAGAAAAGACCGGCCAGACGGTTACCATTCAGGAATCCTATGAGGCGTCGGGCGCTCAGGGTCGGGCGATCTCTGCAGGTTTTGAGGCAGACATCGCTGCCTTGTCACTTGAGGAAGACATCGACGTTATCAAACGGGCCGGCCTTATCACCCATGACTGGAAAACAGGCAAAACAGGGGGGTTCGTAACACGCTCAACCGTGGTCATTGCCTATCGGCCCGGCAACCCCAAAAACATTAAGGATTGGGATGATCTCAAGCGCGATGATGTGGCTGTGCTCTACCCCAGCCCCAAAACATCGGGCGGCGCCATGTGGGATGTGAATGCGATTTACGGCGCAGGGTTGAAGCTGACTGAAGTAAAAAGCGGGGCGCAGGACAAGGCCTATGCCCATGATCTTTTAAGGGCTATTCAACGCCGCGTGAAGGTGATGGACAAATCGGGCCGTGAGTCGGTCGGCACCTTTGAGAACGGCGTTGGCGACGCTCTGGTCACCTACGAGAATGAAGCTCTTCTTCGACAGAAGCAGGGCAAAGATTTTCCTTTTGTTGTGCCATCGGCTACGATTCTTATTGAAAATCCAGTGGCACTTGTGGATAAATATATAGATAAGCATGGGAACCGTGCGGTGGCTGAAGCCTTTTTGGAGTTTCTTCTCCAGAAAGAAGCGCAGCGGTCATTTGCACGCTACGGTTTCCGTTCCATCGACGACGAGGTGGTTAAGGAATTCGCAGCAAAATATCCCATGCCGCAGTATTTGTTTGACATGAAATACCTGGGCGGCTGGCCGGCGGTTCAGAAAGATCTGTACGGCCCCGAGGGCGTGTGGACAAAAATAATTCAAGAACTGGCGCATGAAGGAAAATAAATCGACACCGGGCGGGCTGGTCCTGCGGGGCATAACGCTCAGCTATATAGCTTTGCTCATAGTCCTGCCCGTTATCGCCATAAGCTGCAAAGCCTTTGATGGCGGCATCGCGCGCCTGTGGCAGGAGATATCCCTGCCGCAGGCGCTTTTCTCACTGAAAATCACGCTTATACTGGCCCTCATCATCGCCATCGTCAATGTCATCACCGGCACAGCCACAGCCTGGGTGCTCGTGCGCTGCGATTTTCCGCTGAAGCGCGAAATCAATGCTATTATAGATCTGCCTTTCGCCATTCCGACAATCGTGACCGGCATTATGCTGGTAGCCCTGTACGGACCGCGCAGCTTTATCGGCGCGTTCATGCAGAATAAGTTTAATATTGAAATTATTTACAACAGCCCCGGCATTCTTATCGCCCTGCTGTTTGTAACATTCCCCTTCGTGGTGCGCTGCGTGCAGCCGGTGCTGCAGGAAATGGAGAAGGAAATCGAAGAAGCGGCCATGACGCTCGGCGCATCGCCTTTCCAGATTTTCACGAAGGTCATCATGCCGACACTGTTTCCGTCAGTCGTCACCGGCGCGGCACTTTCCTTCAGCCGGGCACTCGGCGAGTTCGGCTCGGTGGTCATCGTCGCGGGCAATATCCCCTTCAAAACTCAAGTGGCGGCGGTGTATGTATATGGTGAAATAGAGAGCTCCAATGTCCCGGGAGCCACGGGCGTGTCGTTTATTCTGCTGGTATGCTCCTTTGCCGTGCTTCTTCTTCTCAACTTTATCCAGTACTGGAACAGGCGTCATGAAGAAAGGTGATAGAATTCTCATGGTGCTCGTGCTTGGCTGGATCGGCGTGCTGGTGCTGCTGCCCCTGTCGGGCATTGTACGGGAGGTGTGGGCAAACGGCCTGTCCTCGCTTGTCGAACTGCTGGGCCAGCCTACGGCCCTGCGGGCTTTCATGCTCACGTTCTGGCTGACGCTCGGGTCGGTGGTCGTCAACACAATTTTTGGCACCATGCTGTCTTTTATACTCGTGCGGCACAGCTTCCGCGGCAAGGTATTTCTTGAGGGCATCATCGACCTGCCCTTTGCCGTGTCGCCGGTCATCGCGGGTTTCATGTTCATCATTCTTTTTGGCCCGCGGGGCTGGATC
>CAIWCT010000127.1 GCA_903911225.1 uncultured delta proteobacterium
ATCACATTATCTTTGGGCGGTTCCAGAACCGGCTTTTCGATTCTGCCCGTTGCCAGAGACAAATCGGATTCTTCAAGAGGATGCATATATTTTTTAAAACTGCCGGAATTGCCTTGTTCCATGAACCTTCTCCATTGATGTGTAGCACATGCTGCCCTTGTAATGGGCGACGTGTAAATCGATATATATCGATATATTATACTGGCCGTGCAGAAGTCTGCCGGCAAAGCCATTCAGAGTGTAGCTATTATTTAAGCAAAAATAAAGCCATAAAAATTTTTGCGTTCAAGTTGTTGCTGCTGATCCCGCTCAAGCGTTGGTGGAAAGGGTTGTTTCAGGATGTTGTTAATGCAATAAACAAAGTAAAATTAGATGGTTGAAAAAAATAAGCAGCAACGGTTTAATAATCGCTGTCCATCTTAATATGTGTTGTTCCAACAACATACAGCCCTTCACTTTGAAGGGATAAACAGTATTCCTGTTGACAAAATGTCATAAGGCCTCTGTAAAGCCTTGGCTTGGTTTACTTAAAGCTTTTTGCCTCGTTTTATTGAAAAAAAATACCGGGCCTACGATTGGCATGTGACAAAGTGGCAATTTTTTTTGGCGGTAGGTTTTTTATTGACAAAGGGAACTGCATGAAATAACATTCTAAATTCTCAATTATCACTGTTTGGCGCCCCTTTCTGTATATGGCATACTATTTGATAGTTAAATAGCTCAAAATTCAAGGTTGTCTTTGGGTTTTATAGATTCATGGGAAGTATGTTTGGTTTCAAATTCTATTAATCAACTCTCAAGAAACAATGTTAGAAGGAGGAAGTAAATGGCAGAACAGAAGATGCAATCACTTGCACAGTTGGGAAAGGTGTTTGATGTTCCCAAGGAATTGGCCGAGAAGGCCCACGTAAAGAGCATGGCTCAGTATGAGGCTATGTACAAAGAGTCTATTGAAAGCCCTGATACGTTCTGGGCCAAGATGGCGGACGAGAACATCGAGTTTTTCAAGAAGTGGGATAAGGTTGTTGAGGCCGATCTCACTGAAGGAAATATCGCCTGGTTTAAGGGCGGCAAGCTCAATGTTTCCTACAATTGCCTTGACCGTCACATCAAGGGCCCCCGCAAGAACAAGGCTGCTCTCATGTGGCAGGGCGAGCCCGTTGATGAAGCACGCACCTATACCTATATCGAACTGTATTACGAAGTAAACAAGTTCGCCAACGTGCTGAAGAAGCAGGGCGTCAAGAAGGGTGACCGCGTGGTTATCTATCTGCCCATGATTCCCGAGCTTCCGATTGCCATGCTTGCCTGCGCACGCATCGGCGCCATCCATGCCATCGTCTTCGGCGGCTTCAGCGCAGACGCTCTGCGTGACAGAATTCAGGGCTCCCAGGCAAAGGTCCTGATCACGAGCGACGCCTCTTACCGCTCTGGTAAGTCGGTCGACCTGAAGGGCAATGCCGACAAGGCTCTGGAATCCTGCCCCACGGTAAAGACCTCGATCATAGTAAAGCGCACGGGCGCAGCCGTCACAATGAAGGAAGGCCGCGATATCTGGTGGAATGATGAAATGAATGCCAAGGGCCTGCCCGCATACTGTGAGCCCGAGTGGATGGATGCTGAAGATCCTCTCTTCATCCTTTACACCTCAGGCTCCACCGGCCAGCCCAAGGGCGCCTGCCACACCACCGCAGGCTATCTGCTGTATGCCGCCACCACGCTGAAGTATGTCTTTGATCTGAAGGAAGAAGATACCTTCTGGTGCACGGCAGACATCGGCTGGGTCACCGGCCACAGCTATATCGTGTACGGCCCCCTGGCAAACGGCGCCGCGAGCGTCATGTTTGAAGGCGTACCGAGCTATCCTGACTATTCACGGTTTTGGAAGATCGTCGAGAAGTACAAGGTCAACCAGTTCTACACCGCACCGACTGCTATCCGCGCCATTGCTGCTCAGGGCGACCAGTGGGTTGAAGGCATCGACCTTTCCAGCCTTCGCATTCTCGGCACCGTGGGCGAGCCCATCAATCCCGAAGCATGGATGTGGTATTACAACAAGATCGGTGGCGGCCGTTGCCCCATCGTTGACACCTACTGGCAGACCGAGACCGGCGGATTCCTTATCACCCCGCTGCCCGGCGCGATGAAGATCAAGCCCGGTTCAGCCAATCGTCCCTTCTTCGGCATCAAGCCCGTCATTCTGCGTGAAGACGGCAAGAGCGAAGCAGATGTAAACGAAGGCGGCTATCTCTGTGTTGAGAAGGCCTGGCCCGGCATGATGCGCACCGTGTACGGCGATCATCAGCGCTTTAAAGACACCTATTTTACCCAGTTCCCGGGCAAGTACTACACCGGCGACGGCGCCCGCAAGGATGCCGACGGCGACTTCTTCCTCATGGGCCGTCTGGACGACGTTATCAACGTGTCCGGTCACCGCATGGGCACCGCCGAAGTCGAGAGCGCTCTGGTTGCTCACCCGAAGGTTGCAGAAGCCGCGGTTGTCGGTTTCCCCCATGAGATCAAGGGCGAAGGCATTTATGCTTATGTCACGCTGAACGTGGGTGTTGAGAAGACCGATGCCCTGAAGAAGGAACTTGTCGCTCATGTGCGCAAGGAAATCGGCCCCATCGCTACGCCCGACAAGATCCAGTGGGCGGATGGCCTGCCGAAGACCCGCTCAGGCAAGATCATGCGCCGCATCCTGAAGAAGATCGCCGCCGGTCTGTTTGACGATATGGGCGATACCTCCACGCTGGCGGATCCCGCTGTTGTGGAAGATCTGAAGAAGAACAAGCAGTAATACTGCTTGCAGTAATTTTATGTTTCAGAAAGGCTTATGGCCGGGTCAGCCCGGTCATAAGCCTTTTTTTGCTCTGCAGCAAATGCAGACAGCCCTTTTTGGCTTCTTGCTTTTTCCGTTACTTTTCACTACTATTAAACTGGGATATATAGCGAGAGGAATTGATGAAGGGATATGTGCCTTCGGTGGCAAGAATATGGGTCATTGCCGCAGTGGTTATTGCGGGAGTGCTCGCTGTGGCGTTTGTGAGCAGGCATATGATTGTCAGCAATACCGCTGAAGCCTTCAACCGGCAGCAGCTTTTTCTTGTGCGCGAGTCAGCCCGGGGTATTGAAAATTGCATACAGGGCATTGAGACCAGCCTGCATACAGCCGCCGACACCTATGCTCTGTATCCCGACCAGAAAACGCTCACCCCGTTTTTATTGCGGCAGCCGCAGCTCATGCAGGCCCTTTTTCTGGCCTCGGACGACGGCAGTATCATCCACATGTACCCACCACAATTTTCCGCATCCTTTGAGAGGGCGGAACTCCAAAAATGTCTGATCCGGGCCACGTCGGGCAAGCAGCAGGTATTCATCTCTGATTTTATTGCCGGGGCATCCAACAAGGCAGACAGGTCCTTTATTATGGGTGTGCCCGTGCGTGACAAGCGCCAGTGGATGTGCTGCCTGGTAAACTTTTCCGCACTGAAAGACGAATTTATCTATCCCATCAAATCAGGCAAAACCGGCTATGCCTGGATGATTGACCGGCAGGGCGTGCTGCTGGCCCATCCCAATACATCGATGGAAGGCAGGAAGGTCGGTGATGTCCTCAAGCAGCTCTGGCCCGAATACAGTACCTTTAATCTCGAGACCCTTATCGATAAGGAAATGACCAATGGTGGTGAGGGCAAGGGGGAATATACGGGCTGGCATATCGGGGAGAAGGCTCTTACTAAAAAGCTCATAGCCTACGCCCCTATAAAGTTCAGCGGCCTGTTCTGGTCAATTGGTGTCTCGGCTCCCTATAGCGAGGCAATGGCTCCGCTTATGGAGAGTATCACCGGCCCGCTGGTTTTTATTTGCGGCTTTCTCGCGGTACTGCTGCTTGGTGCCTTTTTCCTGTCTGCGCAGGAGAAGCGCAAGCGTACTGCCGCCCAGGAAATTGCCTGGAGCCATGAGGTTATCGATGTCATCACCGACGGCATCTCCATTATTGATCGCGACTACCGCGTGCTCATGGTGAATAAGGCAATTTCCCAATGGCATAACAAGCCCATGGGGCTGTTCAGGGGCAAGCCCTGCTACGAGGTGTTTCAGCAGCAGAGCAGCCTGTGCCAGGGATGCCCTGCCCACGAAGCCTTTGAAACGGGCAGGCCTGTTTTTCGCGACCGAGTGAGCACAACTCTGGGGGGCAAGAAGTTTTATTTCCATCTTACGGCTTTTCCTCTTAAGGACGAAGATGGCCGGACGATGCGCGTGGTTGAGTATGTAAAAGACGTCACGGGGGAAATGGCCCTTCGAAGCGAGCTTCTGCAGCATGAGCGCAAATCAATGATTGTGAAAATGTCGGCCCAGGTGGCCCATGAAATCAGAAATCCGCTCGGGTCACTGACCCTTAATATAGACCTGCTCGATGACGCCATCAGCGGTTATCAGGGCCCGGATGCCGTGGAGGCAAAGGAGCTGATCGTCACGATAAAAAATGAGATTGAAAGCCTGCATAAGGTGCTGCGGGAGTATCTGGAATGCACCCGTTTCCCGACGATACAGCCCGCAAAGCATGATGTGAACATAGTTATAGAAGACCTGTTCACATTTCTCGAGGAGGAGCTCAGGCGCTGCAAGATTCTTTTCAAAACAACATTTGAATACAATTTACCTGCCGCCTCTTTGGATAAGGATCATATCCATCGGGCTTTTTTGAATTTGGTCCGTAATGCAATTGAAGCAATGCCTGCCGGAGGCACGATAGAGGTGACAACCAGGCTGAATCTGCCGTGGATAGAGGTCGCTTTTGCCGATTCCGGCTCCGGCATGCCGACAGATCAGCTCGAGCGAATATTTACTCCTTTTTATACCACTAAAAGCGGCGGAACGGGGCTTGGGCTTTCAATCACCCAGCACATCATTGCCGAACATAAAGGGGAGATCGTCTGCGAAAGCGCTCCCGGTCAGGGCGCCCGGTTTACAATGAGACTGCCCGTGTGGCAGGATGGTACCGATGAATTTATGGCAGAGACTGTTTTGTAACTACTTCGGTAGCGGGGGTTCAGGAGACAGGAGTCAGAATCCAAACCATGAACCCTGCCCCTTGGAAGTATGTTGGCAATCATGGCGTGCGCATAGTGTTAAATAGCGATGTCTTCGTAAAAAATCGTCACACAGGTAAAAACCAGTGTCCAGTGCTTTGTATCTAGCTGAAATTTCTGGATACCCGCTTTCGCCGGCATGACGATTTTTTTGAATTTTAGACTTTACGAGGGTGTCAATACTGCGTCGCGGTAGATTTTTGAAAGCTGTATGTGAAATGGAGGTTGCAAGGTGGAGTTTTCCGGAGACAAGGTTGTTCTGGTGGTTGATGATACGCCCGGCATACGGGATGCGCTTTCAAAAATTTTGTCAAGAGAGGGCTTTTCAGTGCTTGCTGCTGCAGATGGTGAGGATGCCGTGCGCGTGCTGCAGAAAAATGAAGTGGGGGTTGTGGTGACAGATCTGAAGATGCCCAGGGTGGATGGGGCAGAGCTTTTGAAAATTGCAAAAACAATTTCACCATCAATTGAGGTAATTCTTATAACTGGTCACGGCACGGTTGATGTGGCCGTCGATGTTATGAAGGACGGGGCTTTTGATTTTATCCAGAAACCATTCAACAAGGTTACGGTGGTTAAAAGCATCAGGAATGCTTTCGAGAAACGGTCGCTTGTGCTTGAAAATAAGAGTTTGCACGATCGCATTAAAAATATTCAGGGCTCTGAAAATGTGGTTGGTAAAAGCCTTGCCATGCGCAAGGTCATGGAGCTGGCAGCACAGGTGGCTCCCAGCACGGCAACCGTTCTGATTACAGGAGAGAGCGGCGTAGGAAAGGAAGTAATTGCCAATGCCATTCATCAGCTGAGCCCGCGCAGTGAAAAAAATTTCGTTAAGGTCAGCTGCGCTGCGCTGCCCGAGACACTTCTTGAAGCCGAGCTTTTCGGTTATGAAAAAGGCGCTTTTACCGGCGCTATCAGCCGGAGGGAAGGCCGTTTTGAGCTTGCTCACGGCGGCACGCTTTTTCTTGATGAGGTCGGCGATATAAACCCTTC
>CAIWCT010000128.1 GCA_903911225.1 uncultured delta proteobacterium
AAATTGCGTATTCCTCTTCTTTGCTTATTTTATGGTCTTTCCAGTAATCGGTCAGCTTATTGCGGGTTTCCTGGCCCATCATCCGCTGCTGTATCCATTTTTCGCTTCTGCCGTGCTGCTGCCAGAACTCGCGAGCTCTGTCAACGGAGCGTGCGGGGTCTGCCATATCCTGCATGCGTTCATAGCCGACCTTGGCAAGCCAGAGCTTTATCGGCTCGGCCTTGGGGCTGGGCACGGACTGAATAAGACGCAGAATCGTTTCGGGATCGGCCACATCGGTAAGGTATTTTTTACCATCCGCCGCTTCTAATTTCAGTCGGTTACATTTTGTAACCGACTCACTTCCTTCTTTATTGAGCCGGTTTTTTAATACCTTCCAGTAATTTCTCGCCGCCTGAAAATCGGGCTGCTGAATCAACACCTGCATGATATCAATTACGGAGAAATACCAGGTTTCGGAATTCTCATCGTAATGGCGCCGGATTTTATAGCCTTCAAAAATCGCCAGAGAATTTGTCATACGCTGTTCTTATAATTTTGGAACCAATTGGACGTTGTTGAATTACTCCCTCATTAATTCCTGACAACGACCACCGTATTAGTTCACACCACCCGCACTTTTCTTTCCTGTTTCACCGCATACGCCGCACTTTTTTCTTTTATCGTAAATCCACTTTTGCGTTTCGGTTGCTCTTCAATTGCCAGCAGGTGATCAGGGAAAAGCCCCCTCACCTTAATCCTCTCCCCCGTGCCGGGGCAAGGAGATAAAAAAATGATTCGTGTACAGCCTGAACCGCCCCATTATTTTAAGAATGCATCGAATCGTGCTCTGCCTGCGGGCATTGCCGGTATCGTTGCAGCCCGACGCACCGCGAGTTACTTCTTCGTGAACTCCCAGTTTGCCGTGCCGCTATAGGCCGGTGCCATGCACGACATGGTGTAGTGGCCGTTAAGTGTGTCGAGGTCGGGGATCGGCACATCGACGATTTGCCCGCACCCGGCGCCTTGTTTAGTTGCGTAATTCACAACGATCGCTATTGTGGAGCCGCCGCTTGCAAAGTTCCAGCCTTCAACATAGCCCCATCGCACGGCCGGCTGGGGAAGCTTGCGGACCTTGAATCCATAATCGTCAGTGAAAGGTTTTTCTACAGCGTCGGAGATGATGTACACATTGCCGCCATAGGTAAAAGAGCTTGGCGAAATCTTGGCTGTGCCGCTCATGGTGTAGTTGGTTTCATCGAGGCCGTCATCTTTCAGGGTGAGTGTCACGTCATCAATAGTGATGGTGAATGGCAGCTCCAAAAAGGACCAGCTGATGACGATTTTGCCCGTAAAATCCCCCGGCTCGCTGATGGTGATCTGTGAAAAAAGCTCGACATTCTGGGCATCGGCGCCCTCACCGTTGGTCAGCTTGACCGAGGCGTTCACCGTCGAGGGCGAGGGGGGCTTGTTAGGTGCGCTGTACCGCGCGGTATCGCTGCTGCCCTTGATTGTGCCAACCGTGGCGTTCCCGCCGGTTATGCCGTTCACAAACCACTCCTTTCCGCTTTCAAGAACCCCGAGATAATTATCGCAGTGGTAGCCGCGCCAGCCATTGGGATCCGTGCTTACTTTGACCGGGTAGCAGCTGGAAAGCTCCAGTTGGACGGATTCCCCGGGTTTCACTGTTTTTGCAAGAGGCTGCAGCAGCGTTACGGCTACGGGCGCATAATCGGTGAAATGATCGGTCGTGACCGACATGGTGTTTGCTGCCGCATCGAATGTGGCACCGGGAAGCCTCTTCCAATAGCCCTCTGCATCCTGAAAGGCCATACCCATCCCCTCAATGCTGACTTTAGACAGATCATCAGCCCCGGCCTTGAACATGAGGGTGATCGGCTTGGCAAAGGTGGTGCCGTTTGGCTCCAGGCGATAGCCTGTACCCAGCCCTCCGAACGCAGTATTGGTGATGGGCTGCGCGCTCAGGATAATATCGGATGCGAGGGCTCCGGCAGGAATGGTGAGTTCGAGCCGCCCATCCAGCAATGCCAGCGTGCCGCCGGCGGCGCCGATGGTTTTTGTTTCGGGATCGCCGCTTGAAATGCCGACCGTCGTGGTCTCAGCTACGGGACGGTTGCAGGCTGTAAACGAAATGCCGGCTAAAAGAATCAGTACGGCCACATACAGTTTTTTCATATATTTCTCCTTGAGATTAATCGGGAGCAACAGCGCCCATTACCGCCTTACCTGCTTTGCCGCATACCCCGCGCGTTTTTCTTTTGCTATAAAACCGATTTTGCGTTTCGGTCGCTCTTCAACCGCCAAAAGATGATCAGGGAAAAGCCCCCTCACCTTAATCCTCTCCCCCGTGCCGGGGGCGAGGAGATAAAAAAATCCAAACAGTTTTCTCATTCCACCTTTGAGGTGCCGGTTTGGAACCTCAAAACATCAGTTCGTCATTTTTGGAGGTCACAGATTGCGACCTGTAATCAGTAAATTTTTTATGTGATGAGGATATCACTATTAAAAATACAAATTGACCGGCTAATTATCTTTTTCCTGATTAATGTGTCGTTCAACAAAAGCAGCTAATTTTTTTTGATGAGCGGGCAGTATATTAGTAAACTCGATGCCCATTCCGGCAGGAGACGCGTTACCAACAGACTTCGTCCAGACGACACGTCCGTCAATGGTCATAATTTCAGAATCATCAGGTAGTTGCAGAGTGAAAGCAAAGACAGCATCTATAGGCAGGGGGCGGTTGGTTTTAATAAACATGCCACAGGTGCTTATATTAACCACATAAGCATCCGCGCCATTTCCGGAATCACATGATAGCAGTTTCAGATTAATCGATGCGCGCGCTGTTTTCCTTGAATCTTTCATGTACCCGCCTCATTTTATTTTATAAAAACAGATCGGTTTTATTCGGATTCAATCAATAAAGCTGTAAAGCCGGCAAACAATAACTGCGTAATTAAATTAAAATATTGTTCCTCTACTGTGCTGGTAGAGCAAAAAATATTGCTTTGCGTTTTTTTAACCTCCTTTAAAATTTAAAGAAGCAAAAGGTGTTTAATTGAAAATAAACCTATTAAAAATAGACTTATATGTCAATGAAATAAATCAGGCAATAGGAAGTTAGGCTGTAGGCTGTTAGACTGTAGGCTGTAGGGATGGTAAGGGGGAAACAGTTCGGAGTTCGATGTAGGGGCAGACCTGCGTGTCTGCCCGAATTCCGGAGTTCGGAGTAGGAGCAGGCCCACGTGCCTGCCCTAAGACCGGAGTTCGGAGAAAGGAGTGAAAGGCAAAAGCAGTGGGTGGTGAGTGAAAAATTCTTTATCCAAAAAGCCTTGAGGCGGAAATGCGATAGGCGTTTTTTTTCTGCATGGCTGCAATGCCCGGCTCAAGGCAGACCTGCACGATAGGAATATTGCCCAGAGATGCGGCATTCTCAAAATGGTGCCGGTCAATGCTGCTGTCTTTTAATTTCGCTTCAATAAGCAGCCAGGGCTTTTTTTCACACAGCACAAGAAAATCCGTTTCCTGCTTCTGTTTGTTTCTGATGTAGAAAAGCTCGAATGCTTCGCCGGTGGATTCGCTTAAAAAATTCAGAAGGGCCGTAAGCTGGCAGGCAACCCAGTTTTCAAATCTGGCGGATGCATCGGCCATACGCGTCCAGTCATACAAATAATATTTCCTCGATTTCAGAAGCGAGCGTTTTATATTGCTTGAATACGGGGGCAATGAAAAGACCAGATAAAAGTCCTCCAGCCTTCGCAAATAATTTTTTATGGTCGGATGGCTTGCCTGAATATGGGAGGCAAGCGATGTCACGGAAAGCGGAGAGCCCACCATTTCCGGCAGCAGATGGTAGAGCTCAACAAGATATTCTCTGTCAACAATGCGGGTAAGAGAGCCGATATCCTCGCGCACCACGGTCTCGATATAGTCACGGGCCCATTTATTGTGAAAGGCCTGCGACTGCTGCAGGAATGGCTCGGGAAACCCGCCATAGCGCAGCAGTGTGGCAAGGCTGTCCTGCGGGGCTGCCGCAAGATCAAGGGCCTGCTGGATAAACGCCTGTGCTGTTTTTGGAAAGCTCAGGCAAGCCGTGCTGTTGATTTCATGCAGCGTGAGCGGCAGCAAATGAAAGGTGAAATAGCGACCGGCAAGGCTGTCTCCGGCATGGCGCAGTATATTGAGCTTTGCCGAGCCGGTGATGATAAAATTGTAGCGTTCTGCGGTTTCGTCGAAAATGCTTTTCAGGATATTTTTCCATTTCGGCAGCTTATGAATTTCATCAAAGCAGATCCAGCGTTTTTTTTCTCCCGGCGGGGCATCCGCCGTAAAGAAAAGTTCATTCTCCCTGTAGCGCTGCCGAACGGAGCGAAGGTCCCATAAATAATACAGCCGGGCGGACTGCTCAGCGGCAAGCTTCTGCCGGGCAAGAGTGGTTTTGCCGACCTGGCGCGGGCCGGAAATAAACCGCATCTGACGGCCCCACTCTTCTGAAAAGGCAATGGGATAGAGGGTACGGGTAAGCATGATTACCAAATTGCATATATATTTAAAAAAGTCAAACTATTTCAAACATGCATTTAAAAAAGTTAGGCAGGATCCAGGGTTCGAAAGACAGGCAGGTGGGCAGTTCAGAGTGAAGAGATTCAAAATTCCGGATTCTTGATTCAAGATTGGGGGAAACAGTTTGGTGTTCGGAGTAGGGGCAGGCCCCTGTGCCTGCCCTAAGACCGGAATTCGGGCAGACACGCAGGTCTGCCCCTACGGTTATTAATCCCTTACTCCGAACTCCGGAATTCGGGCAGGCACGGGGGCCTGCCCCTACGATCCGGAATCCGGGATCCGGAATCTTGAATCTTGAATTTTATATCATCCGTGGATGATTGCGAGCATCTCGCGCACGGCGCGGTCAAGGCCTACAAGCATTGCTCTGGCAATAATGCTGTGCCCGATGCTGTATTCCTGAATATCTTTAATGGGCACCAGGCGCTGGGTATTGCGATAGTTCAGGCCGTGGCCCACATTGACCTTCAGGCCGCGTGATACTGCGTAGTCAATGCCTTTGACAATCTCGTCAAACCGGAGGTCTTCTTCCTTGAGCGTTTTTGCATCGGCATAGTGGCCGGTGTGAATTTCAATATATTCAGCGCCCGTGTCGCGCGATGCCTTAATCTGGTCATGGTCGGCATCGACAAAAAGGCTCACCG
Organism: uncultured delta proteobacterium; assembly: GCA_903911225.1. Classification (GTDB taxonomy): domain Bacteria; phylum Desulfobacterota; class WTBG01; order CAIYCZ01; family CAIRTM01; genus CAIWCT01. The sequence goes on from CAIWCT010000128.1 coordinate 5,208, forward strand.
CAATGCCTGCTTCCTGCAGCCGCTGCACAGCCTCTGCTATAGGCTTATAATTCCCCGCGACATCAAGCCCGCCTTCGGTGGTGAGCTCCTGCCGCTTCTCCGGCACCAGGCATGACATGTCAGGCCTGATGCGCCGCGCAATATCGACCATCTCGGGCACCGCGGCCATCTCGAGGTTGAGCTTTGTGGTGATGGTTTTGCGCAGAACCTCCACATCGCGGTCCTGAATATGGCGCCGGTCTTCGCGCAGATGCACAATGATGCCCTGGCAGCCGGCAAGCTCGGCAAGCGCCGCAGCCGTGACCGGGTCGGGCTCGTTTATAAGCCGCGCCTGCCGCACGGTTGCAATATGATCGACATTGACTGAAAGTTTCGCCATAGCATATCTCCCTGAAGGTCAAGTAAAGTACAAAGCCCTGTCACCCGGCGTTTTTTATGGCCGCAGCAATGCGCACAACATCGCGCATCATGGCCGTATTATGCACCCGCACTATATGAGCGCCGTTATAGACCGCCACAGCAACAGCCGCGGCCGTGCCTGCATCGCGCCCGGCAGCCTCGCGGCCCGTGACCCTGCCGATAAAGGCCTTGCGCGACGGCCCCACAAGAACCGGCCTGCCAAGGGCTGCAAACGCGTGCAGATTTTTTAAAATTGCAAAATTATCCGTCTCGACCGCTTTGCCGAAGCCGATGCCCGGGTCGATAATGATCCGGTCATGGGCAATGCCTGCCTGCTCAGCCGCTGCAATGCGGTCAATAAAAAAAGTGAGCAGCTCTTCAATCAGGCTGCCGTAGCAGGTTTCCTGCTGCATGGTTTTCGGCGTGCCGCGCATATGCATGAGCACAACCGGCGCGCCGCTTTCGGCCACCACCTGCGCCATGGCGCTGTCAAAGCGCAGGGCGCTCACGTCGTTTATTATCTGGGCGCCTGCGGCAAGAGCCTGGCGCGCAACTTCGGCCTTCGTGGTATCAACTGATAGGGGCACATCGGTCTTTTCCGCAAGCCCCTGTATCACCGGCAGCACGCGCGCCAGCTCCTGCGAAAGCCCCACGGGCGCGGCGCCGGGCCGTGTCGATTCGCCGCCCACATCGATAATGTCGGCGCCCTGTTCTGCAAGCTCAAGGCCCCGGGCGACTGCCGACTGCACGTCAGCATAGGCCCCGCCGTCGGAAAAAGAATCGGGCGTCACATTGAGGATGCCCATGATAAACGGGCCATGGCTGAAATCAAAGGTGCGGCTTCGGCAGACCAGGCAGGAAGGGCTGTGTTTGATGTCTGATGTTGGATTTTGAATGTGCGCCATGAGATTGACCGGGGCTACACGCAAGGAGGACTATTTATACTACAGTTAAAAAAACAGCCTGATTTAAAGGAGCATACGGCTACAGACAAATTTCTGCAGCCGTATTTTACATGCAATCAAAAATCCGCAAACCAAAATCGTATCAGGCTTTCGTATCAGCGCCCGGCTCTGCTGGTTTTTCTTCAGCCGCAGGTTTTGCTTCCGCTGCAGGCTTGTCTTCGACTACGGGTTTCTCTTCTGCTACGGGCTTCTCTTCGGCTGCGGACTTTTCTTTCTGCCCCGGTTTCTCGTCGGCGGCCGTTTTGGGCTCAAGCGTTTTGCCGCTGACAATAGCCTCGACCTCATCTGTGTCAAGCGATTCGCGCTCAAGCAGGTTTTCGGCCAGCCGCTTCAGCGTCTCGATATTGCCGCCCAGCAGCTTTTTAACCATTTCGTGATTTTCCTCGATAATGCGCCGTACCTCGGCGTCGATCTCGACCGCTGTTGCTTCACTGAAGTCGCGGTGCTGGGCAATTTCGCGCCCGAGGAATATCTGCTCCTCTTTTTTGCCATAGGTGATGGGCCCGAGCTTATCGCTCATGCCCCAGGCGCAGACCATCTTGCGCGCCAGATCGCTTGCCCTCTCGATGTCATTGCCGGCCCCGGTGGTCACATCGCTGAAAATCAGCTCTTCTGCCACCCTGCCGCCAAGCAGTATGGCGATCTGGTTGTTGAGATAGTCCCTCTTGTAGGTGTGCTTCTCATCAATGGGAAGCTGCTGCGTAAGCCCGAGGGCCATGCCGCGGGGTATGATCGTAACCTTGTGAATAGGATCGGTG
>CAIWCT010000129.1 GCA_903911225.1 uncultured delta proteobacterium
GGAATATCTGCTCCTCTTTTTTGCCATAGGTGATGGGCCCGAGCTTATCGCTCATGCCCCAGGCGCAGACCATCTTGCGGGCCAGATCGCTGGCGCGCTCTATGTCATTGCCGGCCCCTGTTGTCACATCGTTGAAGATTAGTTCTTCCGCCACCCTGCCGCCAAGCAGTATGGCTATCTGATTGTAGAGATAGTCCCTCTTGTAGGTGTGCTTTTCATCCATGGGAAGCTGCTGCGTAAGCCCGAGGGCCATGCCGCGGGGTATGATCGTAACCTTGTGAATAGGATCGGTGCCGGGAAGCATCTTTGCCACAAGCGTATGCCCGGCTTCATGATAGGCCGTGAGATTTTTCTCCTGCGGGCTTATGATAAGGCTCTTGCGCTCGGCGCCCATGAGCACCTTGTCTTTGGCATGTTCAAAATGCCGCATGCCGAGCTTGTCATATTCCTCGCGGGCAGCCAGCAGGGCCGCCTCGTTCACAAGATTGGCAAGATCAGCTCCGCAAAAACCCGGCGTGCCCCGGGCAATCACCATGAGGTCAACATCTTCGGCAAGAGGCGTTTTTCTGGTGTGCACTTTCAGTATCCCTTCGCGGCCCCGGACATCGGGTATGGGCACCACGATATGGCGGTCAAACCGGCCGGGGCGCAGCAGCGCCGGATCAAGCACGTCGGGCCGGTTGGTGGCAGCCACCAGAATAACTCCTTCGTTTGATTCAAAGCCGTCCATCTCCACAAGCAGCTGGTTTAAGGTCTGCTCGCGCTCATCATGCCCGCCCCCGAGGCCCGCGCCCCGATGGCGGCCAACGGCATCGATTTCGTCGATAAAAATAATGCAGGGGGCGTTCTTCTTGCCCTGCGTAAACAAATCGCGCACGCGTGCGGCCCCGACGCCCACAAACATCTCAACAAAGTCCGAGCCGCTGATGCTGAAAAACGGCACGCCCGCCTCTCCGGCTATGGCCCGGGCAAGAAGAGTTTTACCGGTGCCCGGCGAGCCGATAAGAATCACGCCCTTGGGGATTTTGCCGCCGAGCTTGGTAAATTTCTTCGGATCTTTTAGAAATGCTATAATCTCCTCGACCTCGTTTTTGGCCTCTTCAATGCCTGAAACGTCCTCGAAGGTTATCTTCTGCTGATTTTCAGCAAGCAGCTTTGCGCGGCTTTTGCCGAAGGACATGGCTTTGCCGCCGCCAGACTGGACCTGCCGCATGAAGAACACCCACACGCCGATGAGCAGCAGCATGGGGAACCACGAAATCAGAAGCTGCATCCACCAGGACGACTGCTCGTCCGGGCGCACATCAACGGTTACGCCCTTTTCGACCATCTCACGCACAAGGTCGGAGTCGGTGATGGCATAGGTCTTAAACTCTTTGCCGTCAGTCTTGCGGCCGTAGATATTGTTGCCCTGGATGCTTGTTTCCTGAATCTCGCCCTTTTCAAGCGCAATCTTGAAGTCGCTGAAAAGCACCTTCTGGCGAACGCCCTTCGGCTGGCTGAAAAGATTAAACAGCAGCAGGACGATCATGACGATTGAAAGCCAGATGGCTATATTTTTATACATTGGATTCATGTGGTTCCCCGTGATAAACAGCAATAAAATCAGTTGGTTTCAGTTTTCTGTTTTAATTCTATTTATATAACACATGCGCACAGCCGCTACAATATCAAATATATGACGCGGCTTTCATCGTTACCCTGAGCGCCGACGGCTGGCCCCGCAGCACCTTGAAACGTTCATCAGAGCGCAGCCCGCAGACCCAGGCAATACGGCCCCCGAACAGCAGCACCGGCACGCGGCGGCGCTCGGGCGGGGGAATCTTAAGATCGCTGAATAAATCCTTGAGCTTCCTGCTGCCCGGGCCGCCCAAAGGATAGAACACATCGCCGGGCTGCCACGGCCTCACCGTCACCGGCCCCAGTGCCCGGTCTGAGGCAATATAGGCAACCAGCTTATCGGCATTGTTAAACACGGCCGTGCTGTCGGCAATCGGCACGGTCTCAAAACGCAGGCTCAGGCCGAGCTCAACGATATCAAGCGATTGCGGCGTCTCGCCGGCCTCATAATAAAATGGCGCGGGAGCATCTGCGCTGCGGGCAAAAATGAGCCTGCCGTACTGCCTGCGCACGCACCACGGGCCCGGGAGCTGCACAACGCGCGCAGGGCCGGGCTTTTCGATAAGCCGCAGTATGGCTTCAATATGCTTTTCCGTCAGCTCACGCGTATCGCCTTTAAGCCCGGCAATGATGCGCCGCACGAGCCTGCCATAGAGATCAGCGCCTGCCTCCTGCAGCGCCGTGACGGCAATGGCATGCTCATTGTTTTTTATTTCAACACGGCTTGCCGCCAGGTCCTCCACCAGCGCATCTAAAGCCTGCTCATCACGCCGCAGAAGGGCCGCTGTCCGGCCAAGAGTGGCTACAATGCCGGGATTGTACGAGTCGCGCAGCAGCGGCATGAGCTGATGGCGGATTTTATTTCTCTGGTAGTGCTGCTCGCCTGCAGATGTGTCGGGCACAAAGCTGATATCGCGCTCATGCAGCCAGGCTTCAATAGCGCGCCGCTCTATTTCGATGAGGGGCCTGATAATATATCCGTCGCGGCAGGCAGGAATGCCGGCAAGGCCTTTAAGCGATGCGCCCCGCACAAGGCGCATGAGCACGGTTTCGGCCTGATCATCGGCCTGATGGGCAAGGGCCAGCTTTGCCGCACCCGTTGCAGCCATGGCATCACTGAAAAAGCCGTAGCGCACATCGCGTGCCGCCTCCTGCAGCGAAAGTCCGCTTGCGATTTTATGCTCCGGCACATCGCGGGTTTCAGCCACGCAGCCGATGCCGAGCCGCGCGCATAAGTCCTGCACAAAAGCAGCTTCGCGCCGTGCCGCCTCTCCCCGGATGCCATGATCCATATGGGCAACGCTGAGCTGTATGCCCAGATGCTCCCTCAGCCCGTGCAGGATATGCAGCATGGCAACGGAATCCGCTCCGCCCGACACGGCCGCAAGCACATGATCGCCCGGGCTGATCATCCCGTATTTTTTGATGGTGCGCAGAACGCGCTGCTCAAGGGGTGATAGTACTCTTTTAAACTTCGGCATACGCTGTTATATTTTTCTTCAATCCTGAATTTTGAATCTGCTTATCCCGGTTACATGATTTCTTCATCCTCCGGCCTCCATGCCGGGTCGACGATGCATAAAAAGCTCAAATCCACAGATCCGCAGTTATGAATGCACTGCACGGCATGAGGAGCAATATAGATTGCCTGGCCCGGCCCCACAGGGGCGGTTTCATCATCAATATGCATGATGCCCTCACCTGCCAGTATGTAATACACTTCGGAGGTGCGCAGCCGGTGCCGAAAACTTGTCTGGCCGGGCTCAACCACGGCATGGGCCAGACTATAGTTGATTTTAAGGTCTGCCTTGTCCGGATGCAGCAGCTCCCGCAGGTGCGTAGCATCGCCGGCCAGAAAAGGCTCACACTCGTTTAACCCCTTGATAAACATATCTTTTCTCCTGCACAGCAGCCGTTCAGATTATGGATTCATCTTATAGCGAATAAGCCCCGCAGGCAAACAAAATAAGGCTTTTCTGAATTGTTTATATATATATTATTCATACATATTGACAAAATGCCGAAAATACAATAAGTTACGACTTGGCTGCACTAAGGGTTATGAAACATTCATAAATTTTAACTAATTTAATTCTTATCAAGGAGTCGTTTGTGGAACGCAAACACGGTGGGAACATATATCTGGTTGCCCGCGGGCTGGGCGTCAAACCCGAAACCATCATTGACTTTAGCGCAAGCATAAACCCGCTCGGGTATGCCCCGCGGGTAAAGAAAGCCCTTGCAAATCCCGACACCGCCGTGCTGAACTATCCCGACCCCAACGCTGAGGGCTTCATCAATGCTCTTGCCGCATATCACAAGCTTCCGGCCAGCCATTTCGTCGCGGGCAACGGCTCAAGCGAGTTCATACACCTGCTGCCCTATACGCTTAAACCCAAAAGCGTGCTGATCGTAGCGCCGGCCTTCACCGAGTATGAGCACACCTACCAGCGCGCCAAGGGCGTGGTGTTCTTCTTTACCACAACAGAAAAAGACGGCTTTGCGATTCAGGAAAAACCGCTTTTTGATGAGCTCAAGCGCGGCTACAGCGCCGTGTACCTGTGCAATCCCGGCTGCCCGACAGGCGTGCTGCATCCGCCCAAACTGCTTCGGGATATGATTGCAATTGCCGCAAAAAAAAGCACTGCCGTGATACTTGATGAAACATTTATTGATTTTGCCGAAGAAAATTCACTGAAGGAAGAAACAGCGCGCTTTGAAAACCTTCTGATCCTCAGGTCTATGACCAAATTTTTTGCCCTGCCGGGCCTTCGGGCAGGCTATGCGATCAGCCATCCTAAAAACGTTGAAAGATGGCGCGAGCAGCTGCCGCCCTGGAACATGAACGCCCTTGCCCAGCGCGCGGCAACCGAAAGCCTGCTGGATGCGACGCATATCCAGAAAAGCCTCCAGTTCATGAAAGAAAACCGCGACGCCCTTGCCGCCGACCTGCGGGCGCTGCCGCACCTGAGCGTCTTCAAAAGCAGCGCGAACTTCCTGCTGGTGAAAATTGCCGATGCAGCCCGCCTCAATGCTCCGCAGCTGGCGGAAAAGCTGCTCGCAAAAGGCATGCTCATCCGCTCCTGCGAAGACTTTCAGGGGCTTACCGAAAATTATTTCCGCGTGGCTGTAAAGAAAAAAATAGAAAACAAAAAGCTCTGCTCGGAGCTGAAAAAGCTGCTGGCCAAATAAGCCTGCTCTCATGTAATTCACGTAAAAAAATTCACGGGCGGACAGACGCCTGATGAAGATTATTTCGCGACCGACACCTTTGCCTGCTATGCCGGCGATTGAGCTTTGTTCAGCGCACCCGCACTTTCCTAAATAATGGGCGCCCCTGCTTCCTGCTGATTCACCACAAGGAGGAATGAGCATAAAAGTCATCTTCCACAAAGATTTCTACCGCGCATACACCTCAGACCCGGCGGCCGAGACCGGCCGCATGGAGGCTATTGTTGCCGCCATACAAAGCAGGGCTGACTTCATCAACGCCGAGCCCGCAACCCTTGATCAGCTGCGTGCGGCCCACAGCATCGACCATATCGAGTCGGTAAAGATCGAGCGCGTGTACGACATCGCAGCCCTTGCCGCAGGCGGTGCCATACAGGCCGCTCGCATCGGCCTGACCGAACCCGCCTTCGCCCTCATCAGGCCGCCGGGCCATCATGCCTCGCACAGCTCCTGCTGGGGCTTCTGCTATTTCAACAATATGTCCGTGGCGCTCATGGCGCTCAAAAACGAGGGGCTCATCAGCACCGCCTTTGTCCTTGATTTCGATCTGCATTTCGGCGACGGCAATGCAAACATTCTGGGCCATGAGCCGTGGGTGGAGATTCTCAACCCCGCGGCCCGCACCCGCGACGGCTATATCAAAGAAATAGAGGAGCGCCTCCGCGGCCTGAAGGTCGATATGATCGGCATCTCGGCAGGCTTTGACCATCACGAGGAGGACTGGGGCGGACTTCTTAAAACGCAGGATTATAAAACCATGGGCCGCATGGTGCGCGACGCGGCACTGGCCTGCAGCGGCGGCTGCTTTGCCATTCTCGAAGGCGGCTACAACCACAACGTGCTTGGTAAAAATGTGCTGGCCCTTCTGAGGGGCCTTGAGCCGGGGCTATAGGCTATTTTGTGGCTGTAGGATGGTCCTGCAGGGATACCTTGCTCTTTTTAAAACCCGGGGACTTTCGTATGCCGTCCCGGTGAAAGGCCGCGGTCTTCTGGCAGACATGCAGAATATCGGAATCCGGTTATCTCCAAAGCTGAAGCTGTCTGCGGCAGCAATTCCCTTGCGCTGTCTGGATTTCCGCATGCGCGGGAATAATAAATTTTTTCAGTGTATTTTCCCCTAGGGGGTTGATTGTCCCTTGGGAAGGACCATCCGTAGCGTTGAGGCAATATCCCTCCTATTATAGGGCTTCATGACAAATGCGCATATGCCGGCCGCACGGGCCTGCTCCTCGGAAACCTGGCTGCTGAACCCGGTGCATAAAATAATGGGGATATCGGGCCGTATGCGAAGCATTTCTTCAGCCAGTTCATAGCCTGTCATATACGGCATAGTAAAATCCGTAATCACGGCATCGAAGCTCTTCGGATCGAACGTGAAAATTTTCAGCGCCTCCAGGCTGCTGTAGCTGCTGACAACGCTGTACCCGAGAGATTGCAGTATGGCTGTTCCCATATCAACAAGCATTTCCTCGTCGTCAACTAAAAGAACCTTTTCGCAGCCCCGCAAAATTTCCGGCGGCGTCTCAGTTGTTTCAGCTGCTTTTTCGAAAATCTGGGGCAGGAGCACGTAAAACGTTGCTCCCTTGCCCGGCTTGCTGTATGCGGTTATTGAGCCGCCATGATCGTGTACGATACCGTGCGCGACGGCAAGACCCATGCCCGTACCTTTGCCGACCGCCTTTGTTGTAAAAAACGGGTCGAAAATGCGCTGCATATGCCGGGGCTCTATGCCGGGCCCCGTATCTCTAACCGCGATGCCCACATAGCGGCCGGGGTTCATATCAGGATAGCGTCCCGCATTACGGGCATTGATCACCATTGATGCAACTTCTATCTCAAGGGTGCCTCCCGTGCTTTCCATGGCCTGTGCCGCATTGGTGCAAAGATTGATCATCACCTGATGGATGCGTGTGGCATCTGCGCGAACCATATGCGCATCGACAGGCACACTATGCTGAATGTTAATGGTTGTGGGAACCATGGCGCGCAGCAGGTTAACCGCTTCATTGACAAGCATGCATATATCGACCGGCCTGCGCTCCTGCTCCTGCCTTCGGCTGAAGGCCAGTATTTGTCGAACAAGCTCCCGGGCGCGGTCACTGGACTGAAGTATTTGGTCAATATTGACGGCAACAGGACTCTCCGGCTGCACATTCAAGCGCGCAAGTTCAGCATTGCCCATAATGGCGGCAAGAATATTATTGAAGTCATGGGCAATACCGCCGGCAAGCGTGCCTATTGCCTCCATTTTCTGCGACTGGCGAAGTTGCTCTTCCATCTGCCTGCGCTGGGTAATATCCTGTATCGAGGCAATACCGAAACGGACGCTTCGGTCCTGTTCCCGAAAACAGGATACCGCAAGATGAACCCATACGATATCGGCGTTTTTGCGCACAAAGCGCTTGTCCATCTCGTATGTTTCAATCTCTCCGGCAAGCATTTTATCAAACTCAGCCGCTTCGCCGGCTACATCATCAGGATAGGTCATTTCCGGCCAGGTCATCCGGTAGAACTCCTCTTCCGTGTACCCGAGCATGCTGCAGAGCTTCCGGTTCACGCGCAGCCAGCCTTTATCGGCAGCGGTTATGGCAATACCAGTATTGCTCAGTTCAAACTGACAGCGGAAGAATGCTTCGCGTTCACCCAGCTTCTCTTCCAGCTCACTGCGTTTGGTGATATCTTCCGTAACTTCAATAAAGCCTGTGACGGCGCCGTTTTCAAAAACAGGAAATGCCATAACATTGGCATCAAACCGGCTCCCGTCCTGCCGAACAGAGCGCCTCTCGACCTGCGCCATGGCGCCGGTTTGCATCGCTGCGGCGCCCGGACAGCCGGGGCACACAAAGCCGTATTTTTCAAATTCGCTGTAGCAGAAGTGGCCGACATAATACTCTGCAGGCTTGCCATACATTTCTGCGCACTTGCTGTTGACCATGATTATTCTGTGATCGGTATCCATCAGGGCTATGCCGAGATCAATATGCTCAACAAGCAAGCGGTAACGCTCCTCGCTTTCCAGAAGGCTCTTTTCCGCAGCCTTGCGCTGAATGCCAAGAGCAATCTCGTCTGACACGCTGGCAAGGGCCTGTATCGTAAAGTCGCTCAGCCTCTGGCGTGAAAACAGCGCCACGACCCCCATGGTCTGACCACCAACAATTAAGGGGTAGCCGGCAAATGCGGTTATGCCCTCTCTTTGCAACCATTGCTGATCGTGGATCCGGGAGTCGCCGAGCACATTATTTGACAGATCCGACCGGCCATTGAGCGCTATGAGCCCGATTTTATATTCACCGACGGGAATGCGGCTATGCATGCCATCAAGGTGCGCGTAGAGGCCGGCGCTTGCCTGCAACTTGAGCATCGCCTCGGCATGATCAAGTGTCCAGATACGCACAAAGGCCGCATCAAGGTTGCGCTGCATGGCTTCGGCGCATTGCTGCAGGATAGACTGCAGCCCCGCATTTCCTGTAAGCACGCGGCCCACATCACCCCCCAGTGTCGCCAGGGTGTTTTGTTCCATCAATACTTCCTGCGCCTGTTTGCGCTCGGCAATTTCCCGGGAAAGGTCCTGCTGCTGCCTGAAAAAATCTACAATCAAGCGGGCAAAGTCGCCATATTCCGTTTTCTGTTTTTGCAGCCGCGCAAGAGGCGCTGCATCAGCTGCGGCAAGGCTTCTGGAAAGCCTTCGCAGCGGCAGCTGCACCCAGCACAGAAAAGCTGTTATAAGGGCTGCCAGGACAATAGCCAGAAAGCTCAGCAGCTGCATGAATTGCCTGTAGGCGGAGATGGACAATGACTTGAGAAGAGAGAATTCACTTTGGACGGCAAGCTCCATGATTGGACGCTCGTCCCAGGAGCTGAGAACGCGGGAAAAGAATATGCTGCCGTTTGACAAATCATAGGATGGCTGAGGAATCGGCGCACCGCTTTTTATCGGACGAAGAGCGATCTGGCTGTCCGTAAGGGTTGAAAGCTCCTCAAGGTAGCTGCTGTTCCAGAGGCGGCCGACAAACATGAAACCGCGGGGTTTGCTTCTGCGCTCCCAGTCGGAGGAGGGCTGAATGGGCGCGCAGCGCACTTCAAGCACGGTGTCTGCAAGCTGCACAAAAAAATGACGAAAATAGCGCTGCCCAAGCAGCGCTGGCAGCATATCCCCGGGGATGGGCAGTTCGCGCAGGGCATCCCCCTCAAGCCGCGATGCAGTATACACGCAGGAGAAGCTGCTGTCATAAATCCATGCAGCACTCAGGCCATAGCTGGGCAGAAGACTTGCAAGGTACTGGTCTGCCCACGCAGCATCTGGTTTCTGCATGAAAGCAAAAAGGTCATCACGGCAGGAATAATCATAGACAAATGTTTCAAAAGGAGCGCCCTCAAGCTTTATAACACGGTCAAAACCCGTGTTTTTACTGTTAATAGTATTGGTTAAAACAAGTTCCGCCTGCTGCTGAGCAACGCGCTGGACATACATTATCCAGGCCAGAAAAAGCACGGCAATGATGCAAAGCAGAGCAATCAGCCGGTTTGTTATTTTCATGCCTCAGTATCCATACTTCTGGAGATAGTCAATTTTAAACATGCTCTGCGGCAGATCAATGCCAAATTCGTATTTTCCGGTTGCCAGCGTTGAATGCGTGCGCTGCACATCGATCATCTGGTTGGCGGAAAAATAATTCACATCAGTTTCCCCAGAACCTTTTGTCACAAACCCAAACTGGTCAAGAACCTTCCAGAGTTTGCCATCCCGGTCAAACCGGTCGGAATAGAGAACCTGCCAGGTTTCAGGATCAAGATACCAGATCATTTTGCTGTAAAGAAAATTGGGGTCCTGGTTCACCGCCGCAATAACATGGGCCCTGATGCGTTCGCGCTGCGCCCCTGACCACAGGCACTCCCCCCGCGTATGTTCAAGCCTGGCAGCATCATTGTGACGGGCAAGGAGCAGTTCTTGTGTGCCCATATAGCTGTAGGTGTTCAGTGACACAGGGCCGTCCCATCCCATATTATCAAAGCCGCAAAAATCAGCCCCGCCCTGGGCATCCTGCCGCTCGCTTGTAGAGCGCCGCCGCACGCGCCGGATGGTCGGATTCCATATCCAGGAATCATAGGCTTTCAGCCGGTCTTTATAATGCAATTCCAAAATCCGCAGGTTTCTCGTTTCGGGAGGCTGTATCTGCAGCATTGAAATTGCCCGCCATATCTGAGCTGAATTGTCCTGCAACTCGGGCACAGGAGGCTTGTCTGTTCTGCCTGAAAAAAACAGCAGGTTATTGTGGATTTCAAGACTCATGTCATATTTAAGTTTTCCATCGACAATATAGCCATGCTCCAAAGTCTTTTGTGAATCGCCCTGAGAACGTGTGCGGAAGTTATGGGCCATCTCGGTGGCATTTGTGGTGTCGGGAAACGGAACGCCGGAGACATAATTGAGAATCTCGCCGCTTTGATCAAGCTTTGAAAAACCGCGGTATTTTTGGGTGCATGCAATGTTGCCCGTCGTTGGCAGAATCTGGCGATAGGGCACTATGATAAACCAGCTTTTGCCCCAATTCTTTTCATCCTTCATGAGAGCATAAAAACTTTCCGGCAGAAACTGTTTGATTTCATCCACATTGCCGTTGGTAATTTTCTCCCCGGACCACGTCTTCTCCCACGCGCGCACTGCGGCAAGTTCATCCCCGGCATAACAGGCGGCTGGATACTTGAGCTCAGCGGCATAACAGGAAACATGCGCCATGAGTGCCCAGGCGGTAAAGCAAAAAACAGTTTTTAAAAAAAAATGCTTATGCATTGATTTCATACCAGTATGGGTTTTTTGTAATCACGATTTGGCTATATATCCTTATATAAAATATGCCGGCCATGCTATAAAATACAGTTAATACACTATTTTTTTTATTTTGCTACTTTTTTTACCAAGCTGCCATGGTCATCAGGAACACTGAAAGCATGCGCGACTCAGCCTTTCACGGCTCCTTGCAGGCCTGACTGACAAAATCGCACATATCCTGACAATAAAAAGCGGCGGAATAAATTCCGCCGCTTGAGCTAGCCACCATATGCTGGTTTTTTAAAAATAATAGCCGCAATTACTGCCGGCCCTCTCAATATCATGGATATCAACAGGAAAATTCCTGCACTGCGCAGGCCGCCCTCTGGTATAGATTAAACATTTCCCCGCCTTTGTCAGAAAAGGGCAGCGATACACCAGGCGGCAGCATTTTCCGCACTGAGCGCAGGAGCCTTTGCGAACACGCAGCTGATTGCGCACATACCTCCGTCTGAATGTATTGACAAAAAATCTGCGAACAAATCCATGCCATTTAAAGCGCTTATTGCACGTCATATACTTCCTAAACTGAGCCTCTTACTGAAACCAACCATATATAATATTAACTCCTGGCAGATCCAGCCGCAAGCAGCTATCGACAAACAGCTGCTATGCCACCCGGCCGCATATAATTCCGGAATCATTGGGGCCTTTGAAATCAAGGCGCTTAATGTTTATGACACCCGCATGTGCAAGCATATCCCGCAGCTGCCCTTCAGAATACGACTGCCCGCCTTTGGTTGCCACGAGCATATTGAGAGAGAAAATGGCCGGAAAGGCCGGGCCTGCCATGTCGTCATTTAAAATAAAATCATGTATGTATATGGCTCCGCCGGGATTCAGGGCTGCTGCTGCTTTGCTGATGAGCTTCCGGCAATCATCAGGCCCCTCGGCATGAAGAATCTGCGAAAGCCAGACGGCATCATAGGCGCCCGGTATGCTGTCGGTCATATAATTGCCCGGCGCAAACTCAATACGGTCGGACATACCGGCAAGGGCGATGATACGCTGGGCATACTCGCGAGAGCCGGGCAAATCAAATACCACGGCATGTAAATACGGATTGGCGCGGCAAAAGTTCACGGCATACGTGCCCGGGCCGCCGCCGAGGTCAAGAAGGCTTCCTGCGCTGCCAAGATCAAGAATCGCAGCGATTTTCGGCGCCAGGGCAGATGCAAGATTATGCATGCCCATAAGGAAACTCTCGCGCTCATCTTCCGTTTTTTCATAGACTGACGAAATCTGCTCGCCGATCCGTATGGCCTGTGGCAAATGCCACCAGGACTCAACGGTATGATAGAAATGAATTATAATATATCCGATGTATTCAGGTGAGCTCTTCACCAGGTACTGCCGGGCTGGTTCGGTGTTCTTAAACAGCGTGCCCTCTTTTTTCAGAAGTCCCATGGCAGCAAGAGCATTGCAGAGCATGGTAACTGCACGGGCATCAGCCCCGAGTTTTTCAGCAAGCGCTAAAGGCTCTGCCGCACCGGCTGCAATACAGGAAAAAACATCAAGCTTTACCCCGGTCTGAAGCGTAATGGCTTCCCAGCAGGATGAGGCTGTGCTTAAAAGATTTTTTGGCGTCCATTGCTGTTGCTGAGACATACAAAAGCCCTCCTGTATAAAGCATGCTAGCGTGCCGGCTTGCCGGCTAATTATTAAGCGAATGCAGCGGCGCCGGTATGCGGCCCCCCCTGGCCACAAAAGGCGCCGAGGTGCCGACGGTCGGAATGTCCATGATGGCTGCCTCGCCGAAGAGGCCTCCGAACACGGCAATCTCTCCGGCCTTTTTGCCCGGAACGGGAATAAGCCGCACTCCCGTGGTCTTATTGTTGACCATGCCGATGGCGGCCTCATCGGCAATAATGGCGGAAATCGTATCGGCATCGGTATCGCCGGGTATGGCTATCATGTCAAGCCCCACGGAGCAGACGCTGGTCATGGCCTCGAGCTTTTCAAGGCGCAGGGTACCCTGCTGCACGGCATGGGCCAGCGCACGGTCTTCCGACACGGGAATAAATGCGCCGCTCATACCCCCGACAGAAGACGAAGCAAAAAGCCCGCCTTTTTTCACCGCATCATTTAAAAGCGCAAGGGCGGCTGTGGAGCCCGGCGCACCCAGAACCGTTATGCCCATGGCCTGCAGTATTTCACCGACGCTGTCGCCCATTTTGGGCGTCGGGGCAAGAGAGAGATCGACTATGCCGAAAGGAACGCCCAAGGCCGATGCAACCTCGCGGCCGATAAGCTCTCCCACGCGGGTGACGCGAAACGATGTGGTCTTAATCTCTTCGGCAACCTGCCCCAGATCGGGAGATTTGCCCATGGCAATAAAGCGCTCAAGGGCACGCTTCACCACGCCCGGGCCGCTGACCCCGATATTTACGACGCACTCAGGCTCGCCATAGCCATGATAGGCCCCGGCCATAAAGGGATTATCTTCGGGGATATTGGCAAACACCACAAGCTTTGCGCAGCCAAATCCGTCGCGATCCGCCGTGCTCAGCGCTATATCGCGGATGATCTGCCCCATCATTTTAACGGCGTCCATATTGATGCCCGCCTTAGTGGATGCCACATTCACCGACGAGCAGACCCGCTCGGTCTGGGAGAGCACCATGGGAAGCGAGCGCATCAAAGCAAGCTCTGACGGGGTGGCGCCCTTCTGAACAAGGGCCGTATAACCGCCGACCAGATCAACCTTGACCTCGCGGGCGGCGCGGTCAAGCGTGGCTGCAACAGCAAGCAATCCCTCCTCGCCATGCCCGGCAGCAACCGAGCTTATGGGGCTTACGGCTATGCGCTTGTTCACGATCGGGATGCCGTAGGTGCCGGCAATATCATTGCAGACCGAAACAAGGCGGCTTGCCTTATTGACCAGCTTGCGCTCTATTTTCTGGCAGAGCTGGTCGATATCCGGTGAGCTGCAGTCCATAAGATTTATTCCGAGCGTCACCGTTCGCACATCGAGGTTTTCCTCCTGCAGCATCCGCACGGTTCTCAGAATATCTTCAGTTCTCAGCATGGCTTATCCTCAGGCTTTCAATTTTTTGAATGAGTGAAGGCTATTTCATTGGTGGCGGCGAATATATCCTCATGCTGCAGATGCACCGCCAGCGGGTAGTCTTTCCACAGGCCCTTCAGGTCGATCTGCAGCTGCATGATATCCTGATCGCGGGGAACGACCACCTGGCCGATCAAAAGAAAAGCATCGCCCCGGGTATGGGCAAAAAGATCGATGATATTGATGGCCCGTCCTGCAAGATAGGCGGAAACGCGGCTAATGATGTCGGGCCGGTCTTTGCCCGTGAGGGTGAGCACAAAACCATCGCCGTCGCGGGCCTGCGGCGGTTTGGGCTGAACGCTTTCGCGCTGCCGCACCGACACATGAAACTCGCCGGGAGCCCCTGCTGCTTCAAGCCCCTGCCGCACGGCGTCTAGAGAGGTATCGCCTGCAAAATCAGCCGTCAGCAGAATGGTGAAATACTCATCCATAACCGTCTGGCTGATGGCGCCGATGGTGCCATCCAGGGCAAAAATGCTTTTTGCCACGGCGGCAATAATGCCGACCCTGTCCCGGCTCATAAGCGATATGACGACATGTGCTGGCATCAGGACACCTCTCTTATACAAGCACAAGACAGGTTTGAAACCTGCCTCTACAAAAACAAAATACCTTGTAAAACATATTCACCACAGAGTCACAGAGGGCGCTGAGTGGAAATCAGTTTATGCTTTCTGCCTACTCGGCAGCAAACATGAACAATTCTCTTCTCTGCGTTCTCCGTGCCTCTAGCGCAGCGGGCGGTGGAAAATAAAACACCTTTACAAAGACAGGTTTGAAACCTGTCTCTACAGGTTATTTTACAGTTTTATTTTGGATACTGCATAAACAGTTTGCCCCAGGGCGACTCGCGCTGCCACTTCTCAACCACGGGCATGCCTTTGTTGGGGTACCATATCTTATCGTGATAAAACTCGGAGGCAAAAATAAACAGGTTCACCAGGGGCGTATGAAAAAACAGGGGCTGCAGGTGCTTGAGGGGCGTGTCATGCCACAGCAGGCGGCCCGCTCCGGTCGCCATATTGACGCCAACTTCAAAGTTCCAGTTCTGCTGCGCCGCATCCACATCCCCCACAATATCGATATCGGCCGGGTCGCCGACGCCCAGGCCACGATCATGGGAAAGAGCGATACAGGGCAGGTCCCGCCAGTTAAATCCCATGAGCTTTGCCGCCACGGAATCGATGGCCACCTGATCGGCCGATGCCAGAATCACATTTTTATCATGGGGCCGCACCGTGCGCGGGCCGGGGCCTGAGCCTGCGGTGGTGCCGTCCATGGTGGCAAACATCCCGGCGTGAATCTCCTGGCCTATAGCCAGCAGATCAACCAGTGTTTCATGAATCCATGTATGCGTGTAGTGCCGCTGGCGGTTCAGCAGGCCGCCGAAGGCGTTTTTAAGCGCCCCCGTATAGGTCGTATAGGAATGGGTTTTGATCGTGGGCATATGCACGATGTTTTTGCCCTGGAAATAATCGGGGATGAAGATCCCCTCGGGGAAAATCTTATGCAGCGCTATGGTTTTAAACTTCGGCTTATAGGCAATCCACTTCATGTGCTCATCGCGGAAATTGTACAGCACGGGAATATCGTATTTGGCATACACCGGCTTGAACTTCAGGTCTGCTTCACCTTTCTCGGGGATGGTCACGACGGTGTGATTATGCACGGCCACAAGATCCTTGCACCCTGCATCCTTTATGCCCAGGATGGTTCCCTCAAGCTGCCAGGGTGTCGTGTTGACGCCGGGAAACACATTGTGCCAGGTAATATTGTCTTTTAAAATGGTCGTCGCGCTGGCATCAAGCGCCTTGTCTATGCCGGCAAGGCTGCACAGCCTGCGATAATCCTCGACGACCGTTTCAGGCTTTGTGCGCAGAATCGCCACTTTTGCTTTTGCCATTGCTGTAACTCCTTTTTTAAAGGTTCAAGGTTCAAAGTTCAAAGTTTAGATTCCGACCTCTGACATCTGACCTCCGATCTCTGACCTCTGAATCGTTAATCGTTGGTTGTTGATCGTTGTTTGTTAACGAAAAACGATCAACGATGAACAATCAACAATCTTTGACCTCCGACCCCTGAATCATTGATCGTTAACGAAAAACTATCAACTATGAACGATAAACTAATTCAGGAGGAAAACACAATAAAAAAATCCCCGGCATGCGGGCAGCCGGGGATCCAGAGCAGATATGAGCCGAATTACTTGGCCGGGATGATGGCATCCTTGCAGGCCTTGGCCACGCGAAACTTCACAACGGTCTTTGCC
>CAIWCT010000130.1 GCA_903911225.1 uncultured delta proteobacterium
CTTCTCCCCTTGCGGGAGAAGGTCGGGATGAGGGGTGATATAAAATGCCCCCTCACCTCTAATCCTCTCCCCCTCGCGGGGGCGAGGAAGAAATACGATGCTATTAATTCACATGTATTGCCCTTTATCCCCTCCCATCAAGGGGGAAAAACAGGATCCCTCTCCCCTAAGAGGGTCGGGGTGAGGGGTGCCAAAATGAATTGTCATGGCCTACTAGTGAGCCTGTAGCAATGTTCAAAAAATGGGCGAAATCCTTGGCTGTTTTTCTGTTTTTTCCTTCAGCGATATTCAGAGATACTGAAACAACAGCTCTTTTTAGTTGCTGCTTCAGGTTATAGTCTTCCGATCTTGGAAGGGCTTCAGATAATCTGTAGATGTCCTTAATTAGCCCGATACTTTTCTGCCAGACCACCAAATCCCGATATGCGTTTTTTGCCATTGCCCCTCTAATAAGGTGATTAGATTATATAGACGCTTAGATGACTGGCAATCCACCGCGGCGGAGCAAACCTCTAAACTTCCAAGCCTCTAATCCTCCAATCTTCTAATTCCTAAAAAAAGCTTTCTGGAACTATAATTATATCGTTTGGCTGTATAATAACATCGCGTATTTTCCTGCCGGCCTGGGTAATTGCATCGACCTTGACCTCGATTATTTTTTCCTGCCCATTTTCAACGCGGATGATTCTCGTGCTGTTGCGGGCGGCGCTATCTTTAAAGCCGCCGGCGATGCCGATGCCCTCCACAAGAGTAAGCTCCCTGTCGATCAAAGGATACGACCCGGGTTTATTGACATGCCCGATGATGTAGAAGCTTTCGGCCGTGGGAATAAAAAGGGTGTCCTTATCAGCTAAGAACATATTTGCATGCTGGTCCGTTCCATGCAGAATGCCCTGCAGATCAACATCGATGACTATCTGCTCTTCCTGCGCTGTGCCGGATTTTTCAGTGCGCACGATTTTTGCACTTTTGCCTGCGCCTGTTTCCTTTATGCCTCCGGCTTTTGAAATGGCGTTTAAAATTCTCTCATGGGCTGTCAGGGGATAACTGCCCGGCGAATTTACTGCCCCTAGAACAAGCACCCATTTGCTATTATTTGCAGTAACAGTAATCGAAACATGGGCATTATACAGATACTGACCCTCGGCGAGCTTTCTTGTTATGAGCTCTCCTATTGCTGCTGTTGAGAGGCCGTCAACCTTAAGACGTGAAATCAGCGGAAACGAGATATACCCGTCAGCTGAAACGCACACAGCTTCACGGGAGAGGTCGGGCTCTTCATAAACTTTAATATTCAAAACGTCATTGCCCCCGACGATATAGTCCCGAGAGCCTTTGCCATCGGCTTCAGGGTGGAGCTGTAGATATTCGGCAACGCTCAGATTGCGGGTTTTACTGGAAATGACCTTGCTTATGTCGCTATCGGCGCCGTCTTTTTTACCGGAGGTTTTTTTGATTTCCTCCAGCATTGCCCGGTCTTCATCCTTCAGTCCTGACAGGGTTGTTTTTTCAGCATCAACTATTGTAATTTTAACGATATCGCCACCTGTTGTGCTGCAGCCGGCAAGAAGAAAAACTAAAGCTAGAGCAAATATCAAAATGCTCTGGCCCTTTTGGTCGTTTCGACCGCAGGGAGAAATCCGAACCTTGTGGGCCTGTTGCATATATAAGATCTCTCCCTTCGGTCGAGATGACAGATAACTAAAGTGGCCACATGTTTTTGCCAAATGCTCTATACCGCACAAAAATAACGGGTAGAAACCCCTCATATGATTTGCCTTATCTTCCAGGAAAAAGTTGAGCGTAAAAAATAAATTCAAGCGATTCAAGACTAAAGAAGAAACTCTAAATTTGTTGATTATTACCTGTTGGTTGTTTAGAACCGTAGATCTATAACTGTACTGTGCAATTTTATTTTTTGTTGAAACCTATTAAAAAAATTCGTCACTCCCGCCTTTGGACGCTCCTTTTGTTGAATTGCACAGTACAGACAAACAAAAAACGGCAAGCGATCAACGATCAATAAATAAACAATTTTGATGGCTTCGTAAAAAAACGTCACGCCGGTGAAAACCGGTTTCAAGTAGGGGCAGACCTGCGTGTCTGCCTATAACAAGGGCGCACACACAGATGCACACGTACGGATACCGGCTTTCGCCAAGACTATTTTGTTAAATATTTGACTTTTTACGAGACCAGCAATCTTGAATTTTGAATCAAAAATTTTGAATTTTTATCTTCAAACCCGCACTTTATTAATGATACGCTGCGGGTCTAAACTCCAGGGAAATGCCAAACCGGTTGATCTGATATTCATCCAGGGATTCGTTTGAGGTTCTATTAAAATAATTATATTCAACACCGGCGGTAAGCCATTCTTTTATGGTGTATTGAAGGCCTGTATGCACATGGTGGGTATTACTTTTTCCGTTTGAGGAAGAATTTCTATTATTGCCAGAGTTGCTGTAATAATACGAGTCGCCGTTGTATTTATCTATCGAAAACTCATAGCCCAGATTCAGAAAAAATTTTGACCGAATCTTTTGCCGGACGCCGATGCCGAAAACCGTATTCAAATAATTGCCGCTAACACCTGCCCCCAGCTGGTGCAGTTCCCGGCGAATAGTAAATTTAAAAGCCCTGGCCTCGGTCTGTCTATACGTAACACTTGTTGCAGCGATCCAGTTATCTTCATCCTTATAGGGGGTACCGTATTGGTCGCGGCTGTTTTTGTAGCTGTTCCACTGATAGCCGAAATTAATTTCGCCGCCAAACCGCCCACCATCGTCCCACCCCAAGCCGGTATTGACCCGGCGCCAGTCATAGGCGGCATCATTAGAACTCGTAATACCGTCGCGATGGGTGAAATACTTCTGGCTGCCATAATAATAACGCAGAAAGGCCCAGGTTTTATGCGTAATCTTTGTTTCAAAGCCAAGGCCTTCTTCATTATAGTAGTAGTCCTGAGTAAAGTCTCCGCCCCCATAGTAGTTTGAGTTGGCATTGTAGTTTAAATTTGCGCTTCCCCCCGGAGTGTTCTTATAATCCTGCCGATAGTAATTATAATAGGCGAGGACCTTGAACCTGTTGCTGAATTTGAACCCGAATTCAGTCTTCAAATCATCTGTCCACCGCTCTGATTTAACGCCGATATTATATTCATTCAGTTCACCATAGGGGTCTTCGGAATTTATCAACTCATTTTTTATTTTTGCAATCAGCCCACCCGGAGACAGGTAATCAAGGTCAAATAAAATCTCGTGGCTTTTCCAGTTATTGTCTTTGTTGTTTGCATAATAGGCATAGTCACCCGCATAGCCAAGCTTGACCTTGCCCCTGCCCTCGATGGTATAGTCAAGCAGCAGGCCCGGTTTAAAATGGGTTATCCAGTCAGAGACCGTGTTGGTTTTATCGTAATAAATATTATCATCATAGACTTCCTCAACGCCCATGCTGGGAACCACAGCGAGATTGCCGAAGCGGATTTTGCCGCCCTCTGCCAGAACATGAGACGAGATGAGCGCCGGCAGAAACATGGCCAGCGTTATAATGATCAGGGTTTTTTTCATGGTCCTTGTACTTCCCAGCTATTTTTTCAGCAGCCCTTGCAGCCACGCCTGTATTTTGGGCACATCCGGCAGCAAAGAGTTTTCGGGCCCGGGGGTTGTCATGTCGGGCGTAAGCGTATGAAAAGTGATATTGGCCCGGGGCACCTGGCTCAGCATGCAGGTCAGGCTTGCAATACGCACCGGACTTAAATCGGTGACTATGCTATCCTGCAACTGATACACAATACCGGGAAGTTTGACCATGTTGGCCGGCTCGATCATCCTGGCAAAAACCGCTTTAATGAACGGCAGCTGCCGCGAGTTTCGACCAAGATCCCCCACTCCGAATTGTTCAACCAAACGAATGTAGGCCAGAGCCTGCTGCCCGTTGAGATTCTGTTTGCCGGTCAGGAGCACATGTTTGTAAGCGTCCTGATCCTGCGGCACCTCAACCTCAATGCCGCCGAGGCCGTCAACCAAATTTGCAAAGCTTGACTGGGGAACGGTCAGATAGCGGTCAGGCGCAACTCCGAAGTTGTCAAAGATGGTCTGTGTAAGAATTGTTGTGGCTGCCAGGTATTGCTCTTTAAGAGTGCCTTTGGTGCTCATCTGCACAACATCAAACACCTCACCTAAACGCTTTTCCTTAATATGCTTATCCGCCAATGCCGGAGTTTTAACCCACAGGTCACGCGAAAGGGCAACACAAACGACAGTCAGATTCGTGAAATCGACTTTAAGAAACCTGATAACATCAGCGCCATAGGGCATTTCATCACGCTCGTCGGTTCCGAGAAACAAAATGATCGACGTACCGCTATAGCCGCAATGCGATGAGTCGGTAAAAATCGACCAGCTGCTTTCGGGCAGGGCGGGTTCGGCCTGCTGGGCTGTTTTTTGCGGGGGGTTCTCCACAGCAACGGGACCGGGCGATATGGACGGGGCGGGACCCTTTTCTGCAGGTGCCTCTATATCGGTCTGCAGCGCTGGAGCTTTTTCGGAAACGGGCTGCTGTAATAATGCCTGGTCGCTAGTGTTCCCTGCCGACGATGACGGGACTTGCAGGGCGTTGAACTCTAAGGCAGGGAACATTGACCGATTGAATGATTCGGTGCCAGAATAGGCTGCAGATCCCAATGTTAGTCCCAGCAAGCTGCAAAAGACGATCCATATCTTTTTTTTTCTGGCCATTCCGAAACCCCCGTTATTTTAGGCGCCCAGGTTACGGGCAAGCCGCTGAGGCACTTTAAATGCCTCTATCTAGCAATAAGTCTAGCATTTTTTCCTTTTAATTCCAATACAACAGACTATCATATTTTTTTTATTTAATGCAACGATATTGGCTATAACTATACTTGTCATTTAGAAAAAAACCTCCTAAAACATCATTTCTGCGAAGCTTGTCCTCGACCAGATCGGGGAGCAGGAATCCATACAAGGCCCAAAACCATGGAACCTTCCCTCGCGGGAGTGACGGATTTTTTATAAATAAGATTTCAAAAAACACCAAAATGGCGCAGTACGGATAAGAGCTCTCAAGTTTATTTTTTTATCGCCGCTGTTTGAATATCCAAAAGAAGCCTGTCTTTCAGTTTATTCCTCCTGTTTTCAATCTGTGCATATTCCTGCATTTTTTTATCACGCAGCAATAAAAGCCAGGCGATGCTGCCCTGCATTTTAAAGAGTCCTTTAATGCGAAAAAAATACTGGATAAAAAGGGCAATCCTGTTCCGTACCTGCGGGTGAACAACCCGCATCGCCTCCCCGGGTGGAAAAATCTGCCTCAGGCAGTATCTCAGCTTGGCGGCAATGCTTTCACTGCCGAATAAACGTGCAATATCCGGGGCTACGGGCGTGCTTCCTGCAAACACCAATTCCTCGGCAGAGGCCAGCTCCCGGACAAAAGAAGAATCCGGCAAGCCGCCAGCAAGCCGCTGCTCAGGCAGAGACAGGCCGACCATTTTTTTCGACAAAGACAGCATTAATAACACACAGCTGCGCAGGCCCCACTGCCCGGCCCTTTGCAGCAGCCTGTCCCATTCAATTTCGTCCCGGTAATGCTCTATGGTTCGGGCTATGTCAAAAAAAGTCATAACCCCGTTTTCAAAGCCATGGTCGATGGCGGTGTGAACGCATAGATGCAGCAGCAGATCCTCAGGGCAGAGGGTCAGGGCATCGACACCCTGAATCGTGACAGGCCGAGCCCGCTCCCAGAGTTCTTCAACGGCAAATTTTAGTGAAAAAGGTGGGGAAACAATATTGTAATGAATTTCAATGGTTGGCGAATTTGTTTTGTTATAGGGAGGCAAATGCCCAAGGGCATTGCCTGTATTTTTTGAGGGGGCGTTATAGCCCTGCGCAACCAGCAGCTCATGCGCCCGGAGCAGGTCTGTGCGCTGGACCAGCAGATCCACATCGCCCATGGGCCGCAGGGCGATATTGCCGTAGACGACTTCAGCCAGATGCGCGCCTTTGAGTAGTATAACAGGCACATCGGCTGCATTGAAAGCTTGCAGTATCTTTAATAATTCCCTATAGATTCGCATATTGCGCCCGGCAGAAATAAAATAAGCTTCTTTAAGACACTGCTGCAAGGCCTGCGGAATAATACTATCTGCA
>CAIWCT010000131.1 GCA_903911225.1 uncultured delta proteobacterium
CCACCGGGCCTCCACCGCAGCGGACAAAATTTAAGATTTAAATCCCCCTCCCTTTAATCCCTCCCACCAGGGGAGGGAAGAAAAAAAACGGAAACCAGGGCAGGCACGGGGGCCTGCCCCTGCGATTTTATTTTTGAATTTTTAATCATGAATTATTTTTTCACCCGTAGGGGAGGGGTTTATCCCCTCCCGCAGGCGGGCATAAAGCCCGCCACTACATTAAGAATCACATATCGATTCAATCTTGAATTTTGAATCAGTTGTAGGGTGGGTGAAACCCGCCATTTCCTTGCGACATTACGCCCGATATTGGTGGGTTTCACCCACCCTACTTCTTCAATCTTCAATCTTGAATTTATATTTCTTCTCCGTCTTCCCTCCCCTTGTGGGAGGGACCGAGGGAGGGGGCCTATAATCTGTTTTTAACGCTCATCCCAAACACCGGTCTTTGGGCAGACACACAGGTCTGCCCCTACAACCTGCCCACCGGGCCTCCACCGCAGCGGACAAAATTTAAGATTTAAATCCCCCTCCCTTTAATCCCTCCCACCAGGGGAGGGAAAAAGTTGCAGGGTGGGTTTCACCCACCCTACCGAACTCCGAACTCTCAACTCCGAACTTGTATTTGAATCACTTTCTGCAATTCCTTAAAGCAGCTCTCCATCTCGTGTAGCAGTCCGGGCAGCGTCTCGGCCTGCCCGGCATTGCCTGCCTGCTCTATCCGGGCGGCAGCAGCGCGCAGGGCTTCTGCCGCCATATTGGCAGCAGCCCCTTTTATTTTGTGTGCCTGCTGACCGGCGGCAGTAGTGTCTGCCGCCGCCACGGCCTTTGCCAGCAGCTCTATCTGCACCGGCATGTCGGCAAGAAACCCGTCAACAATAATGCGGGCCATGTCCTCATCATCCATTAATCGAGACAGGAAGGCCGCTCTGTCAAATATAGCCGATTTTTGGGGTTGGTCGATCACCTGTATTCCCCCGGTTGCTTTGGCAATCGCAATTTCAAGCTTTTCATTTACAGGGTCAACATCGGGCAGCCAGCGCTCCAGTATCGCAGCCAGCTGTGCAGGCTCCACGGGTTTGCTCAGGTAGTCGTTCATGCCTGCCTCCAGGCACCGCTCACGGTCGCCCTGCATGGCATGAGCCGTCATGGCGATGACGGGCACTGTATGATTGTGCACATCTGATTTTGCGCTGCGTATGCGGTGCGTGGCCTCAAAGCCGTCCATTTCCGGCATCTGGCAGTCCATCAGCACCAGGTCATAGGGTATGTCGCGCAAGGCGATAAGGGCCTCCTTGCCGTCGGCTACGGCATCGGCCCGGTAACCAAGCTTTTCAAGAATCTTGAGCGCGACGAGCTGATTGGTGGCATTGTCTTCAGCCAGCAGAATGCGCGTCCGGTGCTTGCGAGCCTCAGACACCGTGTGCCGGGTGACCAGACCCGAAGCGGGCCCAGCCTGCAGTGTTTGTCCGCGACCCAATACCATGGCCATACAATCTCGCAGTTGCATCTGGCGCAGCGGCTTATTGAGATACCCTCCAAAGCCAATTGCCTCCAGGCGCGCAGCGTCGCCCCGCTCACCAAGTGATGTCATCATTATAAGCATCGTATCGCGGGTATCAGGGTTTTCCTTGATCCTGCGGCCCAGCTCAATGCCGTCCATGACGGGCATGTGCATGTCCAGCAGAGCTATGCTAAAGGGATCTTTTTCTGCTACCGCTTCCTGCATCCGTTCAAGAGCTGCTTTGCCGTCAGCAGCCTCCTCAAAGCGGCAGCCCCAGCTTTTCAGCAGGGTCATTACCAGCAGGCGGTTGATGGCATGATCATCGACCACCAGCACGCGAATGCCGGTCAGGTCGGCCAGAGGCGCCACTTCAGGGATCTGCCCGGGCGGCTGCTTTTCAAAAACGGCGGTAAACCAGAAAGTTGAGCCCGTGCCTGTTTTGCTTTCAAGGCCGATGGCCCCTCCCATCAGTTCAACCAGCTGTTTTGAGATGGACAGCCCGAGCCCTGTGCCGCTATACTTGCGTGTGGTGGAGCCGTCGACCTGCGTGAAGGGGGTAAACAGCATCTGCTGCTTATTGCGGGGGATGCCGATGCCTGTGTCGGTAACAGCAAAGCGCACGGTGACCTGCTGTTCGGTTTCTGCTACAAAGCTTGCGCGCAGCGACACGCTGCCCTTTTGGGTGAACTTGACTGCGTTGCCCCCGAGGTTTACAAAAATCTGGCGCAGCCGCCCGGGGTCGCCCCGCAGCTGTACGGGCACTTCGGGGTCTACCAGACTCACAAGCTCCAGGCCCTTTTCACTCGCCTTTACCGCCAGCAGCTCTGCCGTGTCTTCCAGCGTCGTGCGCAGGTCGAAATCAAGTGTTTCCAGATCGAGCTTTCCGGCTTCGATCTTTGAAAAATCAAGAATATCGTTTATCAGCCCCAGCAGAGCTTCGCCGCTTGAGCGCACGATTCGGGCATACTGCAGCTGCTCGTCTGTAAGCCCCGTGTCAAGCAGCAGCCCTGTCATGCCGATAACGCCGTTCATGGGGGTGCGGATTTCATGGCTCATATTGGCCAGAAACTCACTTTTTGCCACATTGGCCATCTCGGCCTGAGTCGCCATTTCATTTGCACGGGCTATGGTTTTTTCCAGTTGAAGGTTAATTGCCTTCAGCTCTTCCTCTGCCTGCTTGCGCTGAGTGATATCTTCTTTAACCGCCAGAAAATGCGTGATGAGCCCGTCTGTATCGCGTATGGCCGAGATGGAGGCGCCTTCCCAGTAAAGCGCACCGTTTTTCTTTTTGTTTTGAAATTCCCCGTGCCATTCTCTGCCTGCGGTGATAGTTTCCCAAAGCTCCCGATAAAACTCCGGCGGCTTGTCGCCAGACTTCAAAATGCGGGGGTTTTTCCCGAGAACCTCCGCAAGCGTATACCCCGTAAGCTCTATAAATCTGGGGTTTACGTATTCAATAGCGCCCTGAGTGTCGGTAATCACGATCAAAGCCGGGCTCTGCTCCACGGCCTGCGACAGCTGGCGGAGCTTGTCTTCGGCCAGCCTGCGCTCGGTTATGTCCTGCAGAAGGCTGGCGGAGTTATCAACCTGGCCGTCTTCTCCGAACTTATAAATAGTGTATTCATGAATATAGCGGATTTCTCCGCTTGGGCGTACTATCCGGTACTCATGATCTCCCGTGAAGTTCTCTGCGGTTGGGTTGCTCCATGCCGCGGCTATATACTGATAGTCGTCAGGATGTACATATCTGGAAAACACACCATAGCTCAGGGGCGTTTCCGCCGGCAGGCCGAGTATGCGGTTTATTTCTTCAGACCAGCGGAAGAGCCAGGTTTTCATATCGCAGCTCCATGTTCCGATATGGGCTATCTGCTGGGCACCGGACAAAAGGCGCTCACTTGCAAGCAGCTCAGCCTCTACCCGCCTGCGCTCGGCAAGCTCCAGCTTTAAAGCCTCCTCGGCCTGCTTGCGCTCGGTGATGTCCTGCAGAAGGGCCGCAGCATTCACAACCAGCCCTTCAGCGCTGGTTCGGTATGTGGTATATTCATGAATATAGCGGACTTCTCCGCCGGGGCGTATGATCCGGTACTCGATATCGAAAGAAGAATTATTTTGATTTAATTCGCCCCATTGCCCGGCAATAACCTCAATATCGTCTGGGTGCACATGCTCGGGAAATTTGCCAAAGCTCAGGGCGCTGCCGATCGGCAGGCCGAGTATGCGGTAGGCTTCATCCGACAAGAGGAATTGCCCTGTTTCACCATCGAAGGACCATGTTCCCATATGGGCAATCTGCTGAGCATCGGTCAGCAGACCTTCGGTTTGCTTCAGTTCCTCCTCAACCCTTTTACGTTCGGCAAGCTCCAGCTTTAAAGCATCTTCTGCCTGTTTGCGCTCGGTGATATCGAGTATCATGGTTGCAAGACTAATGATCTCCGTGTTTTCATTGTACTTATAAATAGTATACTCGTGAACATGCCGTATCTCACCGCCGGGGCGTATGATCCGGTACTCGAGTTCAGCTGACGTGAGCGTGACGTCGCGGTTGCTCCACACATCTTGAATCACCTTAAAGTCGTCGGGGTGAATGTACTGAGTATACTCTTCAAAACTCAGCGGGATGTCTGCCGACCGGTCCAGAATGTAGTAGATTTCATCAGACCAGCGCAAATCCCCCGTGAGCATATTGAAAGTCCAGGTAGCGATATGGGCTGCATGCTGGACTTCGGACAGAATGCGCACGCTTTCGGCCAGCTTGGCTTCAGCCGCCCTGCGCTCCGTAATATCTTCTGCAACCGTCAAAATGCAGCTCTGGCCTCCAAACTGAATAGCTTCTGCCGATAAAAGGCCTATTTTTTTTTTGCCCTGTTTTTGAAAGCATGGAAATTTCAAGGTTGCTGTAGGCGCCATTGGCTGCTACGGCCTGCCGGAACTGCAGTATCGCCTGATGATCAGCAAAGAGCCCCAGATCCAGGCTGTTTTTTCCTATAACCTCATCACGGCTGTAACCGGTTTGCTTTTCAAAAGTTTGATTGACCTCAAGGAACTGCCCGTTTGCCAGCAGCGTAATCGAAATGGCCACAGGGCTGCTGTCAAAGGCCCTGGAAAATTTATCCTGGCTTTCCAGCAGCTCTTTCTCAGCCAGCTTGCGCTGGCTGATATTAGCAAGGGCAACTATCAAATTTTTTCGGTCATTGATTACAACCGGCTCGATGCTCACCAGCAGCCATGGCCGGTATTCCATGCCGCCCAGGAGCAGGGTGGGTTGTATTTCAACCCCTTGCACCGGCCTGCCGGTTTTTAAGACCGACAGGATCGCGTTTCTCAGCGAACAAAGCCGGCATGCTGGCGAATCATCACATTCCTGGTTGCCCCCGGCGCTATGGATGCATCCCAGCCCGTTGCCGATGCTCTGTTGCAAAAGGTACGAGGGCACTTTGCCAATCATACGGGCGATTTCTATATTGGCATCGGTAATTGCCAGGTTTTCGTCAAGCAGCAGCATGCCCACGGGTGAGGATGCAAAAAGGGCTTTAAGATTGGCCTTTTCTTTTTGCAGCGCTTCCTCGGCTTTTTTGATCTCGGTTATGTCCACCACTGTCGAAGTAAGGCCTTCGTCCCAGTTGCCCGGATTCAGAGGACTTACGGCAAGCGTAACATCTATAATCCTGCCATCTTTGCGCTTCCAGCGGGATTCCAGCGTTCCTATACCGCTATCCTTTAAGCTCTGATAGAGCTCCCTGCCCACCCGGTCAAACTCCTGCTCATCGGCATAAAATATGCGGGTGCTTTGCCCCAGAATTTCCTCTTCCGGATATCCGCATATTTCACAGAACCTTCGATTCGCTTTTTTGACCACCCTGTTTACGGCAAGGGCAACCCCGGTCGGATCGGCTTCATACATGCTTTTGATGAGGGATTCATTTTTTTTAAGGGCATCGAAAGCCGATACCAGCTGCTGCTCCGCCGAGCCGGTGAGCGACCACAGCAGCAGCAGCAACCCGCCCAGCAGCCCCACGGCAAGAGTTATGTTCAGGAGCGCTGCGCCGCGGGTGGCCTCTGTTGCAGCGGTAATATCGCGCATGATGATGAGGCATGCCGTATCACGGCCCGCGGCATCAGGCAAACGAAGCACTCCGCAGGAAAACCATTTGTCGCCCTGCCGGGCCGAAAACACATCGTCTGTGGAACCCGCCGTCAGGTCACGGGCCAGCATCAAGCCAACTTCATCGGGCAGGGACGCGCCTGTGTGGTAGGGAACCAGCATATGGGGGTAATCGTCCCAGCGGCCGGGGAAGCCGAAAATTTTTCTGCCGGCCTCGAATTGCTCGCGACTGGTGAATTCTTTCCGGATGACGGTCAGCAGCTCGATATTCATATCGCTGGCCAGCTTAGCTGTCATATGCTCGATTTCCATACCCAGTTCAAGGTAGCCGGTCAGTTCACCATTAAGACGCCACGGTCGCACATACCGCAGCGAGAAGACTCCTAATGCGTCTAACTCCATCCCCGGGGAATCCTCGCCGGTGCGCTCTGCCGTGAGCAGGGTGGCGCGCTCGATGCGGTCGCCACGCTGGTCGGGCTTATGCACCCGCAGGTAGATGCTGCGATCCGGTGCAATGAAGCTGTATTGAGTGATGCTGTAATTTTGCTTCAGCAGTTCAAAAGCCGGTTGCGCAAGGGCGGTGAGCGCCGCAAGGTCGCGCTGCCGCCAGGCGGCCTGAATATCCGGGCTGCCCTGGATATGGTCCAGTTGAGCTTTTAGAAGTTCGGCATGAGAGTCGAGGCTGCGGTGCAGGCTGCTGCGGGCCTGCTCAAGAATGGCGGTCATGTTGCGGTGCGAAAGCTGCGTGAATTCCCGATGCCCATAAGCTGCGTAGAGCATTATGCCGGTTAGAATAACCAGTGCCGCCGGCATGATAATCCAGCGCCTGAGCTTGAGCCTGTCGGGGTTAATGCGCCGGTTGCGGCGGCGTATGGCAAAGGCGCCGCCTGCAAGCAGCACCAGCAGCGCAATGTTCATCTGCAGGGGTTTGCGATGTGCGGCGCTCAGCCGGGCCTGCCAGTCCGTGGCCAGAACATCAATGGCAACCACCATAAGGGGTTTGCCGCTGCCCGGGTCAAGCACCGGGACCATTGCCGAGACAAAGGTTCCGTATTCATCAGTGTTGGGGCCGATTGTGTCCGGTTTGCCTGTTTGTAGCACCTGCCAGTCTTGAGGTGTCGGCCTCTCATATATTTTTCCAGGAGGGCTTGCCATGGGGTCGTTCTCGGGATAGCTTTCCGGACCAAATACTATTTTCCCACTGCGCACCGCCATACTGTAGATGCCGCGCTGGAGGATGATTTTGCCTGCTGCTATGAACTGCTCGCGAATAGTATCAAAAGCGGGGGTGCCCTTGTCTGCTGCAGTGAAGGTGAGCTTTTTTGCCAGTTCAGGGTTAACCTCCCTGGCGATGTCGTTAGCCTGCCTGAGCAATTGCTCACGCATCTCGGCATCAAGGCGTTTAGCGCCGGTTTCACCCGCCCACCAGCCAACAGCAAACAGTGCCCCGACTATTAGTGCTAGCAAGGCCCCCTGCAGCAGGAGTTTTATTGTGCGTCCGTTGTTTGTCCGAATAGCGGTCATGTCGAAACCTTTATAGAGAAGTCAGAAGTAAAATAACAATTCAAGATTCCGGATTCAAGATAATCCGTAGGGGAGGGGTTTATCCCCAATAAATGTAAATTAAGAGCTCCTTCTCCCCTTGCGGGAGAAGGTCGGGATGAGGGGTGATAAAAAATGCCCCCTCACCTCTAATCCTCTCCCCCTCGCGGGGGCGAGGAAGAAATACGCTGCACTTAATTTATCTGTATGGGGGTTTATCCCCTCCTGCAGGCGGGCATAAAGCCCGCCACTACATTAAAAATATACATTGATGTTACCATGAATCTTGAATTTATATTTCTTCTCCGTCTTCCCTCCCCTTGTGGGAGGGACCGAGGGAGGGGG
>CAIWCT010000132.1 GCA_903911225.1 uncultured delta proteobacterium
CTGACCAGCAAGCCAAGCACAAGGGCGGTAAGCGTTGCTATCAGGCCTGTGCCGATCTTTATGGAATCCCATGTCGTCTCGCTTAAATGATGTTCAGGGAGCACTCTGCGGATACATAGGCCGATCAACGCCCCGCAGACAATACAGGCAAAGCAGAGCAGTGAAATTGTCAGTGAACCCATGAAATTCTCCTTTTACAATACTTCCAGCACCGGGATTGTAAGCTCGACAAAGTTCGCCGTAGTGGATGTTCGATATTAATTCTATTATATCATACTGGTTGGTTGGGCGGATCTAATTTTGACCAACCGCTACCAGCGTACAGTTTCACCTTTTTTTGAATTTGGGTAGTTTTGCCCATCTCCAGCTTCCTCGGGTCGGGTGGCAATTCGCCGGCTGTAAACAAAACGCCTGCAAGAACATGCTGAAACAAATATTTCTGCGCCAGATAGCTGTCGATTGACTTTTTCAACATACAAAGAAGTTTAAGTGATTCCCGGGTGAATTTTTTTTCTTCAGGGATTTGGTATTGCCCCTGCGGATACCGCATGTTCGATCAGTATCCTGCGAACCTCCTCGATGGTGAGCGGGTGCCCCTGACACGAATGACCTGAGTGGACGATGAATTCCGATTCCAAGCCATCCAAGTGTGCGCTTGAATATTCAACGACGCCGTCATTCCACTGCTCTTTGGGGTCTTCGGGGTTTTTTACCGCGATGATGGAGTTTCCTTTCACTCCCTGAGCCAGCGGGATATTTGCCAGTTCTTTCATAACCGGATTGCCGGGCGACATGCTGTCAAGGCTTGTGACGGGAATCCTGTCGCCGAACATATTCTTGACATCGTCTTTGAGAAATGAATATGCGTTCAGGGGGAAGGTAACGATATTAGACGGCAGGCTGATAATTTTTTGTGCTATTTTTCGTATCCATAAGCTGCTCCGGAAGCTTCCCCTGTGGGGCGTCGAGATATACACCACGCGTTTCACAAACGGCAATGGCTCGACAATCAAGGCGCGGCGCAACAGGGCTTTCTGCTCGTCAGATATATCCAGGGAATCAATATCCTTATCAGTCAGCGACCTCAAAAGGCGGTCGCCTGTTGAAACGGCCGTAAGATTGGCCAGAAGACCTCCCTGGCTGTGACCGACCACGACCATCTGCTCAAGCGCCGGATCTTTTTTATCAGGGTCGAGCAAGGCGATTTCTTTTCGCAGGCTGTCCCTCAGATCAGCCGCCGACAGGGAAACCAGCGCATTGCTGTTGTACATAAAAAACCAGAACTGATAGGTGCGCCGCAGCTCCGGGTCGGCGCGCAGGGTGTTCCACATCTCCGTCCACCACACGGGGCTGCTCATGGTGCCATGAACAAAGACAACCGGGATTCTGCCTGGCTGATAGGGCTGCATGAGATATAATTTATTGGGAGCTGCAGCGAGCTTTCCCAGAAATGCTTTCATGCCGTAGTCCCAGATAAGGGATTCATGCTCCAATATATAGGCCGTAGGGGTTGTGGTGTCGGTTTGAAGGGGAATCACATGGTTGTTTACAGACACCTCGGCATCATCATAGGCCGAGAAGAGTTCAAGAGAAGCCGTTGCCGTGCCAGCGGTAAGTTCCGGCAGGCCACCCTCCATTCTCAGGAAGGCGGTCACCGGGATGGCCTGTACAGCCATGAAGGCATCTTTTGTGTTTTTTTTGAGGCCTATGAGGGGAAGGCCCATCCCCGGCGTCCGGTTGCGCACGATAAAGCCGCGCACGGCATATTTATATGAGGGAAGCAATTCGTCGAAATCCGTGACAGCACTGGGTAATTGAGATTTGTTCAGGGTGATGAAAAGGTTGCCAACGGGAAGGGCTCGCGGGCCTTCAGGAAGCACCAGCCTGCCGCCATTGCCGTTTGACAGCGAGCGCCATAAAGAAAAATTATACAAATCGCAGGCCGTGCGGAAGCGATGATCGTATGCTGCCGGCGGAGGCTCCCGCATGTCACCAAGGATATAAATATAGGCATACACCGCCGAGAGGAGAAAATAATCGGGGGCCGCCTTCCTGCTGCCCGGCAAAAAGCTTTCGTGAAGATCTTCGCCATATAGATAGGAAATTTCTGCAAGTGCGTACAGTATGTCACGACGGCCATCGCAGAGCGCCTTAGCATGCAGATCGGCAATGGCTGCCGCAGGGCTGCTTTTAAATTTCCGGTACAGGTCGAAGCGGTCAAGAACGACTTTTGTGTCGTCGCTTAACACGGCATCGTTAAGAGGGTTGGCAACAGTATCCTGATAGGCCGCGCGGGGATTGATTTTTCGCACCCCTGCCGGCGTGGCGCAGCTGGAAACAACCAGAGCACATGCGAACATGAGGGCAACAGATATCAGCGTTTTCAGTTTCGGCATCATAGGGTTAGTGCTCGGGCATTGGATGTAGACAAAATATAATTTGGGATTTTTTCTGCCTTTTTAATTAAGTAGTATAAATATCTTTTGTCGCAATGATGACTAGAAATCATCATTCTGCAGATCAATGAATAAAAATCCTGCGGCAAAATCAAGTATTTCAAATACACCTATGCCGATATTAAGGCCCACAATAAGCGGATGGACTTCAACCCCGACTTCAAGCGGATCATAATAGGTTTCTTTCGATGACATATCAACAACGCTGGCCTGCACGCCGCCCCGCTTTTCAATTCCTACAGGCCAGGGAATTTCAGCCTTACCTCGTGGTCCAGGAAGACCCGCAAACAGAGCGCTATGAAAGCCGACAAATGCCGACACCGGTTTGGTTGCCCGCACGCCGGCAGATATTCCGGGGCCGACCCTGACACGCAGCCGCACGATATCCAGCAGGTCGAAAATTCTGTTCGGGAGGTACATGAGAATCGGGTGTTTGGTGCGTTTTTTCTCGCTCCGGGCGGACTGCTGCTCGCCTGTCGGGACAGGGGCGGTCTGCTGCGGGGTTTCTTGAGCAAGCAGAGGAATATCTGTTGCCGGATTCTGCCGTGTATCCTGCACAGCTGCACAAACGGATTGCTGCACAAGCGGCAATATCATGAAAAAACTCAAGCTAAATACAAAACAGAGTTTATCAAGTGTTTTTTTCATGCGTTTTCCTTTATGAGGGGTTTTTAAATTCTTGCATGTACGCACCTGTGTCTGTCTAAAATACTTATTACCGGCTGCATACTACAGCATTTTCCCGGGTGAAGCATAGCAAATTTTGACATCACTGCATGCCGGGCAATCCCCGGCGGATCAGGTGCGAGAATTCCGTAGAATTGTCGGCTTGCCGGGCACGCGCATTTATGTGGCTGAGTTTCTTGAGCTCCGGCAAGGGCAGGCTGCGATCCAGAAGGCCCTGCCCGTACAGCAGCTCGTCAATAAATCCGTTGACGATAATCCGCCAGTTAAACCGGGCATTGGGGTTATAGGGGGCTGTATGGCCCCGGATATTGGTTGTACAGTTGCTGGTAAGGGCATTATACCACTCTGGCTGATTTTTAAGCCGGTTGATTTCCTCCAGGTAGTCAAGGAGCACATGGCGGGCCATATCCAGAGATACGTTAATATGGTAGAGATAGACATCCTCTCCCCTGTAATTGGTGCGCAGACGGATTAGGTCACGCTCATCGCCAACTATGTAGGTCAGTTCATACTGTTTAAAGAACCCCTTCACCGCAGAATATTCTTCTCCCATTTCTTTACGGGTTTCAATGGAGAAGCAGACATACTGGCCACCCTCAAAGCCGAAGCTGAGCATGGTGTGGGCAATGAGGGGCGAGCCCCAGTAGACATGAGAAAAATCCACGCCGCGCATTTTATCAAGATCGAAGGTTTTATCATAATGGCGCACGGTGTAGTCGGTCTCTGTCCGGTAGTCGCAGTTGCGGATATTGTGCAGGGTGACAAGAGTGCCCTTGATTTCAGCCCAGGGAAGCACTGCAACATCGGACTGCCAGTTTCTGTCGTTAGACGGCGGGATAAGAAGCCACCAGACAAGCACGCAGGCGCAAGCTGCAAGAAGACAGGTCTTCATGTAACGCTTGCGACGTGACAGAACAAAGGCTGCTATGCTTGCAGCAGCAAAAAGAAACGCGACCGGTGGCCGAAGCAATGAAGGAAGGTTGGAATAATAGATGGCAAGCGTTGCCCATGCCGCCATGACAGCAAGGCTGAGCCAGGAGAGAATTGTTGAAATTAAACCTCTAAAACAATTTCGCATATAGATTGGTTGAGAGAGATTTTAGAACAGTAAACCAGTATCATATAGTATGGGAGGTTTGTATCACAAGTGGCTGTAATTTAATAATAATTTATGTTGTTTTTTGTTTGGGTAAAACTCTAAAATTTAAAGACCGTTCTGAGTGAAATGCTGCGTGCACTATTAACGGGTTTTTGCAGTTCGAGGTTTTTTGACGAGCCATTCAAGCCTGACACAAGCCTGCGCCTGACTGAATTCCGGATCGCCCGTGACCACGGCTGCGCCATGTTCCTGAGCAGCTGCAATGGCAAAAGCATCGGCATAGGAAATGCGGTACTGCGCTTTGATATGAGCAGCTGCAAAAACGGCCTGCTGTGTTGCCGGAAGGATTTTTATGGGGAGCTGCTCGATTGCGGCCAGCGCCGCCTGCGCTTTGGTTAGACCCTGCTCCCGCTCGGTGATGTAGAGCACTTCGCCCAGGTTTATAAGCGACATGAAAACCTTGCAGAGGCCCGTGTGAGCGTCCTGTAAAATTACGCGAACCCGGTCAGCGGAAAGCTCACCTTCGAGATATGCCAGCGCGGCAAAGCTGTCCAGTACATAGGCACTATCTTTACTTGCCACGTCTGTTTTCATTGCGGTGTTCCTGCAGAAGCGCTTTTGACAGTGAGCCTGAGCCTTTCAGCAGGCCATAGCCCTGCGCCACGGGATCATGCAGCTCGGGCACCACGGCAAGCACGCCGCCGTAATCGACCATCCTGACTTTTGCCCCCGGCTGTAGCCGGTATTTTTTTCGGAATTCCACCGGTATGACGACCCAGCCCTTGTTTGAAATGGTAAGATTCATGCGGCATGCTCCATTGTTGCGTTATACATTTTAATATAAATGTATAACGCTGAATGAGCTTTGTCAATTGCAAAAAATGCGTAGCATTAACCCGCGTTTGTGTGCCGCCTGAAAGCGGTTCTGAATTTAGTTGAAAAAAAAGGCGCATTGAACAATGATATGCTATCAGTATGAAAAAACCGTAGATTTAAAGGGAGAATTCTATGAGAAGCGACAAAATGAAAAAGGGCCTTGAGAAAGCACCGCACCGCTCGCTGTTCAAGGCTATGGGCTATACCGATGAGGAGATAAACAGGCCTCTCATCGGCGTGGTAAATTCAAAAAATGAGATTATCCCCGGCCATATCCATCTGGATATCATAGCCGATGCGGTCAAGGCGGGTATTCGGATGGCAGGCGGCACGCCGATTGAGTTTTCAACCATCGGCGTTTGCGATGGCATAGCCATGAACCACGAAGGCATGAAGTACTCCCTTGCCAGCCGTGAGCTTATTGCCGACTCGGTCGAGGTTATGGCTATGGCCCATCCGTTTGACGGCCTGGTGCTGATACCCAACTGCGATAAAGTCATCCCCGGCATGCTCATGGCTGCACTGCGCCTGAACATACCTTCCATTGTTGTAAGCGGCGGGCCCATGCTTGCCGGTCGCATAGGCAACCGCGAGGTTGACCTTATCCAAGTGTTTGAAGCAGTAGGCGGCGTGAAGATGGGCACGATTACTGAAGATGATTTGAAAGAACTTGAAGACAATGCCTGCCCCGGCTGCGGGTCGTGTGCGGGCATGTTTACGGCAAACTCCATGAACTGCCTGAGCGAGGCCCTTGGTCTCGGGCTTCCCGGCAACGGCACCATACCGGCAGTAAATGCCGCGCGCGTGCGCCTTGCCAAGAAGGCCGGCATGAAGATTATGGAACTCGTTGAAAAAGATATTAAGCCGCGCGATATTGCAACGCCTGCGGCATTCCGTAATGCCATGGCTGTTGACATGGCCCTTGGCTGCTCGACAAATACGGTGCTGCATGTACCTGCCCTTGCGCATGAAGCTGAGATAGAGTTGAGCCTTGATACATTTAACGAAGTGAGCGCAAAAACACCCCATCTCTGCTCGCTCTCTCCTGCAGGCCCTGTGCATATTCAGGACCTTGATCTTGCCGGCGGCATCATGGCAGTAATGAAGGAACTGTCGAAGGCGGGGCTTATCGATGAAAGCGTTATGACGGCCACGGGCGAGTCTCTTGCCGCAAGCCTGAAGCGGGCATCGGTTAAGAATTACAGTGTCATCATGCCACTTGATAAACCCCATCACAAGCAGGGCGGCATTGCTATACTGCGTGGCAATCTTGCCCCTGACGGAGCAGTGGTGAAGCAGTCTGCCGTGGCTGATGAAATGATGAAAAGCAGCGGTACGGCCCGGGTGTTTAATTCAGAAGAAGATGCAGTGGCTGCGATTCTCGGCGGGCAGATCAAGGCGGGCAATGTGGTTGTGATACGCTATGAAGGGCCAAAAGGCGGGCCGGGCATGCGCGAGATGCTCACCCCCACATCAACTATTGCCGGTATGGGGCTTGACAAGGTGGTGTCGCTCATCACCGACGGCCGGTTCAGCGGCGGCACGCGCGGGGCTGCCATCGGCCATGTGTCACCCGAAGCTGCAGAAGGCGGAACGATAGGCCTTGTTGAAGACGGCGACGTAATCGAGATCGACATTCCGGGCCGGAGCATCAGCCTGAAGGTCGATGATAAGGTGCTTGCCGAACGCCGTACCAAGTGGAAGGCTCCCAAGCCCAAGATCACAAAGGGCTATGCCTACCGCTATGCGCAAATGGTTACATCGGCAAGCACAGGCGCCGTTTTTAAGGATTAATTTTTTCGTAGAAGCATAAAAGGGGAGGGCGTTACAGCCTTCCCCTTTTTTTTATTGATTAGTAAAGACGAGCCGCAGGCGGGCTCAACCTGCGGAATGGCTTATTTTTCGGAGCTTATCAACCTCATGTTCCATTCCAATCACGATGAGCACGGTGCCCGGATTGAGTGGGAATTCGGGGCGCGGGTTGTGCACGTATTCTCCTGATGGTGTTTTTGCCGCCATGACCAGCACATCGGCATGGCTGCGGATATCGGCCTGGCCAAATGTTTTTCCTGTAAGGTGCGAGCCCTGGCCCAGCACTATCTCCTCGACGCGGCGGGTCTCCGCAGTTTCTCGCAGCATGAGATCAAGAAACTCCACAGCAATGGGCCGTATCACCTCAGAGGCCATGCGCATGCCGCCGATGCGATTGGGGGATACGACTGCATCGGCACCAACACGCCTGAGTTTATCGGCGATATTGGGCTCGATGCCGCGGGAGACGATACGCAGTTTCGGGTTGAGCTGGCGGGCCGAGATGACGACAAACAGGTTGTCTTTGTCTTCAGGCAGGGCAGCCACCAGGCCCCGTGCATGCTCGATTCCGGCCTGCACCAGGATATGATCTGCCGAAGCATCGCCGATGATGTAGGGGAACGGCCCTGTCTCCTCGGAGATCATCATTTTATTAATGTTCTCCTGGCATTCCTCAATGACTACAAAGGGCGTCTTTGTTGTCTGCATCTCTTTGAGCGTGCAGGCCCCTGTCGTGCCGCCGCCGCAAATGATGACATGGTTTTTCAGCTTGCCGATTTCCTTGTCCATTTTTTTTCTCCCGAAATACTGCTTGATTTCCCCTTCGACGATGAACGCCACAACGGTCGAGGCAAAGTAGACTATGACGCCCATGCCCAGAAGGATCAACAGCATTGTATAGAGCCTGGCGCCGGGCACTGCCCCTACGTCGATAATCTCGCCATACCCGACCGTGGTGAGGGATATGACTGTCATATACAGGCAGTCGTCAAACTGCCAGCGGCCCTGCCCGATCAGGTAATACCCCAGGCTGCCGCCCGCAAGCGTGATGAAAACGCCCAAAAAGCCTGCATAAAGCCGCCGTCGTATGCCGTTTGTATCATCAAATTGCATATGCACACCGGAAATGTTGGAGTTTTCTATTCATACCTCAAAGCGTCTATGGGATTCAAGAGAGAAGCTTTGTATGCCGGATAAAATCCGAAAAAGACGCCGACGGCTGCGGAAAATCCGAAAGCCACGGCAATTGAAAGGGGTGAGATAATGACCGGCAGGCCGGCCAGTTTCGCTACTGCTATAGACCCTGCCTGACCGAGGATGATGCCAATGCCGCCGCCGATAATTGAGAGCGTAACGGCCTCAATGATGAACTGCAGCCGTATGTCCCATGTTTTTGCTCCAACGGCAATACGAATGCCAATTTCGCGCGTGCGCTCGGTAACCGACACAAGCATGATGTTCATTATGCCGATGCCCCCGACAAGAAGAGAAATGGATGCGATGGCCCCCAGCAGCAGCGTCATGATGCGGGCGATGTTAACAGCTGTCTGCATCATCTGCGTAAGGTTTTTGACGGTGAAATCGTCCTGCTGATGCTGCCCGATGCGGTGCCTCTGCCGCAGCAGCTCTTCAATCTGCTGCTGGCCGTCGTCAAGATCCTCCATGCTGCGCGCCTTGATCATCATGAACTGTATCATGCCTGCAAATAAAGGGCGGAACAGTTTTTTCTGCGCCGTAGAAATGGGCACATAAATGATATCGTCCTGATCCTGGCCCATCATGGTCTGGCCCTTGCTTCCCAGCACGCCGATGACCGTGAACGGCACTTTTTTTATGCGCACGACCTTGCCCACGGGGTCGATGCCGCCGAACAGGTTGTCGACAACAGTTTTTCCGAGCACGCATACTTTTGCAATGCTGCGGTCATCCTGCTCGGTCATGGGCCTGCCTGCGATAATTTGCCATTCCCGGATATCAAGCAGGCTCGGCGTGGTGCCGATCACTATGGTTGACCAGTTCTGGTTGCCAAACACCACCTGAGCCGTGCCGCTGTGCGAGGGCCCAACATCAAGAACGGCAGGGCATTCCCGCTTGATCGCCTCGGCGTCCAGCAGCGTAATGGTTGGCTCGGAGCCTGCACCCATACGAGCTCCTCCAGAGGATGTTGATCCGGAGAAGACGATAAGCAGGTTGCTGCCCATACTGTCGATCTCTTCGGACACGCGCTCGCGGGCTCCCGCGCCTATGGCAAGCATGGCTATCACGGCCCCCACGCCAATGACGATGCCGAGCATGGTTAGTGCCGAGCGCATTTTGTTTGCCCTCAGCGCCCGGAGAGATATTCTGATGGTTACGGGTATGTTGATCATAAATACATAAGGATTTCTTCAGTTTTTTATGCTTAATTCCGGCTACTGGCTCCTGTTTTCTGTCCGCCGAGGCGGACTAGCTTGTTGCTTCATCGCTAATAATGCTGCCGTCGCGAAACCTCACCAGCCGCCGGCCATAGGCAGCGATATCGTTCTCATGTGTTACCAAAATAACGGTAATGCCTGAGTCCCGGTTGAGCCTCACGAAAAGATCCATTATCTCGGCGCTTGTTTTGGTGTCCAGATTGCCGGTTGGCTCATCGGCAAGAATAATGGGAGCATTATTAACAATGGCCCGGGCGATGGTCACGCGCTGCTGCTGGCCGCCGGAGAGCTGGTTGGGCTGGTGGTCAATGCGATCCTCAAGGCCGACGGTCCGGAGCGCATCAAGTGCCCTCTCACGCCTTTGCCGGGCAGGCATGCCGCTGTACAGCAGCGGAAGCTCTACGTTCTCAAGGGCGGTGGTGCGCGACAGCAGATTGAAGCCCTGGAACACAAACCCTATTTTATTATTGCGGATTTCAGCCAGCTCGTCGCGTACAAGGCAGCTGACATCGATGCCCTCGAGCATGTACGTGCCGCTGCTGGGCGTGTCGAGGCAGCCGATAAGATTCATGAAGGTTGATTTGCCCGAGCCCGAGGGGCCCATGATGGAGACGAATTCGCCCTTGCTGATGCTCAGGCCTACTTTGTTCAGGGCCGCAATATCGCTGTCGCCCACATGGTAGATGCGGGAGAGGTTGCTGACTTCTATAAGGATTTCCTTCATAAGGAGCTTTTAAATGGGGGTGCCGTACAACGTCTTAGAAACGCGGGGTGAAAACCGCGTATCGATTATATGGTGCTTGTTTCCTGTTTTATCATCCGGGCAGATACAAAAGTCAGCCCCTACTTCTTTTCTTTGTCGGCAAGCCCGATGATTACTTCCTGCCCCTCGGTAACATCTCCTTCGAGCAGTTCCGACCAGGTGCCATCGGTTATACCTGTTTTGACTTTTACGGGTTTTGCCTCATCCCCATCAGCGAGCCATACCTTTTGGCCGTGTTCTACCGCGGCGCTTGGAGCGATTTTTTTAGGCTTGAACCGCAGCGCCGCATTGGGAACTCGGAGCACACTGCTTTTAACTCCGTTTATTATCGACACATTGGCAGTCATGCCGGGCTTGAGTTTGAACTCGGGGTTTGCAACCGTGATGACAACATCGTAGGTGACCACGTTCTGCACCACCACAGGCGCGTTGCGAACTTGAGAAACCTTGCCGTTAAAAACTGTTTCCGGATAGGCATCAACCACAAATTCCGCATCCTGACCGGGCTTGATGCCGCCAATGTCGGATTCATCGACATTGGTGTTTATCTGCATTTTGCTCAGGTCCTGGGCGATGGAGAACAGCGTCGGGCTCTGGAACATGGCGGCCATGGTCTGGCCGATATCGACATTGCGGGAAATGACGATGCCGTCAACAGGTGAAATGATTTTAGTATACTGCAGGTTGGTTTCCGCAAGCTTGTATGAGGCC
Organism: uncultured delta proteobacterium; assembly: GCA_903911225.1. Classification (GTDB taxonomy): domain Bacteria; phylum Desulfobacterota; class WTBG01; order CAIYCZ01; family CAIRTM01; genus CAIWCT01. Next base: position 10,819 of record CAIWCT010000132.1, read on the forward strand.
TCTGCCTGCACCACCTGGGCTTCGGCAAGGCCCACCTGTGCTTTTGATACCGCGCTGTTGGTTTCTTCAGCGTCAATCTCGCTTTTGCCTATGACATTACTTTTAAAAAGCTGCTGCTTGCGCCCAACATTCCGCTCCGCCTCTTTGAGCGTTGCCTGCGCTTTTGCAAGTGCGGCCTGCGCGGACAATAGATTTGCCCGTGCCTGCTCAAGCTGAGATTCAAACGGTGACGGGTCGATGAGCGCGATGAGCTGGCCTTTGGTAACGGGCGAGTTGAAGTCGGCGTACAGCTCTTTTATGCGTCCGGAAACCTGCGTGCCTACAAGCACTGTAGTGATGGGATTGACCGTGCCGGTGGCGATGCAGGCTGAGCGGATATCGCCTTTGGTCGCCTTGTCGGTTTTATATGCTGATGAATTTTTCCCCCGCAGCACAAAAAACAGCAGTGCAGCCGCAACAATAACAGTCAGGGTGATGCCGTATGCAATATTTTTTTTATCGAGACCTGTAATCATGAGAAATAGTGACCTTATTGTTTTTAATGTTTGCGTAAAAAGTCGCCTGCCACGGCGCGAAACAAGAGTCTGGAAAAATCTAACTGCTTAAAAATTAGAAGCCGTCATTTGCCGGTATGACAATAAAAGGGGGTGTTTTCAGATTTATTATGACGCCATCTTCTTTAAGTGAGAGGAAGCAAGCGCGTTGCAACCTACATAAACCCCGGCCAAGTTGAATGCATTGCAAATGTACCATATTTCGCATCTGTTTGGATAGGCAAAGTTGAGGAACCTTAAGAATATACAGGCCTTATGGTTTCTGTTTTGAACCTGCTGATTGCAATAAATACAAAACCATCTTCTAAAATACTGTTTTTTTACTAGTATTAATTTCGTATTAAATGAGTATTGTAAATTTTATCAAAAATGGCAAAATACGACCCATGAAAATTTAATGTTTTGCAAGGTTTGGGTTTTGTAGCACGTTTAAAGATTGTGGCAAAGGGGTAGAAACTAACTATTAACATGTCAAACGAAAGGGGGAAATGCTCGGTTCCTGTAACATTGAAAAGAGGTTGCTAAAAAAAACAGTGGCTAACTTTATTAATCAATGAACAGAAGGAGGAAAGTATGAAGAGGGTTTTATTAATGGCAAGTATTTTTGTACTGGCAGCGTCTTCATGGGCTTTTGCGCATATTCCTAATATTCTTACTCATGACACCACCGCTGATTATTCGGTAAGCATTAATGCTCCAATTGAGAAATCAGTAGCCTATTATGCCACTTTTGAGTTTCCCGGCGATGTCGATACCTACGGTTTCACTCTTGCCGCAAGTGATTTTGATCCTTCCCTTACTTTGACCGATATCAAAAAAGTGGTTAACAAACTTGTCGTGAACGCTCCTAACGGCATGCCCGGCAGACTGCTGCATGTCGGCAGCCTTGTGCCTGCCTGCGGAGTGTATGCAAATATGCTGCCCACGGTTGCTATCGTCGGCCCCATGCAGGATGCGCTGCCCGCCTATGACGGGTCAGTAGCTCTTCCCGCAGGCGTTAACATTGCACCACACGAAGGAGTTCTGTTTTTGCAGAACCCGACACAAGGACCGATATGGTATGAAAAGTTCACCTATAAATCATATTTCAATCAGAAAAAGGCCGACATCATTATCACCGAACAGGGTGATTACAGAATCTATATCTGGGATACCAATAGAAATGTCGGCGACTATGTGCTGGAAACCGGACCCATTGAAGTGTTCGGCTTTGCTGAAATCATGCAGACCCTGTTCTGGGTCGAGCACATCGTTTATGATGGTGAAATTTCCAACTGCACCTGTAAAAACCAGCTGAAAGCCCTTGACGGCGCCAATCCAAGCGTAATTAAAATGATCAGCGACTATACAAAGATGTTCAGTAACTGAGACAAGATCATCAGGAAATAAAAAGAGGCCGGCAGTCTGACTGTCGGCCTCTTTTTTTATGCGCCAATTAAATAATATCGGGGCGACTGGATTTGAACCAGCGACCCCCTGCGCCCAAGGCAGGTGCGCTACCAGACTGCGCTACGCCCCGATGTAAAAAAGTATTAAGTGTCTATCATAGCGGGTCTAAAAAAGCAACAGATAAGGAGACTGTTATACGCAGAGGCTACGGCGCACTTCAGCATCGTTTCTTGACAGCAGCAGGGGATTTGTATACTAACTTGTGCAGGGCCATTGAATTTCCAATAATGGATTGCTGTAATGTCACTTGTCAAGCGCACCATCATTGACGGATACAATGTCATTCGGACAAATCCGAGCGGCTCCCGTATTGAAGAGTTACGGGGAGGCGATGCTGCCCGTCAGTGGCTCTTCGACTTGTGCTGCCGTGCAATTATGTCCGGTGAACAGTGGACGGTGGTGTTTGACGGCGCAGGCACTTCTTCAAGCCATGACGTGGGCAGTGCAGCGATTATCGTTCGTTTTGCAGCTCCGCAAACCGCTGATGAGATGATTCGCGACATGGCTTTTCACTCGGCGTCGCTCGGTGTGAACTGCCTGATAGTATCGTCGGACAACGAAGTGCGTCTTGATGGGTGCGCATTTCAGGACAGCAGCAATTTTTATGACTATCTGCTGCGGCATGCGGGCCGGGAAAGCGTGCAGCCTGTTGATACTGCCGGCCGGAGCGTTGAGAAACTTCTTGCATATCTTACGGAATGCGGCAATATTGAAAGAGGAATTTTTATTGCGGCGGCAACGCGTGATGCGCTCAAAGAATTGCTCACGTACTTTGCCGCTGAAAACTGCAAGCCGCAGAAGATAGCGCGCGCAGTGGAGAGCATGTTGCGGGACGGTGTGAAACTTATACCGAGCCCGGATCGCGAGAAAATTATTTTCAGGAACATAAAAACCTTTTTTGAAAAAAATATTTAGATAGCCGCAGAGGGCGAAACCCCTTTCGGCAGAGTGCACAGGAGCTTCACAATGGCAAGTTGCAGAGATGACGATTGCGGATTCAGGCTTGTACCGTTTATTCAGAACAAGACAAACGCCTTGAGTTTTTTTCTAACATCTCCCTATAATGACACACCGGTGGTTAATTTTTTTATTGATATTCAGGACTATACAAAGCCCGATATTTTTTTTGATATTTTAACTGTTGCTGTTGATTCGATGATACTCGGGAAACCTCCGGCAGGCAGGGATTCGTAGGGGTTGGGGGATTGTTCAAAGTTTAAGGTGCAAGGTTTCCATTTCTCTCTCCGGAACCCCTCTCTATCTTTTCAGCAGCAGTCTACCCGCATAGTTTCCGGTCATAGTTCCTTCAGCAACCTCCCATTTTCCATCGACCATGACGCGACTGATGCCCGCGGGGTATTGATGCGGATCAGCGTAGTCTGACAGGTCCTGGACATCGGCCATTCGAAGGAGCACCAAATCAGCCTTCATAGACTGCCTGATGACGCCACGATCGGTAAGGCCGATGGTGCGTGCCGGAAGGCCGGTCATTTTATATACGGCATTTTCAAGGCTGAGCAGCTTTTGCTCACATACATACTTTCGCAGCACACGGGGGAAGCTGCCGAATGCGCGTGGATGGGGTTTGCCTGCGCCAAGTAAGCCTTCTGTGTCCCAGACAGAGGCATCCGAGCCGATCATGACATAGTCTTTCAGCAGTATTTTTTTGAGATTATTTTCGCACATTGAAAAAAATACCGCGTCGACGTCAAGCTCCTCCTCTATGAGAATAGAGAACAGCGCCTCACCCACTGACTGGCCACGCAGTGCCGCAGCAGCCTCGAGCCTCATGCCTTCAAGCGCTTTGTTTTTTTGTGTAATGACTTTTGCAATCAAAATGTCGCGGCCCAGTTCAACTTCTGACATGCGCTCAAGAATATCTGCGTAAATGCGCTCGCATATTTCCGGTGATTGCAGGCGTTCAAGTTCGGAATAATTTCCGCCCTCGCAGGCCCATGCCGGGAATACCACATCAAGGCCTGTGCTGGAGGCCGTGTAAGGATAACGATCAGCAAAAACCGTCATGCCACCGTCGCGGGCTTTTTCGATAAGCTCGAATACCGAGGGTAATTTGTGCCAGTTGCTCTTGCCCTGCGTTTTGAGATGCGATATCTGCACCGGCAGCCCGGCGCTGCGACCTACAGCCAGCGTTTCCTCAATCGCTTCAAGCAGCATGTCTCCTTCACTGCGCATATGGCTTGTGTATATGCCTCCGAAACGGGCAGCTATGTTAGCCAGGCCGATGATTTCATCGCGGGCTGCATACATGCCGGGCGGATAGACAAGGCCGGTTGAAAGTCCCCAGGCGCCGGCCTCCATCTGCCGTGTGAACAGCCGTTCCATTGTTTGCATTTCATCAGGGGTTGGCTGCCGGTTGCCGTAGCCCACAATAGAGCCGCGTATATTGCCATGGCCGATAAGGGGCACCATATGGCAGGGAAGATTTTGTTTTTTTACGGTTTCGGCAAACTCATCAAGATGCGTCCAGCAGAGATCCAGGCCCAGGTTTTTTATGTTCTTTTCACGCTGCGCCCGAGACGCGCCCAGAAGCGGCGCAGCCGACAATCCGCAGTTGCCGACGACCTCGGTTGTTATGCCCTGCATGATTTTGCCCCGGCCCGGCGGCTGCACAAGCATGTTAAAGTCCGAGTGGCTGTGCATATCGATAAACCCCGGGCAGATGTGCATTTCACGTGCATCGATACACTCGCGTGCCTGAGCGCCATTCAAAATTCCAAGGGCAGCTATCGTATCGCCGGTCACCCCCACATCGCAGCGCTGTGCAGGCGCACCCGTTCCGTCAATCACCGTGCCGCCCTGTATAAGTATGTCTAGCATTTTATGAGTACCCGTTTTTTAGTTCGTTGCAGTAAAGCCTGTGCATTATACCTTATTTTTTTTATCAAAACATGCTAAAGTTAATGTCGTCGTTAAACGTCGTCACCCCTGTTTTCAAAACTGTGTCATAATTGCAAATTTTATGGAATCCGCCGCGGCGGACGACCGTTTTCTACGACTCCTCTGGGAATTCATACAAAAAGGAGATTTCAATGCTCAGCGAACAGGACAAGGTAACCATAAAGATACCCCGCCAGCTCTATGACAAGCTCAAGACTATACTTGATGGCTCGGGCTATAATTCGGTCACTGATTTTATCGTGTATGTGCTTCGCGATCTTGTTGCCTCAACACGTAAGCCCGACGGGAAAATCAGCGAAGTAGAGTTTGACGAAATCAAGCAGCGCCTGCGCAACCTGGGGTATCTTGAATGAAACAGCGCCTGCACAGCCTTGCTTTTTTCATGCTTGCAGCTGTCTGCCTGTGCTCGGGCTGCATTAAGCATGTAATGCCGCCTGCCACTGATTTTAAGATGGCCGGTTTTGACACCGCAGCGCTCAGGGGCAAAACCATCGTCATCGACCCGGGCCATGGCGGCCCCGAGCGTGGCGCCATTGCAGAAAACGGCCTCAATGAGGCCGAGGTGAATCAGGGCGTTGCACTGTACCTGTGGGGTTTTTTGAAAGAGGCAGGCGCACAGCCGGTGCTTACCCGCAGTTCTGATACCTGCCTGTTCAAGGGCGAGCCCTATGTCCTTCGCGAAGAGCTTGTGGCGCGTGCAGCTGTGAGCAATGCGGCCAAAGCCGATCTTTTCGTGAGCATTCACCATAACTCCGACGGAAAAGAACGGGGCGAACACAATGACCTTATTGTTTTTTACAAAATGTCTGATCCCGGCTGCTCACGCGATATGGCCCGTGAGGTGTGCAACGGCATCAAGCAGCGCATGAACGCTGAGCCTGCCTCTGTTCAGCCGGGCAATTACCTTGTTCTGCGCAGCACGCAGGCAACTGCCATTCTTGGCGAAGCCTCGTATATGAACTACAAAAGCAACAGCGAAAAGCTGGCCTATCACCGCACGCTCAATGCCGAGGCGCAGGGCTATTTTATGGGCATACTCGGCTATTTCAAAAAAGGGATTCCTGCGATTAGTTTCAGCGCACCAAATGCGGCAACGTTATCCGATGCGCAGCCGCGCATCGCAGCCAGCCTTTCGGCAGGCGCACCCGGCGTTTCACTTGACCGCGAGAGCATCAAGGCCCGGCTCGACGGCAAGGCTGCAGACGGCCTTGTTTTTGACAATGCAAGCTCCGTGGGCTATACCCCAAAGGCGCCTCTGGCAAACGGCAGTCATGAGTTTTGCCTTGACTGCCGCAATACGGCTGGCAATGCCGCACAGAAGACATGCATTTCATTCACTGTGGCTGTGCCGCCCGCGCGTTTGAGCGTGAAGCCGGTTTTTCCCGTAATACCTGCCGACGGGCAGGCAGCTGCACCCATTGATATCACCGTGTTAGACAGTCTTGGCCGCCCGGTTATTGACGGTACGCAGATAGAGCTTGCAGCTACGGCCGGCAGGTTTGCCGAAGCAACGGTTACGACAAAAAAGGGCAGGGCCCGGGCTTTTTTAATTTCAGACAAAACTCCGCAGCAGACAACTATAACGATCAAGGCAGGAGCAATCAAGGATCACTGCACGCTGTCTTTCGGCACTCCCCAACAAGCCCTTTTTGCGGCTGAAATTAAAGATGCAGCAGGAAAGCCCGTTGAAGGCGCAGCGCTTCTGCGGGCTGACCATGAGGTTTCTCTTTCTGATACCGCAGGCAGGGTGTTTGACACTGTGGGGGCTGGTGGTACTATCGGTTACAGTATCAACCGGAAAGGCTATGAGCCGTTACGGGTTTCGGCAGCACTTACCGTGGGAAAACTTCTGTCGGCAGGCTATATCCTGCAGGCCATCGAAGGCGGCGTTTTTTTTAACCGCACAATAATGCTTGATGCGGCAGGCCAATCGCAGACTGCACTGCCGCTGCTGCGAGAGCTTAAGAGCATGATTGAGCATGCCGGGGGTACAGCGCTATTTACTTGGGAAAACCTTCCCGCGCCATCGCCTCAGGTGCGCGTCATGAAAGCCGCGGAGGCAAAGGCCGATCTGTTTCTTTCCGTCGTCAACAACAAGGCGCCCAGCGCTGAATATTATTACAAAAGCGATACGGGAGCCCGGCTTGCAGATTGTGTCTGCCGCAGCCTCAATGAGCGCAAAGCCTTCGGCAAAAAAACTTGCGAGGCATCGCCCGGCACCGAATATATCCTCATGCAAACCTCAATGCCAGCACTGCTGCTGCGCCTGCCTCCGACTCTGAATATTTCTTCCCGTGATGCCGCCGCCAGCATCTACGGCGCTATCGGCAAAATGTTTGAAAAGAACATGTCGGGTTTGTAGCCGGTGACCAACACGTGCTGATGACAGATGGTTGATGTGGTAATGATTCCAACGGTGGGTACGGGGTATTTATCTTGAGAAAAGATTCTTTCAACAGCCTTGAAATGTCAAGATAAAGATTTAACCCTCAAATTTTTCAGATGCGCTATGATCTGTTTGATGACGATGAGCCGGTCATCGACCGTCAAACAATGCTGCGCCGCGTCGTCGAACTTTTTGCCCATGTTCAACGGTTAATAAACCCCTAAGTCGCCGCTGCGTTTAAGTTTGTAGGGCAGGCCAAACAAAGGGCGCTGGCCCCTTTTCTTCTACGGTAAAGACGTAGTCAGGTTGGGCAAAGTGTAACGTGCCCAACAATCTTTATGATATAACTGAATTAATGCTGGGCACGCTCCGCTTTGCCCAGTCTACAAAAAATGAATTTCTAAACAAAATGAAAATGGGGATTAAGATGGCGCTACCTGGTTTCCAAGATTTAATGCTTCCTTTGTTAAAATTATGTTTGGACGGTAAAGAACATAATGGAAAAGAATTGACAGAAAAGCTTGCAGACCAGTTCCAACTTTCAAACGAGGATCGTGAATTACGCATTAATAATACTCGTCAAACAAAATTTACAAACACGGTATCTTGGGCACAATCTCATTTAAAAGCTGCAAAACTGCTAAAGAGTACGGGCGTTCGTTCATTTTGCATTACGGATTCAGGATTCGCTATTATCAAGCAAGCTCCCGATAAAATCGACATAAACTTCCTACGAACACTACCGGATTATTTAGATGCACTGAAAGGCTTAAAGGATAATCAGAAGGTCGAATTAAGGCAAGATAGCATTTCGACAACACCCCAAGAGTTGATGGTGAATGGTTATCAGCAGATAAAAGAGAATCTTACCGATGAGTTAATTCAACAGGTTAAGAATTCTTCACCGTCATTTTTCGAATCGATTGTTATTGATTTGCTTTTAAAGATGGGATACGGCGGAACATTTGAAGATGCCGGGGAAGCGCTAGGGCGTTCAGGTGATGAGGGAATAGATGGGATAGTTAAAGGTGATCGGCTTGGTTTTGATGCTATATATATCCAAGCAAAAAGATGGGATAATCCTGTCGGTCGTCCGGAAATCCAAAAATTTGTTGGGGCACTTCATGGAAAGCATGCAAAAAAGGGGCTATTCATAACAACTTCTCGGTTCACTGCTGATTCAATAGATTATGTTAAGAATCTTGATGTCAAAGTTATACTGATTGACGGCAAAATGCTTGCTGATCTTATGGTGGATTATGGCCTCGGACTCACTGTGGAAAAGACCTATAATATTTTCAGGATCGATACCGATTATTTTCAGGAATCATGAAAACAATAAGCTGGTAGGGTGGACTTGCGTAGCACGTCCACCATGTGTTCGGAATTTGGTGGACGCACTTCGTGAGTCCACCCTACGGTCTCTCTCACGCCTATAGACGGTGGCGTTCGTATTATCAGCTTCAGAAAAGCAAACAAACGGGAGATAAAAAGATATGAAAACTTTAAAAAAAACAGACCCTGAAATGATTGACGATGAAATACCGGAACTTGACGAAGAATGGTTCCGCCGCGCACGACCGGCGCGGGAAGCGCTGCCTGAAATTTTAGGCCCTAAACTTGCCGCGGAACTGCTTTCTCGTAAGCCAGGGCAGCGCGGCCCGCAAAAGGCGCCGCGCAAAGAGCCGGTCACTGTGCGTTACAGCCGCGACGTGATCGAACATTTTCGTTCTACCGGTCGCGGCTGGCAGTCGCGCATGGACAGCGCGCTTAAAGAGTGGGTTGCAGCGCACAGATAGATAGATCATGCTGAAAAAAAAGTGACAGCGACCGTTGTTTACTGGCCGCTGTTTATATCTTCAACACTGTGTTTCGCAAGGGTGATTCGCAAAGCTGGATCGGCAGGCCCTTCTATTCATAATGCGTCCACATACGAATAATTTTAACAGCCTTTTGCTTTTCAATAATCTGGTATACCAGACGATGCTGGATGTTAATCCGGCGTGAATAAGCACCGGTGAGATCACCGGTCAGCTTTTCGTATGGCGGGGGGTTCTGAAAGGGATTGGATGCCAGAAGATGTATGAGAGTTTCAACTTTAGAACGAAGTCCTGCCCCGGATATTTTTTTGGCATCTTTTTGAGCCTGCTTTGTATAATAAATGCTCCAGCTCACCAGCCGGCGTCCTTTGAACATTTTGAAAGAGGGGTGTCGAGGCCTTTACGAATCGACTCTCTCATACCTGGAATAGCAAGCAGATAAAGGGTTTCCTGAATAGCGTTCCAGTCCTCTTCAGCCAGCAGCACTGCACTTGCCCTTTTGCCGGTAATGGTGATCGGTTTATGCGATGCGGCGGTTTCATCTATTAATTTATACAGCTTTGTTCTGGCCTCGGTAGCTTTCAGTGTCGCCATTGCACCATCTCCTAGTAAAGCATTTTTTGAAAACACCCAAATTATTTCCAGCTGATTTTATTAGTACGTTATTGCGTACGCTTTGTCAAGGAAGGAATATGGGCCGCTTCAATACGACGCAAATCAGCAACCAAAAAAAGGGGGGTCTTTTTGTTTTTAATTACCCTCTACACCATGCATGTATACCTATTCAGTAACCTGAATTGATTTTCCGTTATACGAAACTATTCGTCCGGCTGTGATTTTGCAGCTTTTACGCAGTTCTACCTGGCCATCAACGGTAACAAGGCCCGCGGCAACCTCTAGCTTTGCCGCACCACCGGTTTCGCACCATCCTTCCAGTTTCAAAAGGTTGTGCAGTGCAATATAAGGCCGGCCTTCAAGGCTCATGGTTTCCATTGTCTTCTCCATTGTTTAATAATTAATCAGGAGGGCTTTCAGCGCTCTTTTTAGCTTCCGCTGCTTTATTCCTTTTGGATTTACTCGGGAAGATGAGTACCATGATGCGCACTGTGGCTAAAAAGAATATGCCGAGGCCAAAGTAATGCCGCCAGCCTGTCTCTATGCTCAGCCAGGCATACATGCCGCTCATTGCAAGAAAAGTATATGCCGCAATCCGCCAGAATTTGATCATCTCTCTCAAAGTATCCTGTTATAATGTTCTTCCGGTGCAGCAGTATTAATGCATAAAAAAGCGGGAAATTCAATTGGCAAGGAAGTGCGCTCCGGCGGAATTGGATAGGAGACGGATAGTTTTTTAGCCCGGTAAAATGCTCTATCTATCTGATAAATCTTTTTTCTTCCAAATCAGATTCGAATATGCTATTTATAAAAATTAATCAAATAAGATTAACACAATACGGAGCAACCCATGTCAGGTCATTCAAAGTGGAGCACTATCAAGCGCAAAAAAGGCGCTATTGACGCCAAGCGCGGTAAGATTTTTACCAGCCTTATTAAGGAAATCACTATTGCAGCGCGCCTGGGCGGCGGCAATGTCGAGGGCAATCCGCGGCTGCGCACAGCAGTGCTGGGTGCAAAAGCAGAAAATATGCCTAAGGAAAATATCGATCGTGCCATTAAAAAAGGCACGGGCGAGCTTGAAGGCACTATATACGAGGAACTCACCTACGAGGGTTATGGCCCCGGCGGTGCTGCTGTGATGGCCGAGGTGCTGACCGACAATAAGAACAGGGCTGCTGCAGAGATCCGGCATGTTTTTTCGAAAAACGCCGGGAACCTGGGTGATACGGGCTGTGTCGGCTGGATGTTTGCCAGAAAGGGCACGATCGTGTACGAGAAGGAAGCGGTCGACGAAGAAAAGCTTATGGAGATTGCCCTTGAATGCGGCGCCGATGATGTGACCGAGGATGAGAGCACTCTTATCGTGCAGACTGATCCTAAATCGTTCTATGCGGTCAAGGATGAGATCGACAAGCGAA
>CAIWCT010000133.1 GCA_903911225.1 uncultured delta proteobacterium
CTACACGCTTTCCATTCTCCGCCAGGCAAAATCATTCTACCGCCTCATCATGGGGAAACAGGATCGCAAATACCGCTGACAGGGTCTGCCTGCAGCAATCGAGGACTTGCTATGTTTAGTGAAGATATTCCAAAAATAGTGGCTGGATATTTTGACCTGTTGGACGCAGTTGAGCAGCACTTTAAAAACAGCTATGCCATGGAGCGGCTGAGCAGGCAGGGCGAGCTTGCCATTGTATTCAAAAATGCAGCGGGCGGCAGTCTGTTATATCTTGGAATGCGTTGGGATTTGTGGGACCGTATGCATTTGCCCCTGTGGCTGGGAGTGCGGCCCGATTGGGGGCAGTCTGCCGCTGACTGCTTCGGCGCACGCAACCCGGGCAGATGCTTTTTTTATGAAGGGTACAGCCTATGCCCTGTTGACCAGCCCATTGCCGCGAGCACCAGCGCTGCACCGGAACTGATAGCGCTGCTTGAGCAGGAGCTTGCCGCTGCACAGCTCGCGGACGGAGCATAAACATGGCGCGCAGCATGGTGGAATCTCAAAAACTTATCACGCAGAATAAAAAAGCCCGGCATGAGTATGAAGTGCTTGACACCATGGAGGCCGGCATAGTGCTTGAGGGCAGCGAAGTGAAGTCCTGCAGACGCGGGGCCGTCAACCTCATCGACAGCTATGGCCGCATCGAGGGCGGCGAGATGTACATTGTTGACATGCATATAAGCCCCTACAGCCACGCCAACCGGTTTAATCACGAGCCGCTGCGCAAACGAAAGCTGTTGATGCACAAGCGCGAGATAAAAAAGCTCTACGGAAAAATACGGGAAAAGGGCCAGTCCTTCGTGCCACTGCGGATGTATTTCAACCAGCGCGGCAAGGTCAAGGTGGAGATGGCGCTGGTTCATGGCAAAAAGCTTTACGACCGCAGACAGGATATAAAGAAACGCGATATCCGGCGTGAAACCGAACAGGCATTGAAGCAGCACCGGTAGTTTGAATTTTCAAAAAAAGTTTGATTATAGTTTATTGCCTTCATGCTTTACATATCGCTGCCAGTGATCCAAGCACGTTTCTCATCAATTAAAAAAAGGCCGGGGCTTTTGCCACCCGGCCTTTTTTGTACTGCCTGTTAAATAATTAATTTCTCAGATTATCCGGTGTTATTGCACCTTTATAGATGAAACAACGTCATTAAATCCGATGGTTGCGAAATCAGCCTGATTTGCCGTAAAAACCTTTGAAGTGCCGGCAAAATTATCATCCTTGTACATGGTTACCGTTCTTCCGGCAGGCACTTTCACTGAGGAAATGTCATCGTTGACAATGCCGAAGGCCTGCAGCTGTGCCAGCGTGTAGGTTCCCACCGGCAGTTGAACCGTGTATCCTGCATAGTTGGCATCCTTACAGACTGTTACTGCAGTAACGGCTGAATCAATAATGGTCTTTACCGGTAATACGCTTCTGCCGTCGCTCCATTTGCCCATGTCAAAGGTTGCTCTGTTGTTTCCGGCAAGAGCCGCATCCATTGCAGCCCAGTAATACCGATAATCAACAGCATCTTCTACACCTTTGCCGCCGATTATATTCATTATGAAGGCAGGAACAATGCCGGTATCAGTTGTGGAGGCCATATGATTGGCCAGGAGGTCGGCATCACCATAGGTGTCTTCCTGCAGCAAATAAACTACTTTTGAAGGAGAATTGGTGAGGGCGCTGAAAGCATCGCACTGCTGCGAAAGCGGTGCTATGGTATCAGTATTACCCGCCATCAGTATAACCGGGCAGGTTGTGGCAGGCGCCATGGTTCTGAAATCAAGAGCAGTTATAGAAGGTTGCAACGCACTGGCATTTGCATTGGGGTCGGTATTGGGGTTTGCCAGAATTTTCTTGTATGCCGCAGGTCCGCCGGCTGCTTCCCAGCAAAGCGCTATAAGGCCGCCCGTTGAATGGCCCCACAGATAAATCTTACTGGTATCTGCTTTAGCACCAACGATGCTCAGTGCCTGGTTTACACCAGCTACTGCTCTTGATATCATGTCATATTGATTGGTGTCACTTAAGACACCGGTGTAGCCTTTATTGAATTGAGGATGAATAACGATATAGCCCTGATAAATGAGGTGCTTTATATAAGACCAGTATATTTCAGGCCCTATCAGCATTGCACCGTGCAGATGAATAATAACAGGAGCCGTTGTGCCGTTTTTCAATACGCTGGGAATAAAATAATAGGTCATCGTTCCATCGGTAATGGAACCGAAAGTGCCGGAGGTATAGGTGCTGCAGATTTCATTAGCCGTTGATCCAAAACCGCTCGTTTGTCTTCCGGGAGGCGTTGGGGCGGGTGCGCTGGCCCAGGCAGATACGCAGATACTAAACAAGGCTATCATCGTAACAACTAGAATTTTCTTCATAATGCTGTTCCTCCTGATGAATTATTTGCCTTTTAATCCCTTTTTATGACCCTTTTTTTAATCCTTATTTGTAAATTAATGCGGGAGCTGTTAAATTGCCCTCCTTCCTTTTGAATATTAACTGACTGGTCGGTTCAATTAAAAACCAAAAAAAAATGTTTCTTAAATATTAGGCAAACCGACTGGTCAGTAAAACAATATTTAAAAAAAAATATGTTTCAGTTTCCGCCTTTTTAGTAATTGTATAGTGTTCAAAAAATGAATTGTCAATAGATATTTTTGAAAAAAATGCACTAATACGTAGGTGATAGTATTTAATATTAGTATAAAACTAGTATTTTATTGATTCTTTTTAAAGCTCAAGATAATGACGGATGTCAGGGTTTTTATAATACTCTGCCGGTTTGCCAAAATATAGACGGTTAAAAAAGCGGGGGGGGGGATTGGAAAATCTGGTTATCTCCAAAGCTGCAGTTGACTGCGATAGCAATTCCCTTGAGCTGTCCGGATTCCCGCATGCGCAGGAATGATAGGTTTTTTCAGTGTATTTTCTCTCAAGAGCATTTAACAAAATAGTATGGCCTAAAACGCAGCGGGGGGTTTTTTGTGAGAGCAGCCCGTGCGGTTAGAGCGATTGACATTCCACCATCGCAGGGTTCTGTTGCGAAAATATAGCAGGGCAAACGACCAAAAGCTATCCGCTGCGCATGGTTACGGGGGAAAATTAAATGCTCCAGGTCATCCCCGCGAAGCTTATCCTCGACCTGATCGGGGAGCGGGGATCCGGCTTTTGGGGGTTACTTCAGCTTTGGAGATAAACATCTTGGGAAATACATACTGCTGAAGAAAATTCAGCAAATCATGCCCTGGAGAAGACTCTTCGTCCGAGGCAGGCTCTGCTATGCTTTAATCACCCCTGCTTGCGCAGCACGCGCTTGTCGCCCACGCGCAGGGTGAGTTTTATTTTATCGAAATATTCAAGAAGCGGAATCATAAATTTGCGGGACAGGCCACTTATTTCCTTGAAGCCCGCCAGGGTGAGTTCACCGTTTTTGTTTGCCGCATACTCCACTGTTTCCCGCACCAACCCATCAAGGGCCTGTGCCTCGAAGTAGAGCTCTTCATCCACCTTGACCAGCAGGCCTTCGCGCGTCAGCAAACCCAGCATGGCAGTCACTTCTTTGGACGGCGCTTTCAGTGTATCGATGATCTCTTTTGTTGTGGGGGGGGTAATGCCGCCGCTGCGGTAGCAGCCAAGCATACGGCCGCGCAGATTTTTTTCATCATCTTTCAATACGGGCCTGTGTTCGGCCAGGGCTAAAAATTCATTGGTTGCGGTGAGTTTTTTGCGCTTTTCCAATTGCTCCACCACAAAGCTGAATAGACGGGAATCGGTTGCCCGCGGAAGGCGCGCCCGCAGCTCCTCTCGCACCGGGCCGGTCTTGAGCGGATGCTCAGCGTGATATGCTTTCAGCGCAATGGTGACAGCTGTTTCAAGCTCGGTGATGATAGCAGGCAGGGTGAGCTGCAGCGGGTTTGCGCCGAAAGATATAAGCATGCCCCGGGTAAGCATGGCCTCAAGCTGCTGTGCAAGCGCCTCGATGCCCAGCCGGGCCTGCAGTTGTGCAAGCGAGATGCCGCGCACACCTGCCTCGCGGCAGAACAGCAGGATGGCGCTGTGCGTATCGCCCTGCCGGAGAATATCAAGATGGCTGCGCGCTGCCTCGGTGAAGCGCTTGAGCCGCGGCGGGCTGTTGTCCAGTATTTCGCCGCCGCCGATGGTGAAGACCGGCGAGAAACTGCGAATGACATAACGGTCTCGCGGCAGAAGAACCCCGGGCTCATCCAGCACAAACTGCACATAGCCACCAGCCCCGGGTTGCAGCTCATCGGCCTCCAGGAGAATGGCGGTGGCCCCAATTTCAGCGGTGCCTGCGTGCAGACGCACATGCGCCCGGTTTTTGAGCGGCAGGGGCGCGCTGTGCAAATGGTCGAGCCAGGCCGCCACACGCATAGTGGTTGCAAGCATGCCGGGCGCAGCCGCAACCGAGCCGCGCTGCAGAGCGGTTTTCTCGATGCCCTGCAGGTTCAGGGCTGTGCGCATGCCCGCGCTTGCCGCTTTCGCAGGCAGATTATGCACTTGAATGCCCCGCAGTTTTGCCCGAATATTCTGGGGCAGGATGTCTATTTCATCTCCCACGGCGATGGAGCCTGCCACCGGGGTGCCGGTCACGACAGTGCCGAACCCTTTCATCGTAAAGAGGCGATCAATAGGCATGCGGAAAATGCCGCAGCTGGAGCGCTCGGCAACCGAGGCAACCATCGTTTCAAGGGCTGCAAGCAGATCGGGCATCCCTGCTCCGGTGGCAGATGACAGGGCGATGACGGGCGCAGCCTCAAGAAAGCTGCCGCGCACAAAGTCCTTTATATCCTGGCGCACAAGGGCAAGCCAGTCTGCATCGACAAGGTCTGACTTGGTGAGAGCCACTAGGCCGTGACGCACCGCAAGCAGCCTGCAGATGTCCAGATGCTCGCGGGTCTGGGGCATGACCCCCTCATCGGCGGCGACAACCAGCATCACCGCATCGATCCCGCCAGTGCCTGCCACCATGTTCTTAATGAACTTCTCATGCCCGGGCACGTCAACAATGCCGACGGCCTGTCCGCCGGGCAGCACAAGGGAGGCAAAGCCCAGCTCTATGGTGATGCCGCGCTGCTTTTCCTCTTTCAACCGGTCGCAGTCAATGCCGGTAAGGGCCTTGACAAGGGATGTTTTCCCGTGATCGATATGTCCGGCTGTTCCAAGAATGATGCGCTTCATGGGGTTAATGCAGATACTTATAATTAATATTATTATTCAGGCTGTAGGCTGTAGAAAAAAAGCTGTGCCACAGTTAGTGATTCACCTAAAAGCCTACAGCCTAAACTGCTAACAGCCTGAATACTATTGACACTGACAGGCTCATACACTATCGTCATTGCAGTACCGTGTAAAGAGTTTTCATTTTTTAAAGAGGATCATGGACAAGCACCCCGCAAACAGTGAACTGCATGAGCTGTTCGACGGCAGGCTGAAGCTGTACCAGCCTGTGCGTGGCTACCGTTTTTCAATTGATGCGCTGCTGCTTGCGGCGTTCGCCCGGAATCGCTGCTCAGGGTCCGTAGCAGATCTCGGCACGGGTTGCGGCGTGCTGCCGGTGCTGTTGGCGCGCTGCGGGGCGGTTGTGCGCATACTGGGCGTGGAAATCCAGGACGAGCTTGCTGAACTGGCCCGTTGCAATATCATTTTTAACCGCTGCGAAGAGAAGGTGTCCATACTGCATGGCGATGTACGCAGGCTGCAGGCCATGGGGCCTGCGGAGAGCTTCGACGCCGTTGTCACCAACCCGCCGTTCTACCCGGCCGCCTCCGGCCGCATAAACCCCGTAGCGCAGAAAGCCGCTGCCCGGCATGAGCTGCATGGCTCACTTGGTGACTTCACTGCGGCTTGCGCATATCTTCTGAAACAGGGGGGCAGATGCATGGTTGTCTACAGCGCCTCCCGGCTTCCCGATCTGCTTGCCGCCTTAAGAAAAAAAAGCCTTGAGCCTAAAACGCTCCGGTTCGTGCATGCCCGCAGTGATGAGCCCGCAACCATGGTTCTTGCCGAGGCCGTGAAGGGCGCGGGGGCTGAGATGAATATAGAGCCGCCGCTTGTGCTGTATGAATCGCAAGGGATATATTCCAGGCAGGCCCGTGAGCTGTTTGCGTCACTGTAATCGTGGTGTTGGCAGGCAGGAGGCTACAGCATCAGTCCCTGAACAGGTCCAATATCTCATCAATTTCATCCTGGGTTTTGATTTCAGGCTCCGGCATACCGATGGAGGTCATGCAGATGTCCAGCCGCTGTTCGAGCATGGGCAGCTTGCCCTCGGCGGCATTAATGGTGTCCAGGTTGGTGAAGCATTCCGAGAGCACGGCCACAACCAGGTTCAGGTTGGTGATGATCAGGCGGATGGTCATGTTTTTAATTTCGGCGCAGCCCGTTGCCAGAAGCGAGGTTCGGCGGGACAGTTGAGAGAACTGCTCAAAACCCATTGAAGCGGCGCCGCCGATGAGCCGGTTAAGCTTTTGCGCAAACTCAACAAGCTTGGCCGATTCCTGCTCATTTGGTATACCGACGGACTTGAGTTGCTCGCCGATGAGCTTCAGGTCGGAGAGCAGCATTTTTGATTCATCAATAAAAAACCTGAGCGCTTCGTCATGCAGCGTAGTGAAGCTCCCTTCGGGCATCGGCTCAGGCGCGGGGCCGAAATCAAACTCGCCCTGATCGTCATTAAACAAATCGTCAAAGGACAGCACCACGCTTCCGGGTTCGGGCGGAATGTAGGCCGGGGCCGTGTCGACCGGTGCGACGGCTTCTTCAGGCAGGTGCTCCAGCATAAGCCTGGTTGTTTGATCAATCTGTCCGGCCAGCGATTTCATCATCTGATCGATCATCTGGGGCCGGTTATAGATTATTTCGTAGATAAGGCTGCTGTGGTAAGAGGCTATGCGCGCCAGGGTGTGTGCCGTAGCGGAAATGTCATAGGGTTTGTCCAGATAATAAAACTCAATGCCAAAAATATCGCCTTCCTTGAGCGTGCGCAGGGAGATACCGTTCTGCGAAATATCTACGTGCCCATGCAGTATTACAAAAAATCGTTCTTGCGAAGCCCCCGCATCAACGATCTTGTCATGGGGCTTGTATTCATTAATGATGACCTTCTGAACGCTATAGTCAATTTGTTGCATACATAGGCTCCGCTTTGCAGCAGGGAATTAACGATCCTGTATTCTCAAAATATGCACTTAACTATTATTTTAATTTTTATTTGATAATATAGCAATTTTTTTTACTGCACTACAGCAAAAAAGGCTCTCACTGCAAAAAAAAAGCCCGGCTATATCCATTTATTGTAGTGCCCGCCAAGTAATTTCGCAGTGATTGGCTAAACCTCCATGCCCTGACGCCACGCTTTATCAGAACCCCGTCAGGCAGTTGACGCGGCGGGCCGCCAGCCAGCTTGAATTTGATTATTTAGAGATAACCTATTATAGTACAATACAATGGCAGCGACACACATAACGGTTTCACATGATGGATGCGGCGGCATGAGAAAGAAAACCATGATTGTCATGCTCTGAAGAGAATAAGGGAGCGTTTGAGATTATTCTATGTTTAATTTCGCTTATATGAACGCTGCCATTGTGCGCAAGGGAAACAGGTTCTACTCATGAACAGTGAAGCATCTCTCATCTGGGGCATACTCTTCGGTTCTTTCGGGTTTGCCTATTTCATATATGGTAAAAAGCAAAAAAAAATAATCCCGCTCCTGTGTGGCCTGGGCTTAATGCTATTTCCGTATTTCGTGACCAATGTCACTTTAATTGTGATTATCGGCATACTGCTTGTGGTCATGCCGTGGTTTATAAAATATTAAAAAACGCCCAACTGTTGCAACCCTGATGACCGGGTTCAATTTCCCCGCCTAAAATCGATGCTGCTTGCTGCATGGCCGGGCTGCCCGGCCAGATCAATGCTGAATCTCAGCTATGTATGCTGCCTGCAAGCACCGTCCGTAAAAAAAACGGCGCGTGATTAGAAGTAAAAAAAGGCGGGTCGCGGCGCAGGATAGGCGCTATGGCAGGGTGGCGCTTGAACTCGCGGTCAAGAAACCGGCGCACCTGGCTTCGGCTCCAGCCCTGGGGATGTTGAAAGCCGGTGTACAAAGCAAGATCGCCGTCATAGAATGCCCCTGTTGTAAGGCTGGCGGCATCGGCGGCATTGACGGGCATATTGAAAATGGCGAGATTGAGAAAATCAATATGCCTGCTTTCAGCAGCAGTGAAATCAAGCGTGCGCTGAGCCGACAGCCTCGTCTCGGCAGGCGTGCCGAACAGCAGATACACATAGACGCCGATGCCGGCCTGCTTGACTGCCCTGAGTGCACGGCTGGCATCAGCGATTGTCAGGCCCTTGGATAGCCCGGCAAGCACCGCATCATCCCCCGACTCCAGCCCCAGCTGCAGCATCACGCAGCCCGACTGCCGCAGTTGCCTGCAAAAATCCTCGTCCTGCAGTTCCGGTGTTACGCGTGCAAAGCCATACCATGGCGCGCCGGGCGGATTTTTTATCATGCTTTTTAAAAATGCCGGGCTCAGGGCATTGTCCACCAGATGCAGAAGCCGCGGCCTATGTCTCTGCACAAGTGCTGCAAGCTGTGCTCCTGCGGCCGCTACCGGCAAGGGCCGGTACGGATTGCCCTCAGCCTGTTCCGGGCAGAACGAGCAGGCACCCCAATAACAGCCCGCTGCCGTGCTGAACGGCAAAATTCTGCCCGGCGAAAAATACTGGTCAAGTGGAAAGCCGGTATAATCGGGGGCATATGCATCTGCTGCAGCATCTGTGCAGCCTGCCAGACACAGCAATATTTCTTCTCCCGGCCCGTCGACAAGGTGATCGGCAAGACCGGCAAAAAGATTTGACAGGCCCGGCCTGCGCAGCCAGGATGTTATAAGCCCGCCGCCTAAAACAATCTTAGCCCTGCAGTTTTCGCGCTTCAAAAATCCCATCATGGCGCAAGCCGTAAGGGCCTGGCTCAAAAAATTTATTGAAAAACCGATGACCCGGGGCGTATCATGCTCAAGGATTTCACGCAGCCTCAGGCTGAAAAAAGGATAAAAGATATTGCTGTCGGGATGCTGTGCTGCGCAAATAAGATCTGCGCTGCATACCGGAGATAGTTTCCTGTCGCTATAATCTGAAAGGGTAAGCTCTGCGTCGTGCAGTGCAGCCTGCGCTGTGAGCAGGTGGCTTATATCTTTGACCCTGCTGATGTAGCGGTCCAGATTGTGAAAAATTTCGGGGCTGCGCAGGGCTGCAAGGTTTGCCTCACGATTTTTCACAGCTCGCCGTGTCCAGATGCCCTGCAAGGGCAGCGGCAGGCTTATAAGATGCAGAAGCCCTTCAAGACTTGCATCCCATACGCGGCAGGCAGCGCCGCGGCCAGCAAGCGCGCCTGCAAGCCGCGCCAGACCCGGCGGCGGCTCGCAGGGCTTAGAGACCGGCGGGTGTATCAGCAGTATCGACATGCCGCCTCAACGCCTCTGCCATGCGCTCAAGGCATTCCCGCAGGATGCTTCTCGGGCAGGCAATATTAATCCGCTCAAAACCTCGCCCCTCGTGACCGAAAATATAGCCCTCATCAAGAGCCACACGCGCCTGCTCCTGCATGAGTGCTTTCAGTTCGCGCCACTCAAGTCCCAGCGCCCTAAAGTCGAGCCACACAAGATACGTCGCCTCGGGCTCAATGACCTGCACCTGCGGCAGATGCTTTGCAATAAATGCTTTCAGGAATTGCAGGTTGCCCTGCAGATACACAAGCAGTTGAGCAAGCCACGGCCCGCCGCTGCGATAGGCCGCCTCATGTGCCACCGTACCGAAGGCGTTCGGCCACTGCAACCCGCTGTTCATAAGGACGCTGGAAAATGCTTCCCGCTTCTCAGGGTCTGAAATAACGGCATGCGCCGTATGCAGGCCCGCAAGATTGAAGGTTTTGCTTGGTGAGGTGCAGGTGATGCTTGCCTGCAGACAGTCATTGGAAATGGTGGCAAAGGGAATATGACGAAAGCCGGGCAGCACAAGGTCTGCGTGAATCTCATCGGCCACAACGGTAATATTGTTTTCACAGCAGATGGCGCCAAGCTGCTCGAGCTCATGGCGTGTCCAGACCCTGCCCACCGGATTGTGAGGACTGCACAGAATCATAAGCGTTGCATCCGGATCGCGGGCCTTGCGCGCAAGATCCTCAAAGTCCATTTCATAGCGGCCACACGACAGACGCAGGGGGTTATTGAGAATGCGGCGCCCGTTTGCCAGAATCGAGCGCATGAAGGGATAGTAGACCGGCTGCTGAATGATCACCCCGCCTCCGGGCCGTGTAAAAGCCTGCACCGCCATATTAAAGGCCGGCACAACGCCGGGGCAGAACACCAGCCAGTCTTTCTCCAACTGCCAGCCATGGCGCTCGCGCATCCATGATATGGCAGCATCATAATAGCCATCCATGCAGGCTGTGTATCCGAAAACCCCGTGCTGCGCCCGTCGCATAAGCGCATCGATTACGGGCTGAGGAGAAGCAAAGTCCATGTCAGCCACCCAGAGCGGCAGCAGATCATCCATCCCAAAAAGCCTGTTTACAAGGTCCCACTTCACCGCAGCTGTGCCGCGGCGATCAATTACGGTATCAAAATCATATACTGTTGTATCGTCCATCGCATTAACCCTACTGCTCCTTGACAAACACCGGGAGGCATTATATGCTGACAGGTAATAAAAATCCATGTGAATTAAACAGCTTACCCTGATGATAGCATTCAACATACTTCTGACCATACTGCTTGTTCTGCTCAACGCATTTTTTGTTGCCGCGGAATTCGCCATTGTCAAGGTGCGCCTGTCCCAGATTCAGCTGCGGGGGCAGTCGGGCAGCAATGTCGCACGGGTGACCGAGCATATCGTCAATCACCTTGATGTCTATCTTTCGGCGACGCAGCTGGGCATAACATTTGCGAGCCTTGGCCTCGGGTGGATCGGCGAAAGCGTGGTTGCCGAGATATTCATAACGGTCTTCGGCATGCTGCATATTTCCCTGTCGCCCGAAATGATTCATAAACTGGCGCTCCCGACGGCGTTCTTTACTATTACCGCGCTGCACATTGTGCTTGGTGAGCTTGCGCCCAAATCCCTTGCCGTGCAGTATACCGAGCGCACGGCCATGTTCATAGCGCTGCCGTTGCGCGCGTTTCATTTTATCTTCAGCCC
>CAIWCT010000134.1 GCA_903911225.1 uncultured delta proteobacterium
GCCTAAAGCAAAAAGCCTATATCGAAATCAACTGAAGCTTTTACGGCATACAAACAAAACCCCTTATCGCATGCGATAAGGGGTTTTGTTTGTATGCCGTAAAAGCTTCAGTTGATTTCGATATAGGCTTTTTGCTTTAGGCCCATAAGCCACTGGCGCAACTCTTTTTCAAATGCCATATTGTAGAGCATGCCTTTTATTTCACGCTCCTGAGCATGCAGCGCAGCCGTATTGTTGTCAGTGCTTTTGCCGTCGTCGTCGCCGATGCGATCGAGCACTTTGATGATATGAAAGCCTATCTCGGTGCGAAAGACCGGGCTCACTTCTCCTTTGTTAAGGCTGAAGGCCATTTTTTCGATTTCAGGCATCAGTTCATCCTTATAGAAGAAGCCGATATCACCGCCCAGCTGCGCCCCTGCACCCTGAGAATTTTGCACGGCAAGCTTGCCAAAATCATCGCCCGCCTTGATCTTGCGGTATAAATCTTGTATGCGTTTTTCAATATCGGATATTTTCCCCGGCGCGGCGCCATTGGGTATGAGCAGCAGTATCTGCTGTATGCGCACGCGGGCGCCTTTTCTTTCCTTGCCCTTCACGTTCTGTTCATAAAATTCCTGAATGTCTTTTTCGGTGACATTAATTTTAGCATGTACGGCGCGACCGATGGTGTGCGACTGAAGAATTTCGTCCCCGAGGATTTTTTTGTAATCTTCAAGCGTCGCACCCTGCTTAATAATCTCACGCTCAAGTGTCTTTAAATCGATCTTGTTGCGCCGCTGGACGTCTTCCAGGGCATGCTCGATGTCTTTGTCCTTCAGCGTTATGTCAAGCTTTTTGGCCTCCTGCAAAACTATTTTTTTTTCGATGAGCTGACTGAGCAGCTGGCGGTCGGTATCAGCATCAGCTGGTTTTTCGGGGGTTCCCATGAGAATCAGGGATTTGTATTTTTCAAATTCAGAGAGCGTAATTATTTCGCCATTGACGGTAGCAAGAATGCGGTCGACAACTAAATGGGCTGCATCAGCGGCAGGGCAGATTGTCAGGAAAGCCAGCGCAAGCGCCGCACAGATTTTTTTCACGGACAGTACTCCTTTCAGCGGGAGTTTTAAGCATGCTAGAACTCCGGGCTGATGTGATGTGTTTTGGTTTAACGGCTCTTTGTGAAGCCTTGTTTGCTGTATGCAGAGACTCTTAAATGGGGTCTATTTTGGTAATTATACTCTATACGGAGCAGATGTAAAACATAATTGTTGGATAATGGGGGTTGACTTTGCGAAAACCTGAGCTAAAAGAAGAAAAGAAGAGGTTGCAGCCCCATGCAAAACCAGGATTACTCAAAGCTTGACTTGAACCATATACGCATCAGTCTTATGCTCAAATGTCTGATTGTGGCGTGGTCGTTTTTTATCGCCATCACCAGCGAAACGCATACCACGGCAGTCTTTTATCTGATTATCTGCATTTTGTTTGCAGGTCTTTTTGTCTTTCAGCTGAGCTTTTACAATGAACTGAAAAAGATGAAGGGTGGTAGCTATGGCAATCCGTTCAGGAGCTGAAGTTGGCGCATGTATTAAAAAAGTATTTTTTTTAGTGATGATGATAGCATGTCTGATCATTTCGGGAGGCGCCATGCAGCAAAAAATAGCAACCTACCCCAAGCTTGACCGTCCCGGTGTTCTGCGGTTTTTGTTCCACCCGAGAAAAGAGGCCCCGTCCGCGCCTATCCAAGGCGCTGTGGATTATAATATTACTGTTGATAAGGGCGCAATTCTTGCCTGCTGGTTCTATTCTGCAGGGCCGCAGGCGCCAGCCATACTTTTTTTTCATGGCAATGGCGAAACCGTCGACGACTACCAGGAAAACGGCCTGATTTATAATCGCATCGGCATAGGCCTTCTTGCTGTTGAATACCGCGGCTATGGCCGCAGCACCGGCACGCCCACTGCAAGCGCTATGATTGCCGATGCCCATAAGGTGTTTGCCGAGGTCAAGAAATGGCGCGCGCAGCAGAATCAGACTGGGCCGCTCTATGTCATGGGCCGCTCGCTCGGGAGCGCCCCGGCCATAGAACTTGCGACGAAGTATGAGGCCGATATTGCGGGCCTTATCATCGAAAGCGGCTTTGCCTATACCGAGCCCCTGTTGCGGTTTATCGGGGTTGACACGAAACGCCTCGGCATTACCGAGGCAGACTGCTTCGGTAATTTTGAAAAAATCAAAAACTTTAAAAAACCGCTGCTCATCATTCATGCGCAGTACGACGATTTCATCCCTGTGTCCGACGCAGAAGTGCTTTTGAAAAACTGCCCGGCCCAGCGAAAACAGCTGCAGGTTATTCCAGGAGCTGATCACAACTCGATTCTGAGGTTCGGCGGCTCCGACTATTTCAAGTTTATTAAAAATTTAATCGACGGGAAGTAACCCCTGCAGCATGTTATCAAGCATCTCCCAAACACGCAGGAGGCAAATGACGCTCCTTCCTGCATTACACGACAGTCCAAGCCGTTGCAGGGAGGCTCCCGGCTCACCCCCGGGCGAGATTGACGAAGATACCGCCCGGTATGACGAACAGGAGAAAGATCCTTACTGGGAAGAAAAAATTCTCTGCCGCCAGTGCATGCAGGTAATAACCAGCCCCGCAGAGCGCATCCAGGTGCAGGGTTCGCATTGTCATACATTTTCAAATCCCGTGGGCCTTCTTTTTCAGATCGGCTGCTTCAGGCGCGTAAAGGGTTGCGTTGATGCAAGCGCGCCCGAGACTGAATGGAGCTGGTTCGGCGGGTATGCCTGGCAGGTGGTGCTGTGCAGCGGGTGCGCCACCCATCTGGGCTGGAGCTATACCGGGCAAAATGATGTATTTTACGGTCTCATTCTGGGCAGGCTCATGCAGGCGAGCTGAGAAGGAGAACAGACTGTAGGCGATTAGGCTGTAGGAAATAAAAAAGCTTGCAGGCGAGCAGGTTATCAGGCTAAAAAGCTAACAACCTAACAGCCTTAAGAAATTTATTTCTACTGCACAATGTCCAGGCATTTTTTAATCCCGGAACCCAGAATTTTCGCCCACCGCGGCGACGCTGCTCATTTTCCTGAAAACACAATGCCCTCTTTTCAAAGCGCCATTGAGATCGGTGCCGATGTGATCGAGACTGACGTGCAGAGAAGCAAAGACGGGCACTTCATGATCTTTCACGACGATACCATTGACCGGGTTACCGAGGGCAGGGGGAAGATAGGCGACTACACCATGCAGGAGCTGAAGCGCCTCGATGCAGGCTATCGCTACTCTGCCGATGCAGAGAGCTTTCCCTTCCGTGGAAAGAAGATTGCCATTCCTTCGCTTGAAGAAGTCCTGCGAGAGTTTCCGCAGCAGCGATTCAATATCGACCTCAAGGCTGATGACCCGTCTCAGGCCGGTGATTATTGCGCTCTCATAAGGCGGTGCAATGCCGTGGAGAGGGTTCTGACCGCATCGGAGTTCACCGGGAATCTCAAGGCGGTGCGGCGCCTGCTGCCGGAGATGGCAACTTCGGCCTCTCACAGGGAGGTTGCCAGAGTCTTTTTCCTTTATAGAATCGGACTGCTTTTTGCAAAGAGAGGCATGGCAGCCGATGCCCTGCAGATACCGGAATTTTACCGAAACTGGCATGTCGCGTCGCCGGGCATGATGCGCCAGATCCGCAGAAAGGGTATCCGCGTTCATGTCTGGACAGTCAACGTGGAGGCCGATATGCGCCGCCTGCTTGATGCCGGCGCAGACGGCATCATCACCGACGACCCCCGCCTGCTTAAAAAGGTCATTGAGTCCCGATGAGCCATTGTGCGCCCGGTAGTGCCTGCCATATAACCGGCTGATTTACAGGAAACAGGCCTGACCGCTCCTTGCAAGACGCATCCCCGGGAAACAATTCAACCGGTGATTGGCTGGATTCAGCCAATAAAATTCATCTGTGAGCATTTAGTTGGCTGAAATCAGCCAATCATTTTTCACCCCATAGCCAGCCAAATAAGCAGAGCATATCATTATTATTTTTCAACTATCTGTTTTTCAATTCTTTTTATTAAGAGGGGGATTTATTCACGGCAATTTAATTTTTTTGGTATGCGTATTGCATTTTCTGAAGTTTACGAATCACAAAGGCAGTGGCTTGGTGCAGAAGGGAGCAAGGCTTATGAGAGAGAGAATAGATCATATAATTCGTAATGAAATTATGTGTCTAAGGTTCTCTGTCAGGAGACACCCGGGTTTGATCAGGTTGTTGATTGAGATTGAGGATGTGTTGGCAGGGTTGAAGGTGATTGGAGGGATAAGATGATAGATGGAAACAGGTCTCATGCTCCCTGCACAGGTCGGAAATCTAAAGCGAAAGGATTGTTGCAAAGCAGCATAAGAGCATTAATTTTTTCTAATGCCACTTTAATCATTTTTTAATTATTCACATGCTATAACTTAATCAGAATGAAGAAAGACATTGAGCAGCAAGAACAGAGATATTTAACCTGATAGTGCAGGGAGTATGTTTCCCCCCCCTTTTTCATACTCCCTGCACAAATCAGAAACCTAAAGAGAAAGGATTGTTGCAGAGTAGTATTTCAGTACAAAGTTTCCTCATAAACGTGCAGGGAGTATGTTCCTCCCCCTCATACTCCCTGTACGCCTCCTCCTTTAAGAATTTTTTACCTCCCGACAAATTTCATACTGTTACAGGCTCATTAATCACGGCATGGATTATAAACCGGATAAGATCGCGGTTAAATTGATTGCATCTTACGGTTGGTGATACATACATTCAGAGGCAGGTGTCGCGTTTCCAAAACCTCCTCTTCATATTTTGTCTTTTAATTTATCTTGAGATGCAATCGTTTTGTTCTATGTTTACCCAATTTT
Organism: uncultured delta proteobacterium; assembly: GCA_903911225.1. Lineage (GTDB taxonomy): Bacteria > Desulfobacterota > WTBG01 > CAIYCZ01 > CAIRTM01 > CAIWCT01. The sequence goes on from CAIWCT010000134.1 coordinate 4,886, forward strand.
AAAGCCAGTCGCTGTCAATTAACGCTGCAATGTGGTATGTTGAAAAGTAATGAATCCAATGGGAGAGAAACCAAACTGGTTCGCAGTTAGGGCTCCGGCTGTTTTTTATTTAAATTTGAGCAGCTGAATTACCAGGGGAATACAGACCAGGGTTGCATGCTTGGCAAGCTTTTTTAAAAAAAAACAAAAGCGTGCTATGCTGATTTTAACGAAAGGCGCTTTTTAAAAAGGAGGAGATCTATGTCACTGAAAAGGAATTCCGGATTTGCGCTGATGCTTTGCTGCTTGTTTTTTACGGTTGCAGGGGCCAGTTCGGTCAGCGATACCGGGGCAGGCTCAAAGGTTGCCCCGCACTATTCTCACCGGCTTATTATTGAGCTTGATGATCCTTCTCTCGGCCAGTGGACCCTCACAACCGGTCTTGCCCGCAGCAATGCAGGGCGGTTGGATATCAAACAGCAGGATGCGCGAACCCATGCAGCCCGGCTGCAGGCGGCACAGGAAGCCTTTATGGGCCGCTTACAGCAAAGCCTGCCCGGCGCACGTGTAGCCTCGTATCGCAATGAGCAGGGCAGTATGGTCCCTCTACGCTACAGCGTTGTATTCAACGGTTTTGCCATTGATCCGGGAACAAATTCTCCGGCTGAAGCCAAGCGCATCCTTGGCTCTCTGCCGGGTGTTAAGCGCGTGTATTCCGACC
>CAIWCT010000135.1 GCA_903911225.1 uncultured delta proteobacterium
GAGCCATCCCGTTAAGGTCATGAAAAAATCAAGCAGCGAATCATCCGCGACCCTTGGTTTGCTGAACACCACCCCTGCAATGGCCGGGATAAAAAACACAAGGCCCAGCCATCCGCGGTTTCTAAACCAGAAAGATTCTTTGACTTTCACAATATGAAACTCCTTCTCCGTGTCCAGCATTAACGCACAGCAAACCCGCGGTTTTTTTACGGCCCAGCACATGTATATTCAGGTAGTTCTCTGCAAACTTTTTTATTTTGCGGGAATTTATTTTTTCACTGTCGCCATGCAGTACGGGGCCGGATTCCCTGATGTGCGGCGATATGGATTTTATAATTTTTGAAACTTTGGAGTTGTCAAGCCGGACGCCTCTGCCCATCGGACAATGATCGAGCCTGATGCCGTTTTCTTGCGACATCTGCAAATTAATATTACAGACGGGACATTTCATGGGCGATTCTCAAAAATGATCCATTGAATAGAACCGTTCATTTGAATCCCCGGGTGCATACAGTAATTCAGTCAGCACATACAACCCCATGCCATACTGCTGAAGATTCTCGTCAATGCATTGTTTTCCCATAAAGAACACCTTTTACATCTCCTTTTTAATTTAGGGGGGAGGGGCCGAAATCATGGCATCTGCGCCCCAAGGGGGGAGGGAAGGTAGCAGAACCATGATTTCGACCGGAGTAGCAGAGAAACATTTTTTACCCTAACTGTTGAAGTGCTGTTTTTTTCTTTTCCAAAACAAACCGGAAAGCATTCCGTTTTTCAATTTTTGGCGATACGGGCAGCAAGTACCGGCATTTAAGGAGCCCTTTTTGCCAGAAGCCTGAAGAAACGCTGCGCCGCTGCTCTATTATGTGGTTGATATGCTGTGCAATATTAAAATATGCCTTGCGGCTGTAGCTGCGAATATTGTGCGGATGGTCGGCCCTGGTTTGTGTGAACTGCCGGACATCGCAGAGAGCAGCATGGGGCATAAGAGCCATAACTTCATCAAGGGCATGGTTCATTTCGCGATGCCGCAGCCATCTGTCTTGCTCTGATGGAGAACCGCACGGGACTTCGGATCCATTGAGTATTATGAGCAGTTTGTCACTGTCTATTTGATCGCACAGCCAGGCCATGTTCTGCCTGAACCCGTCGCTGTTAAGGGGGCCCATAAAAACGAAATTCTCCTTAAACCATTCAAGAAAGCCCTTTGGTATGCGGTGCTTGGAGCTCCTTTCAGCATGATAGTCCCACACGGCCGGGTCCGTCAGATCGTAGGTATAGTCTCCAAAGGCAATGGTAAAGTCGGAATTGCGGTAGCGGTAGAGTCCTTTTGTGTAGTTGTCGAGCACGCTGTAGACATATACATCGTAGGAGCCTGAAAAAAAGTTTGTTCTGAAGGCCGACCTGTCCAGAAAGTACAGCTTGTCTATTATTGGGCCGTAGCTGGCCAGCGTATGCAGATTGCATTGTTTCAGGATTTCCGTGTGTGAAACATTCATTCGGTAGCCGGCGGGTGAGAGATAGCTTACCTCGCAATCAAAGAGCGATCCTTTTAATAGATAATGCTGTATTTGCAGTAGGTCGCAGCTGCCCTTTACCATAATGCTCAGCGATTTATAGCTGGTTCTCGGCAGTACGCTCGATGTGGTTTTATTTGCTGCAATTTCTGTAATCCAGTCGCAGGCGTTGTCCTGCGAGAGCGGCACGGCCACATCGCCCGCCATATCGATGTCTGGTCGCCCAAGTTTTTCGTGCAGCCAGTTTTCCACCCCCATATTCATGATTCTGCAGGAAAATAAAAAATGCTCAAGCCTGCTGTTTCTTTTCACATAAAACCCGCTGACGCCATAATCGCCGTATTTGTCTTTCACCCGGACAAAGCCAGTTTCTGCGCCCGCATCCTGCAGCAGGTCTTCAAGCTCCTGCCGTGTAAGCCAGTTTTTTGTATAATTGAGCTGGTTGGTACGGTTAATAAGCTCAAGGATCCTGTCAAACTCGGACTGGCAGTTATGGCAGAGTTGCACCGTGATCCTGCACCCGCGCAGAAAGACCTTATTGTCGCACTGGGCGCTGACGCGGTCGGCGTGTTTTTTTTCAAGCAGTTTGTACTGCTTCAGCCGTGACATCTCCCGGTCCGGCTTACCGGTGCAGACATCAAGTCCCAGCAGGCCGGCAAGTATATCGGGAGAGGAGGTCTGCAGGCCGGGGCAGTAAAACAGGGCCTCATTGAGGTTTAAGGAATTGTCATCGATGAACAGAACATTTTCCGGCCGCAGGTGCATATCGGCAATAAGTTCAGCTACCATGGCTCCTTTAGGCTGCCAGGCAATTTTCGGAAAAACAAAATAGTCCCAGATTCCCTGCTGCGCGAGGCGCTGTCGCACGTCGTCATAATTGTTTTTGGAGCAGATGGCGCTCATAATACCGCGCCCTGCAAGCGCAATAACCGTTTCATGGTTCTGCTTGTCATACTCTATGGTACCTTCGGAAAGTGTGCCCTTCCAGAAGGTGTTGTCAAGGTCCCAAATGACAAGCTTTACTTGTTTCATAGTATTCCCA
>CAIWCT010000136.1 GCA_903911225.1 uncultured delta proteobacterium
ACATGTTCGCTGCCCACGAAATATTTTTTGTTTTCAATTCGGTTGCGTTTGATGCGGCAAACGCACTCAACGATCTCTGAATCCGTGTATAATCGTGCTTGGCCTTTCTCCCAGCCACGGTTATCCTGATATTGCTCTTGCTGCAGCCATGAAACTATAGTGGCTCTTCTGATACCAAGAATTTCAGATATTTCTGTTTTATTTTTGCCTTGTTCAAAAAGGTGTCGTGCTTCTTGGAATTTTTTTTGCCTCTTCTTGTTTCATTGTGTGTTTTCTCCTGTACGGTTAAATAACCGTTAAGGTATCGTCATTGCAAAAACATATCAAGCGTGGTGTACGGTTTTATTGCAAAGTTAGCACTTAAACCTTGAACTTTAAACTTTATCTCTTTACTCCGAACTCAAGCACCCTGCAAATTTCAGCAACGCCGTCGCTATGCCATCCGGTGACAGTATCTCAACCGCTGCGTCAAGCTCGGCTGCGGCGCGGGGCATGCCGTAGACGATGCAGGTGGCCTCGTCCTGCGTGATGGTGTGCCAGCCTGCGCGGCGAAGCGCAAGAAGGCCACGGGCGCCGTCGCGGCCCATGCCGGTAAGCAGCACGGCAATGCCGGTGCGGCCCCAGTGCCGGGCAAGGCTTGTGAAAAATTCATCAACCGACGGCCGATATGGGTAGTCGCGCGGCTCGGCTGTGTAGTGCAGGCAGCGGTCGGGTCCGAGCACGAGGTGATCGTTGGTGCCTGCTACATAGACCGTATCATTTTCAATGACCATGTTTTCCGAGGCAAGCTTTACCTGCATGTTGCACTGGCTGTCGAGCCAGTGGGTGAGGCCGCTGGCAAACTGGCTGTCCACATGCTGTACGATGACAATGGCAGCGCCGGGCCTGGCCGGCAGAACGGTAAGAAGATCTGCAAGCACGCGTGGTCCGCCGGTGGAGGCGCCTATGGCAATCAGCGGCGGCAGGCCTTCAGGCCGTGGCGCAGGCTGCGCCAGGGCAACTGCTGGCTGCTTTTCTGCGGGCGTGTTTCTTGTAAGGATTGCTATGGTGTTTATTTTTTTCATCAGCTCTGCTCCGCCGTCGACTGTGCCGCCGGGAGCAAAATTGGGCGTGCACACTGCATCAAGCGCGCCATGGCCCATGGCTTCAAAAACTTTTCCTGCATTGCCTTCAACAGTAGCTGTTACGACAAGAATAGGGCAGGGGCTGTGGCGCATGATTTCAGCGGTGGCCTGAACGCCGTCCATGACAGGCATGATGAGGTCCATGAGGATCAGGTCCGGCCGGTCGGTGCGGCATTTCTCAACCGCCTCGGCGCCGTTCAGGGCGATCCAGGCCACCTCGTGACCCGGTGCTGCCGAGATAACGCGGCGAAGGGCTTCCACGGCCATCATAAGATCATTAACGATTGCGATGCGCATTGCTTTTAGCCTGTCTGAAACAAGTGATTTATATTCTGGATTCCGGCTTTCGCCGGAATGACGAATTTTTTTTGTCACACCGGCAAAAGCCGGTGTCCAGTGGTTTTAAAAATTTTCTGCCGCCGCTGCGGATAGAATCCAAAATCGCGCAATCAAAAATCCAAAATGCATCACGCCTCCCCTATCAAATCCCGCACCGCGGCGATGAGGGTATCATCGTGGAAGCTGCTCTTGCCGAGGTAGTAATCCGCGCCGGCTTCAAGGCCGAGTACCCGGTCTTCGTCGCGGTCTTTGTACGATACTATCATAACGGCCATCTCACGCAGGCGTGCGTCTTGTTTAATGCGGCGCACCATTTCGATGCCGTTCATGCGCGGCATGTCGACATCGGAGAGGACAAGGTTAAATGTTGCGCTTTGCAGCATATTCCATCCGTCCATGCCGTCGACGGCAACCGTGACATCATATCCCTGGTTTTCAAGGATTTTTCGCTCAACCTCCCGCACGGTCAGTGAGTCGTCAACAATCAGCACCCGCTTGCGCGCTGCCGCCTGCTGCTGCAGGCGGTCCATTTTATAGGGCCTGCCCTGCGTGAGCAGATTGTCTATGGCGCGCACCAGATCATCGACATCAAGTATCAGCACGGGTGAGCCGTCCTCGATAATGGCCCCGGCGCTGATCGCAGGCACGCTGCCGAGCCGAGGGTCGAGCGGCATGACAACTAGATCCTGCTGGCCGATGAAACGGTCAACGACAAGGCCGTAGCGGTTGAGGCGGTCGCTGATGACGGCGATATTGATTTTGCTGCCCGCAGCAGTTGACTGGCTGAGGCCCAGGGCCTGACTTGCATCGATAATGCCCACAGGCTCATCATCGACCGTGCAGAACTGACGGTCTTCAAGAGCGCGCAGCTCGGCCTGCTCAACGCTTATGATGCGGTCGATGCGGGTAAGGGGCAGTGCATAGGGTTCGCCGTTTATTGCTACCAGCAGCGTGCGCAGCACAGACAGGGTGAGCGGCAGCTGCATGTGAAAGGTTGTGCCCTGGCCGGGTCGCGACTCGACGCGGGCCGAGCCCCCGACCTTCTGTGCCATGGTGAACACCACATCAAGCCCTACACCGCGGCCTGAAACCTCGGTGATTTTGCCGGCCGTTGAAAAGCCGGGCAGAAACAAAAAGTCCATGAGCTCTGCCGTGGTGAGGCTTGCAGCCATGTCTGCGGATACATAGCCTTTTTCAATAATTTTTGTGCGCAGCTGAACAGGGTCGATGCCACGGCCGTCGTCTGACACGGTGATATTGAGCATGCCTGCCCTGTGTACGGCTTCAAGCACCAGCCTGCCTTCAGGCGGTTTGCCTGCTGCGGTGCGCTCATCGGGAGTTTCCAGGCCATGGTCAATGCTGTTGCGCACAAGATGGGTAAGCGGCGCTTCGAGCTTTTCAAGGATGTCGCGGTCGACGCGTGTTGTTTCACCTTCGATCCGGAAATCGACTTTTTTGCCGCATATTTGCGCCAGATCGCGCACCATGCGCGGAAATCCGTGCAGGCCGTCGGCAAAGGGGCGCATGCGGCTTGCCACCACCTCATCATACAAATGCTCGGCCGTTCGCTCTATGCGGTGGCTGAAAAGCTCGAAATGCTCGATGTGGCCGATAAGCTTTTCGCTCACGCGCTCAAGCGCCTGCAGCGCGTCATGCAGCCGCAGGCCCATGGCATCAGGTGACAGACCGGTTTGCACGTCTTCAAGAAGACCCGCGAGAAGCGTGCTCAGATCACGTTGGCTGTTTTTCATGGAAAGCAGCTGGCCGGTGAAGGGCTTTAAAGACCGGGCCTGCACGAGCGACTCGCCTGCAAAGCCCATGAGGCGGTTGAGGTTTTCTGCCAGCACGCGCACAAAGCTGCTATCCCTGCGATCTGGTTCTAACTCTTTTGCCGGCTTTGGCTCCGGCCGGGCCGCAGGGGCAGCCGGGCCAGTGGCGGGCGCTGCGGTGAGAAGCGCTGAAATCGAGGCTGCCATGTCCTGCAGAAGCGCGGCATTGGCTTCAAGCCAGGGCGCCATTTCAGCAGTTGAGATAGCGGCAAGATGCTTGAAAATATCATTGCCTTTTAAAAGCGCGTCGATATGTCCTGCGGTGAGGCTAAGTTTTCCATGCTGGGCCGCAGACAGTATATCCTCCATGGCATGGGCAAGGCCCACGCACCGATCCAGCCCCACAATGCGGGCCGCGCCCTTGATCGAATGGGCGGCGCGCATGAGGGGCTCTATTTTTTCGGGCGACTGGCTGGCCTCGGCATCCACAAGGCCGTTTTCAAGCACACGGCTGTGGTTCTCTGCCTCAATACGGAACAGGTCGAGCATGGAAAAATTAGAATAATCAGTGCTCACGGGCTTATGCTCCCGCTCAGTGTTGCAAACAGGTCGGCTTCATCCAGCAGCCCCACGGTTCTGGTATCGATTGAAAATATGCCTGTTGTGAGCGCAGAAGGTGATTTGGCAACGGTTGCAGGCGCAGGCGAGACAGCCCCGGCCGGGATCCTGTGCACTCCCATAATTTCTTCAACCATGAGCACAAACCTGCTGTTGTCCTTTGCCGTCACCATCATGCGGCGGCACTCCGCCGGGCCGGCCCCCGGGGTCAGCACCGGGGCCGGGTCGATGCACAGCAGCAGCTCGCCGTTGATATTAGCTATGCCCTTAAACACTGCGCCGCTGCGATACGGCACTGTATGCACAGGCCGCAGGTCGGTGACCTCCTGAAAAAACGCCGTTTTGAGGGCAAACCATTCGCTGCCCACGCGGAATATAACGACCGAGAACATGTCGGCCGGTTCAACCTCTTTCTCGCGGCTGAAGAGCTCTGCCCACTGCTCAAGCTCAGCTTGTGCAAGGGGGCGGTCAAAAAGCTGCCTGCCTGCCCGGGCATACTCAGGGCAGTTGCGGCAGTGGACTAGACCTGGCAGCTTGCTGCAGGTACTGTCGCCGAACACGCCAATTGTTTTGTAGCAGCGCAGCAGGGTCATGCTGTTTCTCCGTGGAGCCGGCGCGCCCGCTGCCTGAAGAGCAGGGCCTTGTCGCGGCTGCCTTTGCGTTCATATAAGAGGCTTAAATGCACCAGCGCATCATAGCAGGCCGGGTCGAGATAGACTGCCCGCAGAAAAGACTGCTCAGCGGCATCGGGCATGTTTCCGGCCTGGCTGATTTCGCCCATGAGGCAGTGGGCCTGCGCGTTTAAGCTGCCGCTGCCGCGCAGGTACTGGTCGCAGAGCCTGCGGGCATGCTCAAGCTCGCCACGGTCTGCAAGCTTTCGAACCGTGGTAAGAACGGCTTCTTTTTTATCAGCCTTCTGCGTGCAGGTGGTGGCAAAGACGGGGGAGCCAATCAAGCGCCCGGGCTTAGCCTCTCTGCGCGTTGATCGTGCAGGGGCCGCAGGCCTGCTGACTGGCTGCCTGCGTGCAATGGGTTTCAGCGCTTCCTGCGCTTGAGGTTTTCTGCAGGCAAAGCAGCCCCTGTCGGATATGATGCTGTAGCCGAACTGCTGGAAGAGCAGCACCTCGGTATGTCCGGAAAATAAAAGCCCGCCAGGCTCAAGCAAATTGTTGAGCCGGTCAAAGACGCGCCTGCGCGCTTCATGCGTGAGATAGATAAGCAGGTTGCGGCAGAAGATGATCTGATAGGGCTGCGCGGCCCAGTCAGCCTGTATAGCCGCTTCAAGAATATTGCCCTGATGAAAGCGCACCAGTCGGGCGACATCAGGATGCAGCTGCCAGAAGCGCCCTTCCTGGGTAAAGTGCTGCTGCCAGAGGCCCGGGATGCCGCGAAATGATGAGCGGCCGAAAGAGGCCTGCCGCGCAACCGTCAGGGCGCGGCCGCTTATATCAACAGCGTCGATGCGCAAAGCTTTGGGCTTTACTGCCGCATCAAGAAGGGCCATGGCAATAGAGTAGGGCTCCTCCCCGCTTGAGCAGGGCACGGAGAGAATTCTCAGAGGCCTTGCAGGTGTAGCCGCAAGATCGCCCAGCGCGAAAGAGTCAGCCAGAAACTGAAACGGGCCGCTATCGCGAAAGAACCATGTTTCAGGCACCACGATCTCTTCGATTAATTCATCACGCGCGGCAGCATTGTTTATGATCAGATCGAGATAGGCTGCCCCGTCGGTTATGCCTGCATGCTTCATGCAGGAGGCGATGGTGTGGCTTAATTTTCTTGTGCCGATGGATTCAGGGTCAAGGCCGATGGCGTCCTCAAGATACTTCTCGACGGTTGTGAAGGCCATTAGCTCGCCTCCCCGCAGGCCGCAAACAGAAGCTCCTGCACGCTTGGGGGTAAAAGCTCCTGCACGGTTATGCGCCGCAGCATTTGATCGCCGTCAACAAGCATATCTCCCATATAGGGCGCCTCCGGGCTTGCGATGCCCGGGCTCTGAAAGTCCTGCGGGCTGCAGGTGACCGTTTCAAGCACCCGCTCGGCAAGAAGCCCCAGCACGTGCTGTGCGCCAGCCGCATCGGTGTAGGTGACAAGCATGATGCGCGTGCTCAACAGCCTTGGGCAGGGAGTTCCCGTAATAAGAGCCGTGAGATCGATGACCGGCACCACGGAGCCGCGGTAATTAAACAGCCCCGCAGTATAGCCGGGCGCGCCATGGGCCTGCTTGAGAGCCACCAGTGGCACGACCTCCACTACCTGGGCTGCATCAAGGCCGAAGCGATCATGAGCTATTTGAAAGACTACAAGAAGCATGCCTACTCCTGCCCGCGCAGCGAAAACCGCGCGACCTCCGACTGCATGCTCTGGACAGCATCGTTGAGCTGGTCGGCGACCTTCATAAATTCAGTGATAGAATCTCTGCTGTGGCCTGCGGTCTGGCTCAGCTGGTCCATGGCAAGCATGATCTGGCTGCTGCTTTGGGCCAGTGTCTGCATGCCGCTATTGACCATGTCGCACTGGGGCCCCAGATCGCGCGTATAGCCCAGAATTGTTGCAACGTCTCGGCTTATAAGTGTAATTTTTTCAGAGCCGGTCTGGGCACGTAGTATATAGGTCTGTACATCTCCGACGCCCTGCTGCACTGACTGTTCCATGGCCGTGATCATCTCATCGATGTCCAGGGCCGCCACTGCTGTCTGGTCTGCAAGATGCCTGATCTCTCGCGCAACGACCGAGAATCCCTTGCCGGACTCTCCCGCTTTTTCAGCCTCGATGGCAGCATTGAGCGACAGTAGATTGGTGCGGTTGGCTATGGCGGTGATGGTGGTGATGACCCGGGTGATGGTCTGCGTTTTTTCATTGATGGTGTGAAGGGTTGAAGAAATTTCGCCTGCCGCATCAAGAAGCCCCTGCATGGCGTCGGTTATTTGGGCGATATTGTCCATGCCGCCGCTTGCAAGGTCTGCCGCATCGCGGGCAATGCTTGTAACCATGCCCATGGTCTGGTCAAGATCGCCGGCTGTTTCAGACATGCCCCTGCTGGTGGCGTTTACCTGGCTGGTGGAGGCTGCCTGCTCGGCAACCGTTGCCTGAAGCTCGCGCACCGATGCCGCTATCTGCGTGGTTGAAACATTTACCTGAATGCCTGACTTTTGCACCTGCGACAGCAGAGACTCGAGGTTTGCGATCATGGCCGTAATGGCCTCAAAAAGAAGAGCGATTTCATTGCGTGAAGCCTGCTTGCCGTCACAAAGCCCCATCCCGGCGGCGCATAAATCCTCGCGCGCAAGGGCAAGATTACCTGCGGCAATATCGCCCGCCGCGGTCATAACGCGGACCAAAGGAACGGTAATGCCCCGTGCGATGAGAACGGCGCATGCCGCAGACATGATAAGCGCCAGCAGGCAGAGCCCCAGTGCTGCAAGCAGGCGCGTGCGGTAAAAGGCAATCCGAATGTGCAGAAGTATCTGCAGCTCATCGATCGAGGTCTGCCAGAGCTGCGTGCCTGCTGCTACGGCGCTTTCTCCGATGGGCATGAGTTTTGAAGGCTCTGCCGCTGAGTTCTGCGTTAAGCTCACAAGAGCGTTGGTGAAAATGCGCAGCGTCGATTCATACTGCGCGGCCCGGGGCGGCAGGTTTTCCTGCAGCGAGGGGCTCACGCCGTAAAAATTTTTATCCTCCCGCAGGGCGGCGGCAGTTATATTTTTGATCCGGCTGCGGTCGATATCACGCAGAATAACGGCAAAGGGTAAAAAGCCCGACCTGTCGGCCTCGCGGCCCGCCCCTGCATCCTGAAGCTGCTGCAGCACCTCCGCCAGACGGCCCTGCGCAGCAGGCAGGGCAGATACTGCTGCGTCCATGAGATAGTAGGAGTCAAGGTTCGGGTCAAGCACCATGTTGGAGACTTCGCTGATGCGCTTGATAAGGCCCTGCACCGTATCAAGCAGGGCAGTATGCGCCAGAGTCCGCTCGGCAGGCTCCATGCTTTTAAGGTCGTCTTTCAGCTTGCGCCATCCTTCGGCAAGGGCTGCCGGGTCAAGATAGCCCATCTCCGCAGCCTTAAGGCTGTCGGCATCTATCTGTAAAAGCGCGCCGCTGCGCTGCACATCGCCAAGAAAGATTGCAAGCGCCTCATCAATTCCCTTTGAGGCTGCTTGAAGCTCAGCCTGCCGGGGTGCGGGTTCAGCCAGCAGGCGCTGGTGCTGCGGGATGAGCTCGACCAGCTGCCCCAGCTGCCGGATGAGGCCGCACCCGAGAATCTCTTTTTGCGCAAAGCTGACATTGTACTGAAAGCCCGTGACGACAAAAAAAAGCAGCACGGCGATGGGCAGGGTAAAGGCAAGACTGCTCAGCAGCAGCCTCTGCGATAGTGAAAGTCTGTTTAAAAATGTTTTCATGGCCGATGCATCATGCGTTTGGGTTATGGTGCGGATGGGGCTGCGTAGAGCGCCTGTCAGCCCGCTATTTTAAACCGCGATACCTGCTGCTGCAGGCCCTGCACAGCGCCGTTCAACTGGTCGGTGACGAGCTTGAACTCGTGCAGCGACTCGCGGGTTTTGTCCACGGCTATAGAGAGCTGGCTCATGGCTTCGGTAATCTGCCCCGCGCTTTCGGCCTGAGCGTGCATGCCGTTTTTGACCGTGTCGAAGCGCGGCCCCAGCTCATGCACCTGGTTTATAATCTGCTCAAGGTGCCCGCCCACCGACTCGACTTCAGCGACGCCGCTTCTGACCTCATCGGCAAACTTGTCCATCTCCATGACGCCCGAGGATACCGATGACTGCATCTCGCGCACCATATGCTCGATATCCTGCGTGGCAATGGCTGTCTGATCGGCAAGGCGGCTGATCTCGCGGGCAACAACGGAGAAGCCCCTGCCGTACTCGCCGGCCTTTTCAGCCTCGATGGCGGCGTTGAGCGACAGCAGATTGGTCTGATCGGAAATTTTATTGATGGTGGTGATGACCGAGGAAATCTTGTTTGCTTTGTCATTGATGATCGACAGGCGCGAGGATATCGTGCCGGTGGCGGCCATGAGCTGGCGCATGGCCTTTTCCATGCTGGCAAGGCTTGCCCGTCCGCTTTCGGCCATGTCCGCTGTTTCGCCCACGGTTTCGCTGACCCCGTCCATGGTGCCGACCAGCTCATCTGATGTGGCTGCGATGCTTCTGGTAGTGGCTGTCACTTCCCGCGTTGATGCCGCCTGCTCGGCAACCGTTGCTTCAAGCTGCCGGGCCGATGCAGCTATTTCGGTGGCCGAGGTCATCACCTGAATGCCCGAGCGCTGCATCTGGGAGATGAGCGCATCGATGCTGGTGGTCATGGACTGAAATGCCGTGAGCAGCTGACCTGTTTCATCGCGTTCCGTGCCCGCGGGAGACATGCCGCCGGATTTTTTAGCAAACGGGGCAAGGCGCTGGTTTGCCTCGTGCACATTGCCCGAGGCGATGCTGCCCGCAACATCGATGACAAGCCCCAGCGGGCGGGTCATCCTGCCGGCAAGGTAGATGGCGGCAATGATGATGCATATTTCGATAACTCCAGCGCCGATGAGCAGATAGAGCATGAGCTTCTGCATGGCCATGCGCGCCTCGTATTTTGCGCCATAGTAGTCTTCTTCATACATGCTGGCGGCAATCACCCAGTCCCAGGGTTCGAAATAGGTGAAGGCAGCGACCTTGCTGCGGGGCTGTTCTGCAGGGGTATTGCTCCACATGTAGCGCTCGAAGCACACCGCACCCTGCGGTTTGCCCAGGGCTGTGGTGATGATGTTCTGAATAAAGAGTGTGCCTGCAGCGCTGCGGGCATCCCATATATTTTCGCCGTCTCGCTTGCCGTCTTTGGAAATGACATACTGGCCCCGCTTTGCACCCTTGGCAGCCAGCACGGCAACATAGCCCGACTTGCCGATTTTGGTGTTCATGATGTTCTGACGCACTGCCTTCATGCCCTCAAGCTCTGCGCCGACAGCTATCATGCCGATGACGCTGCGGCCGGCGTCAAACAGGGGGAAATACTGGACCAGGTAATTTATGCCTACGGCAAACGAGAAGCGCGTAAAGTTTTTGCCCTGCAGCACCTCGGCCACAACCGGATCAGGGCTGCCGTCCTGATGCACGGCAGGAATGAAGGTGTCAAATCCCGCGTGCGATCCATCGGGCAAAACCTTGGAGCTTGCTATGCAGAGCATGTCGCCGCGCTGATTCATGCGCTGGGCAATAGAGCATTCCATGCCCGTAAACTGCTTGACATCATCTGTGAGCATACCCGCCGAGCCTTTGTCTTGAGGGCTGAAAGCCGCTCCTGCAAAAAGCATCTCGGGAAGGCTGAGGGGCTCAATGCTGCGCGTATCCTGATTGCGGGCGCTCCAGTTTACCTGCTTCCGGCCTGTGGAAATGCCGCCCTTTTTGTCAATATACATCTGCGTGGTCTTGACGTTTTGGCTGATTTGACTGCTCAAAAGCTCATGGCTGGTCTTGCACAGGCTGAACATGTCGCCCGCGACCTGGGCGATGTTTTCGCTTGTGATCTTGTCGAGCTCCGCGCTGATGCGCTCACCAGCCGGGCCTTTGAGAATGGATATGAGCAGAAACACCAGCGCCACCGGCAGCAGCGCCGCAAGCGCCGCAAGCATTATGATTCTTTTCTTCAGGGTAAGCTTCATGAAAGCCCTCGCTGTTGTAGATTTGCAATAAGCATGTACTATAATTTAGTTGCCTGTGTTGTGAAAGCGTTTTTTGCATCCGTAGCGCCTGCCACTTTACGGCAGGGATAGATTGTAATCAGCTTATATAGTATCGGACAAAACGAGGCTTAAGTTAGGCCTTTTCTGCGGCCACATTCACCTTGACACACAATCGCTCCCATTTTATATTCAACCCATCCAGAATGAGTTTCCTACGCGCCAGGCAAAGTCTGCAGAATCCAGTTGCCTGAGACGTCAATCCGACAAATCCGGCGGACCGTCAAAATCAAATTTTGCATAGATACTGTCGCGAAACCGGGAGGTGAACGGATACAAATAATTTCAATCTGCAGCATCGGGAGAAACCGATGTGCTTGACCCAAAGCCAACTCGAATCATAGAAACATCTGTACGCCCTCGGCAGGTCTGCCAGGGCCGGCAATGAAAAGCAAAAAGAACTGCAAGAGACGGTCGCGAAATGTGAAATGATGCACAGTTGCTGCATTGGGAGAAATAATGGCGGGGTTTTTTAAAAATATTTGGTCGTATCGCGGTTTTATTTTAAGCAGCGTTAAACGCGAATTTCAATCGAAGTACCGGAACTCCATGTTGGGCGCTGCCTGGACGGTTATCAATCCGTTGGCCATGATTTTTGTTTATACCGTTATTTTTTCTCAGGTTATGAAGACAAAGCTGCCTGGTACAAACAGCAGCTTTGCCTATAGTGTGTATCTGTGTTCGGGACTGCTGACATGGGGTTTTTTTGCAGAAATCGTGAACGGGCTGCAAACCGTATTTCTTGGAAATTCAAACCTGCTGAAAAAGCTCAGTTTCCCCCGGCTTTGTCTGCCGATTATTACCGTGCTGAATGCGGTTCTGAATTTCAGCATTGTGTTCGGCTTGTTTACCATTTTTTTGATTATTTCCGGCGATTTTCCGGGCTGGAGCTATTGCGGGCTGCTGCCGGTCTTTATAATTCTGATTGCCTTCTCTGCCGGGCTTGGCATCACGCTTGGTGTGCTGAATGTGTTTTTCAGAGATGTAGGGCAGTTGTTCGGCGTTATCCTGCAGTTCTGGTTCTGGTTTACGCCAATTGTCTACCCCGTATCGATTCTACCGGATTTTGTCCGTCGTTGCCTGATTTTTAATCCCATGGTGGGCATTATTGCGGCATGCCAGAAAATTTTTCTTTTTCGGCAATGGCCGGACTGGGCTTCGCTTGCGCCCGTTGCGCTTCTGGCGGTTGCGCTGTGTTTTTTTAGCTGGCGTCTTTTCAGGAAACGCTCCGGCGAAATGGTGGATGAGCTTTGATGAGCACGATAACCGTCACCAATCTTGGCAAGGCCTACAAGCTCTACCCCGCCCGCTGGTCGCGGCTGGCGGAATGGCTGCTGCCCGGCCACAAGCCCCGCCACCAGCTCAAATGGGCGCTGCATGATATTACCTTCACCGTCAACCCCGGTGAGGCCGTGGGCATCATCGGGGTTAACGGCGCGGGCAAGAGCACCTTGCTCAAAATCATCACCGGCACCACCCAGCCCACCACCGGCAGTATGCACATTACCGGCCGCGTCGCCGCGCTGCTGGAACTGGGTATGGGCTTCCATCCCGATTTCACCGGCCGCCAGAACGTGCTTATGGCCGGGCAACTCCAGAATTTGACGCCTCATCAGATTCGGGATGTCATGCCTGCCGTTGAAAATTTTGCCGCAATCGGTGATTACATTGACCAGCCTGTGCGGGTTTATTCAAGTGGCATGCAGATGCGGCTCGCATTTGCAGTGGCCACGGCAGTCAGGCCCGATATCCTGATAGTGGATGAAGCACTGGCGGTTGGCGACGCGGCTTTTCAAAGAAAGTGCTTTCAGCGGATTGAAACCTTTCGTGCGGAAGGCACGACACTGCTTTTTGTCAGTCATGATGTGGATACGGTGAAGCGCCTCTGCGGGAAAGCAGTGTTTCTTGATAAGGGGTTCATGAAAATGGAGGGTAAGGCCAAGGATGTTTGTGATGCCTATGAGAAGCACCTCTTTGGAGGACAGGCGAAAAGGCCTGTTTCTGTGGATAGTGAAGCGCCTAAAGGCCATATGGATTCATCTTTAAGCGCAGCATCCATCGAGAAGCAGTATGGCGACGGGGGAGCATGTATTGCTTCTGTGCAGATTGAAATCGACTCTGGAGATATCGTGAATGTTATTCCTGAAGGAGTTAAATTTTATATCGCGTATACGGTTGCCTTTTCACGGAAGTGCCGCGGGGTATGCTTCGGCATGATGATTAAAACGGTGGAAGGCGTTCCCGTATATGGAACGAACACCACAGGCTGGGCCAATCAACAAGACTTTGATTGCGGGCAGATGACATCGGTGCGCTTCGCGCTTGAGGGCAATCTGGCGCCAGGCACGTACTATCTTAATGTTGGCGTTTACTGCGCCTCCAGCGAGGGACAGCTGTGCCTTCACCGGCGGATCGACTGCCTGATTTTTTGCGTAAACGCGGTTCATAACCGGATCACGCTCGGTTCGGCAAATCTGTTTGCGACTCCTGATATCCAAACCGCCTTGCCGCAGCGATGATCATGCGATGAGATACCGATGAAACAGCCCGAACATAACGCTGCTCCCGTCTTCCTGCACATGCTGTTCCGCTCGGGCAGCACATATCTATTTAAGGTGTTTCGCCGATCAGACCATGGCTACTGGTGTTATCATGAGCCGGAGAATGAATTCCTGAAGCACTTAAACGGCGACTGCGAAAAGCTTCTTGAAATGGGCAGCGATACCGGTCGTCATCTTCGGCACCCAATCCTCGACATACCTTATTTCTGGGAGTTTTACCAGATACGGGATATTCTTAAAGGATTGTTCCGAGAATCTTTCAGCTATGATGATTTTTTCGCCGATGTCGCTTCCGGGCTACCCGAAGACCAGCGCCGTTATTTCAGCGCGCTGATTTCCAGTGCGCGAGGCCGTCCGGTACTCCAGTTCTGCCGGAGCGCAGGGAGAATCGGAGCGCTCAAGCAGGCTTTTGGCGGCATGCATATCCACCTCTGGAGGGAACCCCGCAATCAGTGGTGGTCGTTCAAGATTAATTATTATTTCGATCCGGCAGTGCAACTGATTTACAATGCCCGGGGTTTGCCGCCGGTTCTGGCGGAAGCCCGTCGCCGGTGCGGCATGATGGCGTTCCAAGCCGATGATTTTGAAAAGGAGTTCGAATATGCCCGGACGCATCCGTTGCAAACAATCTCCAACTATTTTGCATTTTACGCACTCTGGCTTTATGCTTATTTGGAAGGTGAAAAGTATGCCGATATTACGATCAGTATTGACAGTCTGAGCGCTAATGAGCCGTACCGTGACACAACCCTCAAAATTTTTGCGCAATCCGGAATTGAAGGTCTCGATTTTTCCGATTGCTCCATACCGCGAGCGGTATTTACGAAAGACGAATGCGAATTTTTCGCCAAAATCGAACATCAGGTTCGAGACCTTTTCCTTATGTATGGCTGCAACGTACATAATCAGGAGGAGGCTGTCGCCGCTCATGAAGGTGTTTTAAAACTGCATGATGTTTTGCAGGCTGATCCGCTTCGCGAAGCGGCGCGCGCCAGGCAAATGACACTTCGCTATCTTGATCTTTATGGGCAGGCCGAAGCCCGCTCCCAGTGGTTGGAAAACGAATGGAATGTCGCTTGTGCCCGTAATGAAGCTCTGTCTGAACAGTTGCGGGCTGCCGAAGCTGGAAGCACCTGCATCAAGGGAGATCTGCAGGCGCAGCGGCAATTGATGACAGAGGCCGAAGCCCGGTCCCTGTGGCTGGAAAGCGAGTGGAATGCCGCCAGTGCACGCAATGAAGCCATGGCTGAACAGTTAAGGGCTGTTGAAGGCGAAAGCAGCCGCATCAAGGGAGAGCTGCAGGCGCAGCGGCTATCCCTGACAGAGGCCGAAGCAAAAGCCCACGAGATTTTTTTAACGCTGCACAGCCTCTGCATCAGCCGCTCCTGGCGCATTACAGCACCACTGCGCTGGTGTGGACATCAGGCGCGCCTGATGCGCCGGCAGGGATTGGCGATGCGTTTAAAAGCTCTCGTAAAAAAAATCGACCGGCTCGAGGTAATATGCGGCGCTGCTTTAATGTCCGGGTGCAGCGCGGAGGATTCTTCGCAATCATTGTCTGGCCGCTGCCCCACCCCTGCGGTAGCCCAATTGTCTCCACGGGCTCGCCGGATCTACGCCGATCTGAAAGCGGCAATTGAACACCGCAGAAAGGAAGTTCTCTGATGCGCCTGGTTATAGACATGCAGGGCGCGCAATCCATTGAAAGCCGCAATCGTGGAATTGGCCGTTACAGTTTGGCTTTGAGCAGGGAAATGGCGCGTTTGCGTTGTGAGCACAATGTTGTTTTTGCCCTTAACGGTTTGTTTTCTGAGACTATCGAGCCCATTCGTGCAGCTTTTGCAGGGCTGGTGCCGGAAGAAAACATTTGTGTCTGGGAAGCAGCCGCCCCGGTCAATGCTCTTGATCCATCCAACGATGCCCGCCGCCAGGTGGCGGAAATATCTCGTGAGGCTTTTCTCGCAAGCCTGCGGCCGGATGTGGTTTTAAATACTTCCATTTTTGAAGGGCTTGAAGGTGGCGCGGTAACGAGCATCGGGTGTTTTACAACTCAACTGCCAACGGTGGTTGTTCTCTATGATCTTATTCCCCTGATTTACCGCAGCCTTTATTTGCAAAATCCGGTGGTCGAGCGCTGGTACTTGAATAAGCTCGACCATTTGAGGCGAGCCGATTTGCTGCTTTCGATCTCCTCATCATCAAGACAGGAGGCTGTTGATTATCTGAATTTTCCGGCGGAGAAAGTGGTCAACATATCTACAGCCTGTGACAGCCGTTTTCAGCCGGCTGTGGTGGATAAATCCGGACATGCGCAGTTGCAAATGAATTATGGTCTTGTTCGGCCGTTCGTAATGTATACGGGAGGCATTGATCATCGCAAGAATATCGAGGGGCTCATCCGCGCCTACGCCGGCATGCCCCGGCACATACGGGTAGCGCATCAGCTGGCGGTGGTGTGCTCGATAAAGGAGCCCGACCGGAAGCTATTGCTGCGATTGGCTCACAAAGAGGGGCTTGGAGACGATGAACTGGTT
The DNA here is from genome assembly GCA_903911225.1 of uncultured delta proteobacterium. Lineage (GTDB taxonomy): Bacteria > Desulfobacterota > WTBG01 > CAIYCZ01 > CAIRTM01 > CAIWCT01. The sequence goes on from CAIWCT010000136.1 coordinate 15,685, forward strand.
ATCACCGGCTTTGTTTCCGATAATGATTTGCTTATGCTTTGTAACGCCTGCAAATTGTTTGTTTTCCCTTCGTGGCACGAAGGCTTTGGTTTGCCGGCCCTGGAGGCGATGGCTTGTGGCCGCGCTGTGATTGGTTCGAACAAATCAAGCATTCCCGAGGTGATCGGGCGTGAGGACGCATTGTTCGACCCATTGGATGACCGGGCTATTACACGCAAGATGGTTGACGTGCTGACAAATGAAGATTTTCGCGCCGAACTGGCTCAATATGGATTAGAACGGGCAAAAAGTTTTTCCTGGGAGCGCACTGCGCGCCGCGCCTGGCAGGCGCTGGAAGCGTTCGTCGCTCAGCGGTCGCAGTCCTTACCTGTACTGTCCGTGATGACGCAGCGTCCCCGCCTCGCCTATATTTCTCCGCTGCCGCCGGAACAAAGCGGCATTGCCGACTACAGCGCTGCATTATTGCCGGAACTCGCGCGGCACTACGAAGTTGAGGTTATTGTTTCCCAAAGCAAGGTGTCGGACCCCTGGGTGCGTGCCAATTGTCCGATGCGCGATGTCAACTGGTTTCGCGCCAATGCGCGCCGCTTTGATCGGGTGCTGTATCACTTCGGGAATTCGCCCTTTCACAGCCACATGTTTGACCTTCTGGGCGAATTGCCTGGCGTTGTGGTGCTGCATGATTTTTTTCTTGCGCACGCTGTCGGGCATGTGCCTTTTCCTGGAGCCATACCGACCAGAGGGGATCTCGCGTTTGTTCACTCCCACGGCTGGTCTGCGTTGCACGCGCGCTATGCGGCAAAGGATGTCGACGAGGCGGTTTGGGCCTATCCCTGCAATCTTGAGGTTTTACAGAATGCTCTGGGGGTTATCGTCCACTCGGACTATTCCTGCAGCCTGGCAAGACAGTGGTATGGCTCTCATGCTGCAGATGCCTGGTCACAAATCCCCCTCGTGCGAGCGACTGCTGTTGATGCCGGTCGACCTGCGCTGCGGCAGGCCCTTGGAATCGGAGAAAAAGATTTTATCGTTTGCAGTTTTGGGCTTTTGGGGGCGACAAAGCTCAATCACCGCCTGCTGGCTGCATGGCTAGCCTCACCGCTGGCGGGTGATCCCCGGTGCCGCCTGATTTTTGTTGGCCGCAATCCTGGCGGCGATTATGCCGATCAGCTGGCCGGCAGCATGCATGGCAGCGCCTCTCGCAGCCTCATAGAGATTACCGGCTGGGCGGATGCGGCAGCCTACCGTGCATGGCTTGCCGCTGCCGATATCGGCGTGCAGCTGCGCACCAGGTCTCGCGGCGAGACTTCGGCCGCAGTTTTGGACTGCATGAATCACGGCCTGGCGACCATCGTCAATGCTCACGGCTCGACAGCTGATGTGCCGACTGATGCTGTATGGATGCTGCCTGACGAGTTTTCCGAAGATCAACTAATTGAAGCGCTGACGGCCTTGTGGCGTGATGATGGGCAACGGCAAACACTTGGCCGCCGCGCCAGAGAGGTGATTTACATGCATCACCAGCCGCGACAGTGCGCCGACCAATATGCCCAAGCAATCGAAAACCATTACCAAAAGGCGATGTTCGGCTTACCTGCCGTTATCGATGCCATTGCAAACGTCGAGCCACCATTGCAGCCGGACGATTGGCCGCGCGTTTCATCGGCACTGGCTAACAACTTTCCGCCGCGTCCTCGTCGCAAGCAGTTGTTTCTGGATGTTTCCATCCTCGCCCAGAATGATGCAAAAAGCGGCATCCAGCGAGTCGTTCGCGCGCTTCTGCGCGAATTGCTGCTTAACCCGCCCGACGGATGGGCGGTTGAGCCGGTGTATGCCGCCGCCGATACTCCGGGTTACCGCTATGCCCACCTCTTTACCAGCCGTTTTTTGGATATTAATAACGTCTGCGCCGAAGACAAGCCCGTAGACACCTGGCCGGGTGATGTTTTCGTAGGTTTGGATTTACAGCATGTTGTTGTGCCTTTGCAGAAAGACTATCTGCTTGCCTGGCATCGTCGTGGCACCAAGATTTTTTTTATTGTTTACGACCTCTTGCCCATTTTGTTCCCGCATTTTTTTCAGGAAGCTACCCGGATGATGCATGAACGCTGGCTTGAGACCATTAGCCATTTCGATGGGGCGGTTTGCATTTCACGCGCCGTGGCAGACGAACTGCATGCGTGGATAAAAAACTTCGGCACCAAACGCGAGCGACGATTGGGGCTCAGCTGGTTTCATCTCGGGGCAAATGTCGAAAACACCGTACCCACAACGGGAATGCCCAATGGCGCAAATCAAACGCTCAATGCAATAAAGGAACTGCCTTCATTCCTGGCAGTCGGAACCGTCGAGCCACGTAAAGGCTATACTCAAATACTTGCGGCATTCGAACAGCTTTGGAGTGAAGGTGTTGACGCCAACCTGATCATAGTCGGAAACCAGGGCTGGAAGATGGAGGCACTGGCTGAAAAGCTCAGCGCTCATCGTGAGCGTGGCAAGCATCTGTTCTGGCTCGAAGGCATCAGCGACGAGTATCTTGAAAAAATCTACGCAGCCAGTACGTGCCTGATTGCCGCCTCGGAAGGCGAAGGCTTTGGTTTGCCGCTGATTGAAGCCGCTCATCATCGGCTGCCAATTATTGCGCGAGATATTCCCGTATTCCGCGAGGTCGCAGGCGACCATGCGTTTTACTTTAAGGGTCTTGAGCCGCAAGCGCTCAGGGATGCTGTTCGCCAATGGCTTGAGCTTGATAAGCAGGGCAAAGCCCCCCAGTCCGACAACATGCCCCGGCAAACCTGGAAGCAGAGCGCCGAACAATTGTTGAAAATAGTTTTGGGTGGTCAGGGGCAGTCCGCCGCGGGTGGTGCATGCACATAATTAAGGCGCCTGAAATGACATCATGCAAGCGGCTGGCGGTATGGGCCATTGACTTTGCGCTTTTTATTTCCCTGGCGCTGCTGACTGCCAATCGCTTTTCTCCTGAGTTTTTGAACGCGGATGTTATTTTAAATTCAGTGATATCGCTGCAGCATGTTACGCCGTTTTGCTGGGGTCAAAATCGCATGGCAAACATACTGCCCCTGGCGGCTTCTCCGATTAGAGATCCATCGCTCAATCTCTACGCCTGTCTTGTGATTGTGACCATTGTTTTTTACGGGTTGATATGGTTCTGGGCTGATCGTTTGTCCAAAACAGGTTTTACGGATAAACAACACCGCCTGGTCAGAAGAGAGATTTTTCTTGTTCTGGCCAGCATTTTTTTCTTTATTGCACAACCCAGCACTGTCTTTGAAATTGCAATCTTTCATATCGAATATACCCTGTCGTACCTCCTGCTGGGCGTTGCGTTTTTTTGCTTCTTCGACCAAAAAAAACCGCTTTTCATGCGGTTTGCAGTAACAGGGGCCTGCTTTGCCGTCGCCACTGGAATAAACTACAGCATAGTAATCCCTGCACTGTGCCTTACAGGGGGGCGCGCGCTCTTCAGGAGAAAGCTGGATAACGATTCCCTTGCCTTCGGTGTTTGCGCGGTGGTTTTATTGATTGCATGGGGATTGATAGCCCGCTTTTATCCAGACCCCGGCATATCGTATGTGCGCTTCGACTTTGAGCGACTGAATGATTCTGTTCAGATTGTCGCTAAGAATCTAATTGATGCTTTCTGTGTTGGCAATTTTATTGCATTAGCGCTTGCAGCTTGTTTGTTGAAAATCCTCGCCTTTAGAATGCCACAGCAGATTGCGTTGTCAGATTATAATCGTACAGGCTTATTTACGATACTATTGCTTGTATTCGCAGGAGCGTGGACACTCATTTTTTCAGTCAACTCGTGGGTGACTGCAAATTTATTCAACTTTAGATACTTTATTCCGGTGATATTTGTTGCAATGATACTCCTGTCTCTTGAAGTCAGAAATCTCGCAGTTTTATTCAATTGGTGGCAGCACGCTGCTGTATCGATTGTGCTGGCTTTCGGGTTGATTATTTATTTGGCGCAACCGTTTGTACCTTTGCGTGACTACAGGGTGTTCAAAAGCGTTAACAGCGTCTTTCCGGACGATGTTGCAGGCTACGCAGGCAACTACTGGTATGTTTGGCCTGCGGTAATGAAAAATTTACTTGAGGGGAAGGATGGTTTCGGTTTTACCTGTCGTGGGGAAGGCAACCGGGGTAATCTGACGCGATATTTTTCGAAAGTTGCACAACGACGTGGAAACCTGACCTTTGGGTGTCTAGAGGAGCCGATTGATGAGTGCCATTTTCAAATAAAAAGTTTCTTTGGGAATGCCAGTCCGGGTGATGCTGAGTTGGTTCAGGATGGTATTTGGCTGTTGCCAGTCTATTTTATGAACGGGCCTTTAGGAAAGTCCGACTTTGCTTTAGCGTTATCGGCGGAGGAGATCCCAAACCAGTGGCAAAAAAACGAATTGAGAAAATGTTCCCTGCGGGTCAAAAATAATGGAAATATTATCCTGTCCAGCGCAGGCAGTGATTTGAACTGTCCTGCTAAATATGCTATCCACTTGTCTTACCGGTGGGTAGAGGCTGACAGCTCAGCGCCGCTGTCCGGGTTTGATACGCGAACCGCTCTGCCTGTGGCGGTTAAACCAAAAGCTGAAATAATAATGAACATGGAGATTAAAGCTCCATCAAGGCCTGGAAAATACCGGCTGGAGATTGAGGCAGTGCAGGAACTGGTCGCCTGGTTTAAAGACAAAGGATGCCCGGGGCTGCGCATTGCGGTGGAGGTGCGGTGAATTGAATCAGCATTATCACGACCATCCACAGCAGGGCTCTGTCCGAAAAGAGTCTGGAAAATATTCTGATGGGGCTGGGAGCATCAGGTTAAGTTTCATGTCCGGTTGCCATTGTATTTTTTAAGGAGAAGGGAATTATGAAGAAGTTTTTAATTACCGGGGTTTCCGGTTTTGTCGGACAGTATTTTATTGATTATCTGGAAACAAACAGGATAAAGGCCCATGTTCTGGGCGTTGATTTGGCTGAACATAAATCCAGCCGGGCTTGCAGCTGTGTGACTCAGAGTTTTAAGCGGATCGATTTGCTGTGCGGGCATGAAATTGAGCGCATGCTGTTTGAGTTTCAGCCGGATTATGTGCTGCATCTGGCTTCTTACAGCAGTGTTGCTTTTAGCTGGAAGGAGCCGGTGCTGAGCTTCCAGAACAATATGAATGTTTTTTTGAATCTTGTTGAGACGATCCGCAGACTGGGGCTTAAACCCCGGATGCTTTCCGTGGGCTCTTCCGAAGCCTACGGAAACATCAATCAAGAGCATCTTCCTCTGGTCGAAGAGGCTCCACTTGACCCGGTAAGTCCGTATGCGGTGGCGCGGGTTTCCCAGGAGCTTTTATCCAAAGTGTATGCTGAGGCCTACGGCGTTGATTTGATTATAACCCGTTCTTTTAACCATATCGGGCCAGGGCAGAAGGATATTTTTGTAATTTCATCTTTTGCAAAACAGATCGCCGAAATCAAAAAGCTTGGATATGGGAAGGGCGTGCTGTCGACGGGAGATTTACGGATTGTGCGGGATTTTCTGGATGTGAGGGATGTTGTGCGGGCTTATTATCTGCTGCTGACGCAGGGGAAGAAGGGCCGGATTTACAATGTCTGTTCCGGCAAAGGGCATGCCTTGCAGGAGGTGGTTGATGAGCTGGCTTGCATTGCCGGAGTTGAAATCACAACAAAGCTGAATCCGGCGTTTGTCCGCCCGTCTGATAACCGGGGGATCATCGGATCGTACCAGAGGATGTATGATGAGTTGGGATGGAGGCCGGGAATTTCTTTTCAGCAAAGTTTAAAGGAAATTTTGCAATATTGGGAGGATCTGGTCTAGCCCTGGTTCAATGGTTAAGAGGAAAAAATCAAACAAAGCATTGTGCGAAGCTCGTTCCTGACTTGTCCTGAAAAATTCTTAACTTGCCAGCCCACGTATTGGATCGTTTTATGAAAAAAGAGAAGAGCGAAAACAAGTGCAGGCTGGTCGTTAATGCGACCCCGCTGCTGGAAAATTTAACCGGTGTAGGGCAGCTTGCTCGAGAGGTATCAAGATGCCTGGTTTGCATGCCCGGCTTTGAGGTCGATTTTTTTACGACGCTGAAAACCTTTTCAACCCTACAGGCTTTGGAAAACAGCCGCTTTCATGCCCGCATCTTGAAGCTTGCCAAGGGGGCTTTTCAGCAAATCCCTTATAAGGCCGCACTTCGAAAGCAGTACTTAAAAACAGACAAAGCAGGCCCCTCTTACAATCTTTACTGGGAGCCAAATTTCATTCCTGCCGATTCAATTTGTGCGCAGCGGATTGTAACGACCGTGTGTGATATGTCCGTGTTTGAGCATCCGGAGTGGCACCCTGCCGACCGTGTTTCTTTTTTTAAAAAGAATTTTTTTAAAAAAATCAGTTGCTCCGATATCGTAACAACTATTTCCCGCTTCAGCAAAGAGCGGTTTCTGGAATTGCAGCATGAAGTACGGGAGGATCGCGTCAAGGTAATACATTGCGGAGTTAATCATGAGGTTTTTCGGGTTTTGAATTCCGAAGATGTTGCGGCCTTTAGAAAGAGATATCGGCTACCGGAAAATTTTGCTCTATTTGTAGGAACCTTAGAGCCCCGCAAGAATCTTCTTTATCTGCTGACTGCCTATGAGAGGTTGCCGGCGGATTATCGGAAAACCTGCCCACTGGTGCTGGCAGGCGATGAAGGTTGGGGGAATAAGGAAATTCTGAAACGGATAGATAAATTGGGGCGGCATGTTAAACGTTTTGGATATATTAAAAGTCAGACTGACTTGGCCCTGATGTATAATGCCGCCTCTGTGTTTGTTTTCCCTTCTCTCTATGAGGGTTTCGGCATTCCTCCGTTGGAAGCAATGGCATGCGGTACTCCTGTTTGTCTAAGCTCGATTCCTGTTTTCCATGAGGTCTACGGCGATAATGCTGCTTTTTACATTGATCCGTTTGATCCCGACTCGCTATCCAGTGCTTTGTTGCGCATTTTGGAAGACTCAGAATATCGCGAGAGCCTTGTGCAGCGAGGGTTCGATCTTTCCCGAAAATATACATGGGAGGCAACCTCTGAGGGATATGCCTCTGTCTTCAAACAGATCATTGCAGGATAGCATGAAAGCCGTCATTATTAATTACCGGCCGGTCAATTATGATATTGACTGCCTGTTCCGTGAGGGGTTGCTGCCAGCGGATATATGTTGAAATAGTGTGGCGTCTTCGGCGCAGCGCTGCTGTAAAAGCAGAAAACAACCAATAACCGCACGTATCGATAAAAACCGGTTTGTTGAACTCGAAATCCGATGGGGATTGTATAAATGTTATTTGATTCGCCTTTGTTTCTTTTTATTTTTTTACCCGTATGTTTTTTGCTTTATTTTGTTGTCGGCAAAAACTACAAGAATCCAACTTTGCTGGTTATGAGCTTATTGTTTTATGCTTGGGGAGAGCCCCGGTTTATTTTTATTGTTTGTGTATCCTGCCTGCTTGATTTGATTTTAGGGAAAATGATTTATGTATCGGAGAATAGTTTTAAAAAACGGGTTGCGCTTACACTGGGTGTTTTATCAAACATAGGGGGGCTCGTATACTTTAAGTATGCAAATTTTATTCTAAGCAACGTCAATCATTTATTATCGGATATGCATCTTAATCCCATTATATTTACATCCATTGTCTTGCCCCTTGGAGTATCCTTTATTGTGTTTGGGAAAATCAGTTATCTCGTTGATATCTATCGGGGCGTTAGCTCTCCGGCGCAAAAAGCCACTTCGTATTTTACCTATGTTTTTTTGTTTCCCAAATTACTTGCTGGACCGATCATAAAATACCATGAAATAGAAGGACAAATACGGGAAAGAACTTGCAGCCTCGACGATATTTCGCTTGGCGTATGCCGTTTCTCCTGGGGCTTGGCAAAAAAGGTGTTTATCGCCGATACCTTGGGGCCCTTCGTGGAGCTTATTTTTAAACTTCCCGCAAACGAACTCGATTTTTTTAATTCCTGGTTCGGCGTAATCTGTTTTTCCGTGCAAATCTACTTCGACTTTTCCGCTTATTCCGATATGGCAATCGGACTTGCAAGAATCATGGGATTCCGTATCGCTGAAAATTTTAATATGCCCTATATTTCTTCAAATTTTACGGAGCTTTGGGGGAGATGGCACATCTCCCTATCCTCGTGGATAAGGGACTATCTCTATATTCCTTTAGGGGGAAGCCGCTGTTCAAAGCCGAGGATGTATTTAAATTTATGGATTTGTTTTCTCTTGTGTGGTTTATGGCATGGTGCGAACTGGAATTTTATGCTTTGGGGAGCTTATAACGGCATTTTTCTTGTAGCTGAAAAAATGTTTATTTTACGGATCCAGAAAAAGCTCCCGCGGATATGTAATGTCGCAACAACCTTCCTTCTGATTACGATAGGTTTGGTAATATTCCGTTCCGGCAGTATTGAGACCATGAGTTGCTACCTTACGGCAATGTTCAATCCGGACGTATTGTACGGGAAATTTATATTTGTAACCAATGACGCCAGATTTTTTCTGGCATTAGGATTATTCCTTATCTTCTTTCCGCTTACCAATATCTGCTGGAAACTTCAGGGTTTGTATCTTATGGTTTCTGCTAATCGAAAACTGGAAATTATCGCAGCTGCTATTGTATTACTCCTGTCGGTATTCAGAATTTCGACGTCCACATTTAACCCTTTTCTGTATTTCAGGTTCTGATGTTCCATTGCGGGAGCGCATTTAATGATTAAGCGAATACAAAAAACGATGCTCGGCCTAATTATCGCTTTAATTATCGCCCCTTGTTTTTTTTACTTCCTGCATAAGATAGCGCCTGTTAAAATGTTTACCTATTCCGATCTTGCGGGTATCACCATTTCGGAAAAGAGGCCGCAGCTTACAATCGATTCCTGGATGAGCGGACAATATCAGATACAATTCACCCGTTGGTTTAGTCAGCGTTTTGGTCTAAGAGAGATATTTGTACGTTTAAATAATCAAATCTTTTACAGTCTATTTGATAAATCGTACATGTACGATCAAAAAATTATTGTTGGAAAAAAAAAGCAGCTTTACGAACGGGCATATATCGATGATTATACAAAACATATCTTTCCCATGACGCCTGCTCAGATGAACAGTTTGGTTGAACAAATAGCCGAGATCCAAAATTTATTTAAAAAACACGGGGTTGCTTTTCTGGTTTTAATTACTCCGAGCAAAGCATACACGTATCCTGAATATATACCTGATTCTTTTTTTTATAACCCGATCAGCCAGCAAAGAAATTATGATCTCATCCTTCCTTTATTGGAGCACTATAAGGTCAATTATATCGACGGCCAGAAAATAACCCTGCAGGCAAAAAGTACAGAGATATATCCTTTGTTCTGCCAAGGAGGTATACATTGGAATTATTTATGCGCCTATTACACAATAGCTAAATTAATAACTACCATAGAGGCCCTTACTGAAAAAGATCTTCCCCATATTCAATGCAGCAAAGTGCAGGTTGACACTAATCCAACAGGCAGTGATAAAGATCTAGCGACGCTGCTTAATTTAGCGATTCCTCCCACTTGCTATATCTCGCCGCATCCAGTTTTCACAGCCATGGAAAGCAGGGGGGGCAATAAAAATAATCTCGTTTTTGTTGGCGGCAGCTTTATATTTGTTATGGCCGATATTTTATGGGTGAATAAAATATTTAATCAAATTGACTTCTACTGTTATTACAAAACAAATCATTTTGTTTATCCTGAAAATAAAGAAGCCAGCCTTTATGATGCAAACAACATTAATTGGAATACGGAGTTTTTAAACAAAGATGCCGTTGTTTTGGAAATAAATGTAGTAAACTTTAATGGAAACCACATCAAAGGATTTGTTAAAGACGCCTTAAGCAGTTTGCGGTAACTAATTAACAAAATATTATTTATGATGTGTACTTAGCCTTACAGTCCTTTATCTGCAAAAACAGCCATCCCTTGCACAAGCGTCAGCAGCACACGTGCTGTGTGGATTTCCTGCACCGGCACCTCGAAAAGATTGCGGTCAAGCACGATGAGATCGGCGAATTTCCCTGGCTCGATTGAACCGGTCTGCTGCTCCTGCAAGCAGGCCATGGCTGCCTGATCGGTATAAAAATCAAGCATGGACCAGAGGTCGACGCTCTCGGCAGGAGCATATTCATCACCCGCCGCTTTCTGCAGCGCAAGCCGCGACATGCCTATCTGAATTGAATCCAGCGGATTGAGACTGATGAGCTCGCCCCCCACGGGCCAGTCGCTGCCGCAGGTGATGATTGCCCCGCTGTCCAGCAGACTGTTCATGCGGTAGAGCCGGTATGCCCGGTCATGGCCCAGGAAGGGCAGAGTGCTGGCGTCGAAATTTTTATCTTTATAGAACCCCGCGGGCTGCATATTGGCGATAACACCGAGGGCTGCAAAGCGCGGCAGATCATCATCAGCAATCAGATCGCAGTGGGAGATCTGATGCCTGCTGCCACGGCGGTCATTTCTCTGCGCAGCATAGCCGATGGCATCAAGAGCCATGCGTACGGCCCCGTCGCCCACGGCGTGAAAATTGAGCTGCATCCCGCAGCGGTCAAGCTCAGTCGCAGTCTCGTGCAGCACCTTTTCATTCCAGATGGCTTCACCCTTATAATGAGGCCTATCGGCATATGGTTCAAGCAGCAGGGCCGTGTGCCCCTCGACAACGCCGTCGAGAAAAAATTTTATCGCAGGCACATGGAGCCTCGTTCCTGAAAACTTTTTTTGCATCTCGATAAGGCGCGGCGCCTGCCCAATGCCTGACGCAGGATCGCACAGAAGCGCGCAGTGCGTGTGCAGGGTAAGAGCAGCGTCATTATCAAGAGTCTTATAAGCCTCAAGATATTCAGGAAGGGCCATGGCATCATAGACCGAGGTTATGCCCAGCCTTGCTGCCTGGTGCAGAAAGACGCGTGCGGCGTTTACAAAGTCTTGCGGGGTATAGGGCGGCAGGCGGTCTTCCACAATATGTATGGCTGAGAGTTCACGAAGCGTTCCGGTTGGTTCTCCTGTTGCCGGGTCGCGCTCAATGCGGCCGCCAGCAGGATCGGGTGTGTCGAGTGTGATGCCCGCCAGCTCAAGTGCCCGGGAGTTTACCCAGGCTGTGTGGCCGTCGATTGCCTTGAGATAGACTGGCCGGTCTGCTACGGCTGCATCAAGCAGCACCTTATCCGGCCCGCATGGTGGAAAGCAGGTATAGAGCCAGCCGCTGCCGCGAATGCAGGCACTATCGCCTTGCCTGTGGGCATACTCACCTACTGCATGCACGTATGCATCAGCAGATGATAGACCGAGCAGGCTGCACTCGGCCATATCAAGACCGCCCATGACCGGATGGGCGTGGCAGTCGTAAAAACCAGGCAGCACCATACGACCGCGCAGGTTGATGACCTCGGTGCCTTTGGTGATGAAAGGGGCAAGGCCTGAATCGGGCCCGGCATAAAGAATTCTGCCGCCGCCGACTGCAATGCCATAGCCCTGCTGTGTCGGGCCTGAGATAAACAGCACGCCGCCGTGCAGCACTAGATCTGCGTGGTTAGTGTCGGGCATAGGCAGGCCTACAGTGCGGCATTGGGATCATGGGCTTTGATATAGGCAAGGATCTCGTGCGCCATATCGGTATGAATCACGAGCTTTTCATAGCTCAGTGGTACATTGTTCAGGTACTGCAGGATAAGCGTATCGCCGATATCTCCACAGGGAAGAATGCCTGCAAAGAAGAAACCGAGCTTCTCAAATTCCGCGGTCATGGAGAATGTTGCAGGGTCTTCAAGGCTTATGAACAGGTTGAGCGTTGCGATCTGCTTCAGGCACAAATCCCGGACCAGCGCACGCAGCTCCTGCGGGGCCTGGCTGCCGTAGCGCCGTATGGTGATGTCGGCGCAGCTCTCGGACATGTTGACCGAGGTCTCCATGACCGATGCGACGGGCTGCGGAGCGGCCTGCCCCGGGCCGGGCTCGGCAAAGCGATGCTGAGCCCCGATATGTACATACAGCCGCTCAATCATATGGCGGTGCTGCCCGGGGGCATAGATCGTCAGGGGCTCGGGCGTATCCGGATACTTGAAGCTCAGCACGACGCTCATGCGCTGGGAGGTGTCGCTCTCAATGCCCTTGAACTCCCAGGTGGCAGGGCTTGTGGCAAGCAGTATGCCGCAGTCATTAATGCCGAATTTAGCAACGGTCTTCTGAGAGATAACATGATTGGTCACGCAGTAAGAATAGAGGCCGGCAAGCGGGCGGCGCTTGGGCATAGCAATGAGAAAATCGTAGGATCGTTTCAGAAAGCCCTGGCTGCGGAATTCGGGGTTCACGAAGCCGAAGGTCCATTCGGCGATCCGGGCGCCGGGCGTCGGATAGACCAGCGCAGCATGGCCCATGAAGACATTTTCTTTGGTAACGCCTACGGCAGAAATCATTTCGCCGGTATCATTTAACTCAACAATGCGCTCGGGATAATAGATGTGGTCGTCGAAAAATGTATAGCCGTGTGATTTATACGCGCATTTTGAAACCTCTATGGCCTCTTCGGGCCGCAGCAGCCGCACGTCGTAGTCGATTTTTTGAACACGTGCGGTTTGTTGCGGCGTGGCCTCATCATGGGGCTTCAGCTCTTCAGGGGAGAAATACTGCTGGATGTTTTTAGCGCCCAGATATTTGATCAGGCGCGTCTCCTTGCCCTCGGGCCCGAGATTGTGGAATGATACCTCGTCCATGGCCTTTTTCATAAGGAATAGCCCCAGGCCGGTTGCGGATTCATCCTGCGCAAGCGCCGCCGGGTCATACTGGGGCAGCGCAGCGGGATCAAACGGAATGCCCTTTTCCTTTATGGCGATCATGAGCCCCAGGGGGATGCGGCGGCAGATAATGTCGAAGGTTTCTGCTTCCTGTGGATCAAAGGCATGCTCGATTACATTGCTCACGGCCTCTTCCACCGACAGCTCGATGTCGGAGAGCTCCCTGCCGTCAAAGCCGACCTTTTTTGCAAATGCGCGCACGCAGCTCTGGCATACGGGCAGATAGGACATATCGCCGGGCACGGTCATCTTGATGCAATCGGCTGAAGCATTTGCTGGCATGTGATACCTTCCTGTATGTATTTATTGCATTTTTCCGTAGGGGCAGACCTGCATGTCTGCCCTGCCTTTGCTGTTATGATGCTTCTTTTTAACGCATCACAGGCTTTAGAGTAAAGCTATTTATGTTGCCCTCGATCATTGCCAAACCGGTTCGCGCTTGACACTCAGGCTTTCTCTTTCTATACTCCCTTCATGACAGAACAGAATAAACAAAACCTGCATCTTGATATTTCTCTGCCCGATGAGCTGCTTCAGCAGCTCCGGCAGGAGGCTCTGCGCACAGGTTCTTCAGAAGCCGATATTGTGCAGCGGGCACTTCGCCAGCTGCTTTCCGCCCCGAAAAAGAGCAATGCCGTTTATCTTTCAGCTCCCATCAATGCGCTGGTTGAGGGATTCTACGTCGAAAACACCACGGTTGCCCAGATAAAAAAACATGGTGATTTCGGCCTTGGTACTTTCAATTATCTTGATGGCGAGATGGTTGTACTCGACGGGGTTGTCTATCAGGTGCGCTCCGATGGCACCGCAACTATTGCCGAAGATGGCGAGCAGTCGCCCTTTGCCTGCGCAACCTTCTTCCGGCCTGATACCTTTGACGATATCGCGGGAACTGAGGAGTATAAAAATATCGAGATGCTGCTTGATACGCTGATCCCTTCAGCCAATATGCTCTATGCCATTCGTATCGATGGAACCTTCAGGCGTGTAAAAACCCGCGCCGTTGCCAAAACCGAAAATTATACGCCTCTTGTTGAAGCCACAAAAAACCAGCCTGTTTTTGATTTCCATGATGTAGAGGGCTCTATGGCCGGTTTTTTTACGCCGCTATTCATCGAGACAATCACCGCGCCGGGCTATCATCTGCACTTTCTTACTGCCGACCGCCAGCATGGCGGTCATGTGATAGGATGTGCTTTGCACAAGGTCAGGATAGGCATTCAGCATGTTCCGATGCTTGAAATGGGCCTGCCGATCACGCTTGACTTTCTCACCGCCGATCTAACCCGGGATACAACCAGGGATCTGGAGAAGGCGGAGAAGTAAGGCCTGGAGATAAAAATTAAAGATTCCGGATTCAAAATCCAAGATAGTGAAATAATTATGAAGGGGCAGGCCCCCGTGCTCACCAAAGCACTGAACACCGCCGGCCCGGTGCTCGTGGATATCCAGATCGACTACAGCGACAACCAGGATCTTTGCGCCATAGTCAGTGAAAACGCCGGGCTTGAAGTTGGATTGACAGACCCGGGTGGGAATCAACGGGGCTCTTTATCTTGACAGGAGGTTTTTCAGTAACCATGAAATGTCAGGATGAGGATGTGCCCCCATTTTTTGAGGTAAAAAATGACTAGTGCTATAACAATGCAGCAAGCGCCAAAAATATGGGGCATTTCGCTTTGGATACTGCTTGCGCTCGGGTTCCTGGCGGGTGTCGGCTACCTGGACTATGTGGCTTCCACTGAGCTTATCTTTGCATGCTTCTATTTGGTTCCGGTGGCAATTGTAGCCTGGTATGCCGGGAGAAAGCCGGGCTTTGTTATGGCTGCGGTCGGCGCCGCCGTCTGTCTGGCCGCAGATATTGCTCCGGGCGGACACTCAGCTCATATGGCTATTGCCTGCTGGAACAGCAGCCTGCTGCTTGGCTTTCTTCTGGCCTTCGTCGTGCTGCTGTCATCACTGAGGCTGCTGCAGGAAAATCAAAAAAAATTTTCAAGAAATGATACGGTGACCACGGCAATCAATTCCCGATACTTTTATGAGCTGCTGCAGGCCGAAATCGAAAGAGCAAAAAGATATAACAGCCATTTTACACTTATCTATATTGATCTGGACGATTTCAAAAAGGTAAATGAAGCCTTTGGGCACAAGGAGGGTGACTCTGCCCTCTGGCACTGCGTGGTGACAATTACCGGCGTTCTGAGAAAAACCGATACCACCGGCAGGCTTGGCGGGGACGAGTTCGGCTGTCTGCTGCCGGAAACGGGCTATGCTGCTGCGGAGTCCGTTATTGCAAGGCTTCGTACTGCTCTTGAAAATGAGATGCTGGCGCATACGTGGTCGACAACTTTCAGCATGGGCGCCGTTACTTTTTCCAAGCCGCCCGATACCTCCGACGATGCCATTAGAATGGCCGATTCGCTGATGGATGCAGTTAAAAAAGCGGGAAAAAACGGCGTGGAGCACAAGGTGTTTGTCTGATGCTGCTCAGGCTGAAATAACGGCGATAAAGATTTGGGGCTATTTTAAATAGATGCCCGGGAGCAGCTTTGCCTTACAAAAGGCGGCGGGCAATTTCTTCCTGAGGGCAGGGGGCTGCCTGCATGACTGTTTTTGTTCCGTCGGCCATAGTGACGGCAACAGGGGCTGAAGACTCAAGTTTTGCAGAGCTGTAGCGCACGCAGGCAGAGGCTGCAAATTCGATGGCTGCAGCATCGCCGCCGCCCGAGTACCCATATGTCAAGAAGATCGCCGAGCTACCAGATGAGCTTTACGTCATACTTCTGAAAGGCTGTATCACTGCTGACAATGGCGATATTTTCGGTTTGTGCTTGGGCTATTATTAAGCGGTCAAACGGGTCACGGTGATGAAACGGCAGGGTGATTAATCGGGACAGGTGGGGTGGTTCAATCGGTAGAAGGTCAATTGCATTGACTGCGAGCTGTTCGGGGATGAGCTGGTCAAAGGACCGTAATAGTTCAAGCTTGCCGATACTGACTTTAATGGAGATTTCCCACAGACTGGCAGCGCTTAAGCAAAGCGAGTTATCCAGGTCTGCCATAAACGAGCGTGCCGCTGCACTCAGCTTATCATTGTCGGTAATTGCACCACAGAAAACAGTTCGTGTCCAGAAGGGCCCGCATTACATGTAGTCCTTGAAGTCTTTAAGCGGTAGGTCGAAGTCATCAGGGATTTTGATGAGGCCCTTGGCGGTTCCGAATTGGCGCTGTTTTTTATGCTTTGAGACATCTACGAGTTTTACAATTGGTGTGCCGCCCTTGGTTATGATGACTTCATCGCCGTTGAGCGTCTGGTCAATCAAATCGGACAAATGTTGTTGAGCCTGGGCAACATCGATAGCATGCATGGTGGTACTCCTAATACTGTTTTTACTTTTACAATAGCATGAAAATCGTTTTGAGGCCGCTATTTTTTTGAACTGTTCTTTTTAGATTAAGTAAGAATAGTATGAAATCCTGAGATTATATAAAGTATTACATTGTATTATCGGGATGGTCTGGGGGATGGGAGGCTCCTATTGTTCACTGATTTTCGAGCAGCAAAACCGGTAATAAAAAAATGTTCTAGGCAGGTTTGTCTTATAAAAGGCGGCGGACGATTTCTTCCTGAGGGCAGGCGGCTGCCTGCATGACTGTTTTTGTTCCGTCGGCCATAGTGACGGAAACAGGGGCTGACGATTCAAGTTTTGCAGAGCTGTAGCGCACGCAGGCAGAGGCTGCAAATGCGATGGCTGGAGCATCGCCGCCGCCAGGTATGAGGATAGTGGTGCCGGGCATATCATTATTCATAACGATTATGACATCGCCGGGCTGTTGCAGCCGATCGATTCTATCATTCTCCCCCTCATTGCGGCCGATGATGATTTTCGTCCCATCATCCAGCAGCAGGTGCCGCCCCACTTTTAATAATTCAAGATTGCGCCGTGAGAGCTCCACCCCCCGCTGCATAAGGTCGCGCAGTCGCCTGCTGTAACCCGGATCGGTGAGCAGGCAGCCGCCCGCAGGCTCGGGAAATTCCGTGATGCCGTATGTTGCGACCAGTTCAAGCTGGGGCTTGCGGGACCGGCCTTCAATGCTGAGCAGCCGCGAGCGATCCACCAGGCCTTCTTTTTCCGGTATGGTTTCGGGCAGCAGCTGCGCACTGAGCGGCCGCAGGATGTAGCCCAGCAGGCCGGAGAGCTTCTCCACGCTTCGGAGCGAATTTTTATTCTGCGACATGGGACGCTCGCCGAGCACCTCGCCGGTAAAGACAAACTGCGCGCAAAGCTTTTTCATGAGGCTGCCCGCTTCACGCAGCATCAGGCCGTGGCAGTCGATGCAGGGATTCATGTTTTTCCCGTAGCCATAGCGCGGGTTTTTAAGCATCTCAAGATGTATGTCTGTGATATCGACAATGTGCAGTGGGATGCAGAGCTGCCGGTTTGCAAGATGGGCCTTTTCCGGGCCGAAGAACGGGGTCACGAAGCACACGCATTCAACCTGAATGCCCTGGGCCTGCAGCACCTTGACTGCTAGAATGCTGTCAAGCCCGCCTGAAAGTAGTCCTATGCCTGTAGTCATAATCTCTGCTCAGCTCAAGTACTGTTCTAATTTGATGGTTTTGTTTCATTCAAGCGTAGAATGAATGCTTTATTGCCCGCAGCAAAAACGCTTTCCTCCGGGCCGCCCCAGATGGCATTGATAGTTGCCGTCGTGCCGGTGTTCATTGCAATCCATTTGTCACCCTGCAGATACAGAATGGCTCCACCTTCGCCGACGGCAAAGGTACCGGCATCTGCGCTGCTCCATATTGCGGAAAGGTTTGTCACCGGGCCAACGAACATGGAAGACCATGTTTTTCCCTGCAGCCGCAGAATCGTGCCGCCGTTGCCAACGGCAAAAATACCTGTGTCTGCTGTGCCCCAGATTCCTTTGAGATTTGCCTTTGTGCCGCTCTGCATGGCGGTCCATCTCCCGGACCTCATGCGCAGTATGGTGCCGCTGTTGCCAACGGCATAGAGCCCTGTGCAGCCACAGCCCCACACAGCGCTAAGATTGGCCGAGGTGCCGCTTTGCATGGGTGTCCAGTTGTCTGTCTGGAGCCGTAGTATGGTGCCCCCGTTGCCCACTATAAATGTGCCGCTGTCCGGACTGCCGTAAATACCAATGAGATTTACTGTTGTGCCGCTTGGCATGGCTGCCCAGATACCGGCCTGCAGCCGCAGTATGGTGCCGCCGTTTCCAACGGCATATACTGTCCCCTCGGGGCTGCACCAGACGCCATTTAGGTTTACCGTCGTGCCGCTTGGCATCTGTGCCCAGCTGTTATTTTGCAGGCTCCATATGATGCCGCCGCTGCCGACGGCATACAGGTTGCCCTCGACAGTGCCGCTGATAGCATTAAAAGAATATTCTTGCGCTCCGCCGGGGTTTAGAGCACGCCAGTCCTGCGAAAATGCAACGGACGTGAAGCCTGTTGCCAGAATAAATGCACCGGCTATGATGGCATAAACAGCGCCTGGAATTTTCATATGCACTCTCCTGCAAACGTTGGACAAGAAGACAGTAGTCAAAATTGACACTCTCGAAAAAAGTCGAAAATTCAACAAAATCGTCATACGAAAGCCGGTATCCAGGAATTTCAGATACTTAAAAAGCACTGGACCCCGGTTTTCACCGGGGTGACGACTTGTGCGAAACCATCAGAATTCAGAATAAAAAATTCAAAACCAAAAAGTAAATTTTTTTCTACTGACTACCGGCTTCTGAATTCTGCTTTATTATCTGGCGATGATATATATCAGTGCAGACATGGTGGCTGCACACGGTATGGTAAGAATCCAGGCCCATACAATCTGTCCCGCCACGCCCCAGCGAACGGCCGTAAGACGGCGCAGCGACCCAACGCCCATGATGGATCCGGTGATGGTGTGGGTTGTGCTCACCGGGATGCCGAAAGCCGATGCGATAAAGAGGCTTATGGCAGCGCTGGTTTCAGCGGAGAAGCCGTCCACGGGCTTAAGTTTTGCAATCTTCTGGCCCATGGTCTTCACGATGCGCCAGCCACCGAACATGGTGCCCAAGGCTATGGCTGCCTGGCAGGATAGGACTACCCAGAAGGGTATATAAAAAGTGTTGCCCAAAAGTCCCGCACTGAAAAGAAGGCCTGCGATGACACCCATGGTTTTTTGCGCATCATTGCCTCCGTGACCAAGGCTGTAAAGCGCCGCCGACACAAGCTGGCCACGCCTGAAGAGGTTATCAACCTGCCGGGGCGACTTGCGTCGGAATATCCAGCTTACCGCCGTGCCCAGCATGAGCCCGAGCACCAGCCCCATTACGGGTGATATAAAAATGAAGGCGACGGTTTTGATAATGCCAGGCCAGATAAGCGAGCCTGTGCCGGCCTTGACCACAGCTGCGCCTATGAGGCCTCCCATGAGCGCGTGCGACGAGCTTGTGGGAAGTCCGAGATACCAGGTCAGCACATCCCACAGGCAGGCCCCTATCAGGGTAGCAAAGATTATGTCGGCATCAATGACCGAGAGTTCTACAATACCCTTACCGATAGTGCCTGCAACATGGAGCCCGAAAAAGAGAAAAGCGATAAAATTGAAAAAAGCGGCCCAGATAACCGCCTGCCGCGGGGTTAGGACGCGCGTAGAAACAACGGTGGCGATTGAGTTGGCCGAATCATGGAAGCCGTTCAGGAAGTCAAACAGCAGCGCCAGAAAGATCAGAAAAATGAGCCAGAGTGTCATGGCGGCTATGCCTGTTTAACCATAATTGATTCAATAACATTGGCAACATCTTCGCACTGATCAAGGGCCCTTTCCGCATCTTGGAAAATATCCTTCCATTTGATGATATATAGAGGATCGAAGCTGTTGTCAAAAAGTTTGCCGATAGTTTCGTCCCGGAGCTGATCGCCCAGATTTTCAAGCCGGTTTATTTCAATGCAGGCTTCTGAAATGATTTTTACGTTTTTGAGATTGCGCAGCCCGCGAACGGCAGCGGCGAGGGACTTTACCGACTGCTCGATAAGCTCGGAGAATCGGATAAGGTCTTTACTTACGCTGTTATGCAGATTGTAGAGAAGCAGGCGCTTGGTTATGGCGTGAATGATGTCAACGACGCTATCGAACCGGTGCGCAAGCGCATAAATATCTTCCCGATCGAAAGGGGTAATGAAGGTTCGGTTCAGCTTATCGATGATTTCATGGGTTATGTCATCACAGAGATGCTCGATGGCCCGCATTTTCTCATTTGCTGCTTCATCAAAGGTGCCCTCCGCGGCAAACTGCTTGAATAATCGTGCAGCATCCACTGATGCATCGGCCATTTTATCAAACAGGTCAAAAAATTGGTGCTCTCTGGGAAGCAGGCTGAATCCCATGTCTTTCTCCTCCAGCGTGTGGTTGTTCGAGCGAGGGCTACAAAGCAAGCTGCATGGCAGCGTGTCTCTCGGGCAAGATAAGCGCCTTTCGGCGTTGAATATGTATAGCAGAGCAGGGTTTGTTTGACAAGTTTCTTGAGAAAATTCATGCGGGCCTTTATGTGTACTGCCCTTATGGGCGAAGGCCGGCTGCAGGCATGGCATTGAACCGGCCCCTGGCATCAGCCGAAGCGGCCGGTAATATAGCCGTCAGTCCGATTATCTGAGGGCGCGGTAAATATTTTGGAAGTATCGCCGAACTCGATAAGGTCCCCCAGCAGCATGAATCCCGTATGATCCGATACGCGGGCAGCCTGCTGCATATTGTGGGTAACGATCAGGATGGTATAGTCTTTTTTCAGCTCGATCATCAGCTCTTCGATTCTCAGGGTGGCAATAGGGTCAAGGGCTGAACAGGGCTCGTCCAGAAGAATGATCTGCGGCTCCACGGTGAGCAGCCGAGCGATACACAGGCGCTGCTTCATCTCTTCTGAAAGATTCATGGCAGATGTATGGCGCTTGTCCTTAAGATCGTCCCACAGGTCAACAGACTTGAGGCACCGCTCCACAATTTCGGCGTGCTGCCGTTTCGGGATGCCGTGCACCCTGAGCCCGTAGAGGAGATTGTCCTGCACGGAAAACGGAAAGGGATTGGGCCGCTGAAACACCATGCCAATGTTTTTTCGCAGCTCGATAATGTCGATGCTGTCAATTGGCCGGTCGTTAACAAAAATAGAGCCGGTCACCTTCACATCGTCGATGAGATCGTTCATGCGGTTAAAGCAGCGCAGCAGCGTTGATTTGCCGCAGCCCGACGGCCCGATAAGGGCGGTTATGGCATTGCGGTAGACGCAGAAGTCGACATCCTTCAGCCCGTGAAAGGCGCCGTAATAGAGATTTAGCTTTTCTGTTTTAAGGGCGCAGTCGAGCATCATCCGAATTTTCCCTGGATATAATCTTCAGTTCTTTTGATGGACGGGTTGGTGAAAATTTTATCCGTAGCCCCGAACTCAACCAGTTCGCCCATGTAGAAGAATGCGGAAAAGTCCGTGGCGCGGGCGATCTGCTTGGTGTTGTTGGATACCAGGATGATGGTAAAGTCCTTTTTGAGCTCGTTTAAGGCCTCTTCGATTTTGGCCGTTGATATGGGGTCAAGGCCCGAGCAGGGCTCATCCAGCAGAATAATTTCAGGCTGCAGCGCAAGGGTTCGGGCCAGGCAGAGCCGCTGCTGCTGGCCGCCCGAGAGTTTTAATGCCGAGGTCTGCTGACGGTCATACACCTCTTCCCAGAGCACCGCTTTTTTTAGGCTCGCTTCAACAATATCCTGCAAGTCGGTTTTTTTTGTTATGCCCTTCAGGCGCGGGCCATAGGCGATATTTTCAAAAATGGAGCGCGGCAGCGGCAGCGGTACGGCAAACACAGTGCCCACCCGGCGTCGCAGACCCACCACATCAACAGATTTTCCCAGAATATCTTCCCCGTCTATGGACAGGCTGCCTTGAATTTTTACCTTGTCTTCAAAATCGATCATTCGGTTTATAAGCGATATAAGCGTCGACTTGCCGCTGCCGGCTGGCCCCATGAGGCCCGTGATCATATTTTTATATATCTCAAGGTCGATGCCTTTAAGCACCGGTGCATCACCGAACCATAGGCTGAGATTTTCTGCGCGAATTTTTGATTCCATTTCAACCGATCAAGCTAATGAAACTAATTAAACCAGCTAAATATGTTTTTTATGAATACTTCGATGTGACTTTATTCATTGTGTAATAGGCAAGAATATTTATTGCCAGAATGCTCACCACGAGCACAAGAGCCGTTGCATAGGCCTTTTCCATGGAGATACCTTCACGTGCAAGAATATAGAAATGTACAGCCATGGTACGGCCCGAATCCATAAGCGATGTGGGCAGGCGCAGCGAGCTGCCCATGGTGAAAATAACTGCTGCTGTTTCCCCTACTGCCCGACCGATGCTCAGCATGATACCCGTCAGGATGCCGGGTGCAGCTGACGGCAGCACCACTTTAACCGTTGTTTCCCATTTGGTGGCCCCGAGCGAGTGGCTCACGATGCGCAGATTTTTGGGCACCGCCTTGATGGCCTCCTCGCTGGTGCGGATGATGGTCGGTAGAATCATAATGGTCATGGTAAAGGCGCCCGCCAGCAGCGACCAGCCCATGCCCAGCTTGATGACGAAAAAAATGAACCCGAACAGGCCGTAAATGATCGAGGGTATGCCTGCCAGCGACTCGACGCCGAATCGGATGATACTGGTGAAGCGCGACTCTTTCGTGTATTCGGTCAGGTAGATGGCGGTACCAATGCCCAGAGGTGTTGCAAAAAGAATGGAAAGCGCCACGAGGAAAAGCGTACCGATGATGGCGGGGAAAATGCCGCCATGGCGGCCCATGTCTTCCGGGTAGGTAAGCATGAATGACAGGCCGCAGTTGGAAATGCCTTTGACAAATATTATGAACACGATGATAACGAGTATGCCGACAGTGAAGTATGCCTGCATGCTGAGCGTACGGCTGACCAGCTTGTCGATAAGGCGCGGATTGATTCTCATTTAATCACCGTCCTTCTGATGACGAAGTTGGCCAGGTAATTCAGCACCATGATAATGCTCAGCAGCACCACGCCGGTTGAAAAGAGTCCCATCCTGTGGTCGCCGCTGGCGTAGGAAAGCTCAAGGGCTATGTTGCTGGTAAGCGTGCGCAGGGGATCGAGCATGTCTGTGGGGATTTTCAGGGCATTGCCCGCCACCATGATCACGGCCATGGTTTCCCCTACGGCGCGTCCCATGCCGAGAATGCAGCTTGCAAGTATGCCTGATTTTGCCGCAGGGATAACCACGCGGCTGGTGCTCTGCCACTGGGTTGAGCCCATGGCAAGTGCGCCTTCCCGGTAGCTGCGGGGCACGCTCGTAAGGGCATCATAGGAAATGCTGATGATCGTGGGCAGAATCATAATCCCCAGCACGATTGACGTGGCAAGCAGCGAAAAACCCGAGCCGCCGATAAATTGTCTGATGAAGGGAACAATATAGATAACGCCCAGAAAGCCGTAGACGACTGACGGAATACCTGCAAGCAGTTCAAGTGCGGGCTTTAGGAACAATTTTTGCTGCCTGCCTGCGTATTCTGCAAGGTAGATCGCGCATCCGAGGCCCAGCGGCGCCCCGATGAACAAGGCGCCGAAGGTCACCAGAAACGATGAAACGATCATGGGGAAGATGCCGAAAAGGCCCTTGGTGGGTGCCCACTTCATGCCGAAAACAATGTTTTTGACTCCCACCTTGTAAAACAGCGGCAGGCCTTCTACCAGTATGAAGGCAAAAATAAGAAACAGGAACAGCAGCGATGAGAAGGCACACGCCGTAAGTATCTGCTTGATGATGCGCTCTTTGAGCACTGCTTTACTTGGACTCATTGACCGGAATCAGCCCTTCCTTTTTCAAAATAAGCTGGCCGTCTTTTGACAGCACATAGTTGATAAACGTGGTTGCATCGCCGGTGGGAGTTCCCATTGTGAGATAGAGAAACGGCCTGACGATTTTATACTGCTTTTTTTTAATGGCGTCGGCTGTGGGCTTGACATCATCGATGTTGACCGCTGACACGCGCGTATCGACCATCCCGAGCGATAGATACCCGACGGCATACGGGTCTGTGGCAACCACTTCTTTCACCGATCCGTTTGAATCCTGCACCATGATGCCGTCGTCGATGAAATCTTTGTGCATCACCAGTTCTTCAAAAGCACCGCGCGTGCCCGAGCCTTCCTCGCGCGTCACCGCATCGATTCTGCGGTCGAGCCAGCCAAGCTCCTTCCAGTTTTTTATTTTTCCGCTAAAAATATCGCGGACCTGGGAAAGCTTCAGGCTGGTCACGGGATTATCGGGATGCACCACGATGGCAATGCCGTCCAGGCAGATCGTTATTTCCTGGAGCGTTTTTTCGTCTGGTTTTAACTCGCGTGAGCTCATGCCAATATCGACGGTTTTATTCATGCAGGCCTGTATGCCCGCTGTCGAGCCGCCGGACTGCACATTCACCCTGAAGGTCGGCTGCTCAACCATGAAATGTTCGGCCAGCTTTTCCGTAAACGGCATGACCGATGTGGACCCGGCGATATTGACGATGTGTTTGTTGTAGATGGCCTTGGACGTAGAGTCGCCGCCGCAGCCTATCGCTCCCAGAACCATCACCGTTAGTAGAAGTGCCCTGCATATGCTCATCAGGCTCTTATACCTCCTGGGTGTCCCTGAGATGCCGCATTATTTTGCCTTCAACCATGAAAACAACCAGTTCGGCTATGTTGACGGCATGGTCGGCGATGCGCTCGAGATATTTTGATATAAACAGCAGCCGTGTGGCCCGCGGCACGCAGCCATAGTCCTTTGCCATTAAGTTCACCAGTTCGTGATAAATCTGGTTCAGGGCATGATCGACTTTTTCATCTTCTTCAACGACTGCCCGGGCCGCAATGGGGTCTTCATTTACAAAAGAGTTCAAGCTGTCTCTGAGCATCTGCTGCACGCTCAGTGCCATCTGCGGCAGGGTTATATAGGGCTTCAGCTGAGGCTCTTTATTTAGTTCAAGCACCCGCTCGGAGATATTAACGGCCATATCGCCGATGCGTTCAAGGTCGTAGTTGATTTTTATGGCCGTGGTGATAAAGCGCAGGTCGCGCGCCGCGGGCTGCCGCAGCGCAAGCAGGCGTAGGCAGAACTCGTCTATTTCGATCTCTTCGTTGTCAATAAAATCGTCGTCGGCGATGATTTTCTGGGCGGTTTCCGAACTGCGCTCCTCAAGGGCCTGAATTGCATCGCGTATGGCGCGCTCAACCCGGCCGCCCACCAGCAGCAGCCGCTCCTTTAAATCATGCAGTTCTTTGTCGAATGATTTGTAAATATGACCGTCCATGTATCTGGTCTCCTTGAGTTAAAATGTTGCGGGACTTTGGGGCTCTATGTGCGCACCGGAATTTATGACTAGTTGGCCTTCGCATTTGATTTTATAGGCCCCCTCACCCCAACCCTCTCCCACAAGGGGCGAGGGAGCCTGTCTTTCCCCTCCCTTGATGGGAGGGGATGAAGGGGAGGGTGCCTACAACATCTAATTTTAAATGTGAAAACCAACTGGGACTTTGTTCGCCAAGCGCCGAGACTGTTTATTATGCATGTTTTCAGCCTGTGAAGTCAAGCTTTAGCTCCCCGGTCTTCTGAAAAAATTAACCGAATCTTAACAGAAAGCTTCCTCAGACTTAACCGAAGTTTAACATACTATTAACTGAAAGTTTAAAAGAGGTTAACAAAGCAGGGCTAGAATCCCCCCATAACGTGCCACAACGGCAACAAGAGTAACGAACTTATTTATGGAGAAGAAAGGGAGGCAAAAGTTATGGGAAACAGAAAAGCAATAAAATTATTTACAGCAGTATGTGTTGCATTGGCTCTTCTGGTTACGGGCGGTTCAGCACAGGCGGGGTTGTTTAACGGCCTGCCGGAGGTTGTTGTTTTAAAGCCCGGCCATGATGCGACGCGGCAATTCTATTTAAATGATACATTTGATCTGAATGGCTTCGACAATTATGAGGCGTTTCTGTTTGTTGCCGTCGCAGATAATTCGACAACGCCTGCAACAAAATGCGGTGTTCTGACCATAACGCTCAGCACGTCGGCTACGATTACCTTTGGCGCGTACATAGATTATTCCCTTATCGGGTTCTCCTATCCGATTGGCGGAAAACTTGCCGCGAACTCTTTTTACAGCTTAAATTTTACGACGCCGCAGAAGGCAGTAAAAGCCATCACCCTGAACTCGATGTACGGGTTTGGTTTTGTTACGGCTCTGATGAGAAATATTGAGGGCGTTGTCACCCAGCCGACTCCGTTCAGTATTCTGTTCTCCCTTGCTGCAAAAAAATAATACGGAAATACTACTGAAAGGAGGCGTACTATTATGAAACGATTACTCGCAATAGGTGTAGGTTGTGCTCTGGTTGTCTGTGCAGCATTTTCCGCTGCGCGGGCCAGCGAAGTTGATATTTTAGTGGATAAACTGGTGAAAAAGGGCGTGCTGAACAAGCAGGAAGCCACCGAGGTGTTGCAGGAAGTCCAGGATGCCCAGTGGCAGGAGAAGGATAAGGAACGCGCCGAAGTCATAAAAGGCACAAAAGATGCCATAAAGAAGGATAATCCGAGCCTGTTTGCCGGAGAAATTCCCGCCTGGGTGCGCAGGATGGAGATAAAAGGCGATTTGCGGCTGCGCTATGAAAACATCGACCGTGATGTAACCGGTTACACGCAAAGAGAGCGCTACCGTTACCGGCTCCGCCTGGGCGTTGTTACAAAGTTGGATGAAATTAACAATATGGAAATCGGCTTTGGGTTTGCCAGCGGCTCGGATGATCCGCGCTCGACCAATCAGACCTACGGCAATGAGTTTTCAAAAGGCGATCTGCGTGTTGATTATGCCTATGCCAAATATAAACCCTTCAGCTGGGTAACGCTGCTCGCCGGTAAGTTTAGTAATCCGCTGTGGCTCCCGACAGACACTTTCTGGGATTATGACATTAATCCCGAAGGCGTGGCTGCGCAGTTTACCTATGCGGCATCACCAAACATTGATCTGTTTTTGAATACGGGCTGGCTTGTTCTTGATGAACTGCCCAATGATGAAAACGATCCGTCCGTGTTCGTGTTCCAGCCGGGCAGCAAAATAAAGTTCGGCGATGCGTACTTTAAAAACGCCGTTTCCTACATGCAGTCAAATAATGTAAAAAATCACACCTTTGCCGCCTGGTCGGCAAAAACCAATACCCTGCACGCCATTAATGAGCAGCATCCCGGAACGCTGAAGTATGACTTTAACTGCGTTACGCTCAGCGGTGAACTGGGCACTAAGATACCGCTTACGTATCTGCCGTTTGCAGCCGTATTCGGCGAGTGGGAAAAGAACTCGAAAGCCAACGGCGGCCAGGATACGGGCTTAGTGTATGGCGTCAAGTTCGGCTATGAGAAGGTCACCAAACTCAATGAATGGCAGTTTTCGGCCCGCTACGCAAAACTCGAACAAAATGCCTGGCTTGATTTTCTCCCCGACAGCGATACCTGGGACGGCCGCACGGGTGTCAAGGGGCCGAAAGTCCAGCTCCAGTACGGTCTTTTCAAGAATGTGTGGGCGACCGCCACGTACTTCAA